>NZ_CP102282.1:2387500-2727500 GCF_025150745.1 Eubacterium ventriosum
TGTTGCCATCCATAAAAGTCGATGTTGCAAAGCCTGTTACAATCAGTGCTACTGCAAGTACAACAGCAAGTACTTTTTTCTGCCAATTTTTCATAACAAAAAACCTCCTTCTACTTGTATTTTAATGTTTCTACTTTTGATTCTAGTTATCCACTGTTATTAGAATCTTTCATAGTTACATTATAATACATTGGAAGGAGGCTTTTTTTCACAAACTGACCCCTATTAAGTTTACTCTTCATATCATCAGCTAGCTAGTTTATAATTCCACAACTATCCCCAAACTTCTTTGGCTATTTCCTTAACAAGTGTAAGCTTGGCCCACTGTTCTTCTTCTGTAAGTTTGTTTCCAATCTCACATGATGCGAACCCACACTGAGGGCTTAAGTAAAGTCTGTCTAATGGAATGTATTTTTCTGCTTCGTGTATTCTATTTATTACTTCCTCTTTATTTTCCAACTTAGGTGACTTAGTTGTAATCAAGCCAAGTACTACTTTCTTGTCTCCTGAAACTTTTGCAAGTGGTTCAAAACCGCCTGAACGTTCATCATCGAATTCAAGATAATATGCATCTACATTTTCCTCACCGAACAATATATCTGCTACCGGGTCATATGCTCCGCTGTTAGCATATGTTGAATGGAAATTTCCACGACATACATGTGTATTGATTACCATATCAGCAGGTGCATTTTTTATTACCTTGTTATTTATATCTCTATGGATTTTCTGAATTTCTTTTAAGCCCTCCTGTGTTGTACCGTATGCCAAATGACCTGACTTGTCAGCCATCATTCCCCATGTGCAGTCATCTAACTGTATGTTTCTGCATCCTGCTTCATACAAATCATTAATAACCTTGCCGTATGCTTTTACAATATCCTCTGCTAATTCCTTATCTGTAGCATAATATTTTAATGTATGTTCTCTGTTAAATGGCATTGTAAACTGTGCCAAAAACTGTGCAGGTGATGGCATAGTCTGCTTTGCAACTGTGTTTTCATCTTCAAACTGTTTTACAAATTTGAAATGTTCTACGAAAGGATGCTCTTCTTTTATGCCAACTTTTCCTACCAAATATGTATCATCAACCATTGCATCCTCACCGTGGAAAGGTAAACCTGTCTTTGTAGGTGCATGACCTACTCCATCAAATCCCCACATAAAATCAAGATGCCATGTTGCTCTTCTAAATTCGCCGTCTGTTATAACGTTGTATCCTAATTCTTTCACTTTAGTAATTAATTCTGTTATGCTTTCATCCTCAACCTTTTTAAGTTCGTCGTACCCTATACTTCCATTGTCGAACTGATTTCTTGCTTTTTTAAGCTTCTCAGGTCTTAAGAAGCTTCCTACAAAATCCTATCTAAAAGGTGTCTGTAACTTACTCATATTTTTTCCTCCTATGCTTGCTCTTTATAATATTTTTTTAATTTCTTATTATTTTATATCTGAAAAAAACTTAAATTTTCTCATCATATTTTAAGAAACTTTTTTTATCTGTTCTGTTGCCTTTACCATATTTCGAAGGCTTAAATCTGTTTTCTTTCCCCCTCCATTTCATACTTGTTTGATAGGAGTTATTATACTTAATATATAGTTTATTGAAAAATATAAAAAAAAAACAGGTTGTCCATAGTTTTAAACTATAAACAACCTGTTTTCTTAAGTGAATTTATTACTGATTTCCTTATTATTTTAACAGTTTATTCTTGGAATTTTTTATTGTTTAAAAGAGTATGATTACTCAAAATATTTTTTTAACACTTCTAAATATGTATATCCCAGTCCGCTGATTCTGCCTTTCTTATGGGTAATATAACCTATTCTCATATCACTTTCATCTGCCAAAGGTACAGCAATAATATCTTTACCATTTAATTTTTTGTCAATAACACCACTACAAACAGTGTAACCATTTAGACCTATAAGCAGGTTAAACAAAGTTGCCCTATCCCTAACTCTTATGTTCTTTTTGCGCTCAGAAGCCGAAAAAATTTCTTCTGAAAAATAAAATGAATTATGCTCTCCCTGTTCAAAAGAAAGGTATGGGTATTGCTCCAATTCTTCATTAGTAATCACTGTATTTCCTGCAAGTGGATGTTTTCTGCTAATAAATACATGAGGGCTTGCCACAAATAACTGGTGGAATTCCAAATCATGAGATTTTAAAATTTTCTGAATTACTTTTTCATTAAAATCATTTAAGAACAGAATTCCTATCTCGCTTCGCATTCTTGCCACATCTTCTATAATTTCATAAGTTTGTGTTTCTCTTAGGCTGAAATCATATTCGTCCTGACCGTATTTTTTTATTAAATCAACAAAAGCATTAACTGCAAAAGAATAGTGTTGTGTTGAAACGCAAAACTGCTTCTTTCCACCGTTGTTTCCTTTGTACTTGTCCTCTAAAATTGCCGCCTGCTCTAACACCTGTCTTGCATATCCCAAGAAATCTTCTCCTTCCTTTGAAATGCTGATTCCCTTGTTAGTTCTGTTGAATATTATAATATTCATCTCCTTCTCCAATTCATGTATAGCATTGGTGAGGCTTGGCTGAGAAATGTACAGCTTATTGGCTGCCTCTGTTATAGTTCCTGTTTCTGCTACTGTTATTGCATATTTTAATTGTTGTAATGTCATATTTAATTTCCTCTATTTGCATACAATTATTTGTATGGTAACATTTTTTGTAATATTTTTCCATATGTTTTCACAGTCTCCCATAATCTCCCATAATCTTCCCATAATCTTTTTTTGTGTTTTATGATTAGCGGTTACCTTTTTCATATTTATATAACGATATGTATATATTTTTCATATTTATATATTTCTATAACGACATGTACACATTTTTTATAATACATATAAATATGTTTTTTAACTGATTTGTTTTCATAATATGTATCTGTTATAATACTCATCAGTTAAATTATATTAGTCACTTAAGCTTTTCACTAAAAACTTAATATTAAATTAAAAACTTAATCTTGTACCTTCAACTACAATGGGGGGATTTTTTTGAATTCATAAAAATAACTAGTACCCAAAAATGCAACAAAGCGGCTGCATTAATAACAATGATTATTTTTGCAGCCGCCTTTTTTATATTTAGTTTTTCATACTTTGTATTTCCACTCTCATAAACTATGGTTCTCTCTATTTTATACTATAAACTGTATAAACTATCTTACTATCCGCCTTTGGATTTTTTTTACCCTGATTTAATCCATCCGGATTCAAGTCTGAAATTTTTCCAATCTTAGGTGTTACCTTTATTTTCTTTGTTTCCTTAGTTTTATCTTTGTAAGTTACTGTACAGCTAATCTCCACATTCTTGTATAACTGTTCATATACTGCTTTTTTATCTTCCAAAGTTCCATTAAAAGCATCTAGTTTTGCTATTATAGCCTTTTGTTCCTTTGATAGATATTTAGAATCGTAAGCTATTCCAATGTATGTTTGTGCATCTTTCTGTTTATCATAATCAACCGTAAGCGATGTGTACTGAGATTTAGTGTAATCTTCTTCCTTTGTATTTTTATCATCACAACCTGCTATTGAACCAGGCACATTAAGAAGTTTTGATGTTTTCTTTCCTTCCTTTACAATACTATTTCCTTCAGGATTTGTTATTTGAAAAACCGCATCTTTTATGTCATAAGTAATTTTGTCAATGTTCTTACCCTTACATGTTACCGGAAATTCTATGCTATAACTAACCTGACTATTTTCTTCGCTGCCACACATTGCTCCGGCAAATCCATTTGTGTCATCTATTGATGAATCACCTTTTGTCAATGTTTGTGCATTTACCCTAATAGAAAAACCAGACTGGCTATTTGTTGTAGCCTGATTATTTCCAAGCTGGCTAATACCAACAAAAAGTGCCATACATGCTGCAACAGCAACTGCCGGTTTAATAAAATTAATTTTTCTTCTCATATTATTTTTTCTGAATAACTGCTTCATCTCTTCCTTTTTATTCTGTTCAAGATGAATTTTGTCCAGTGCACTTTTATAATCGCTATTCATATTCAACCTCCATTATCTCTTTTAATTTTTTTCGAGCTCTTGTAAGTTTTGAATTAATTGTGTTTTGTTTTTGTTTTAGGATTTTTGCAATTTCCTTTATTTTATATCCTTCATAATAATGCAAATAAAGGACATTTCGCTCATCCTCCTTTAGCAATTGAAGCTCTTCGAGAATTTCTCCTTCTTTTTGTTCAAAAGGAATTTCCATATTCTCAATTGGTACTGTACTCTTCTTTGTTAAAGATTTCTTATAGTCCAGACATTGATTAATAGTTACTCTGATCAGCCAGGATTTAATATGCTCTTCATCTTTAAAAATAACTCTTTTAGTCAATAGCTTTACAAAAACCTCCTGCACAATATCTTCAGCGTCATATTTATTAAACAAATATTGATATGCTATTCTAAAAATCATGTCAGAATAATTTTCTACTATCTCGTTATATTGTTGTTCTGTTTGAATGTTTAGCATCTTAACTCCTTTCATTAACTAACACGATTTAGAATAGTATTTTAGTGCATTTAAGTTTTAATTTTTTTCTTTTTGTATTTTCAAGCTATTTCCGGGAGTCTAAGCATGATTTCTACCTCATAGAAGTGCTATTCTCATAATAATCTCATCCTATTAATCTATATATTCCTTCTTCATCTGCCATAATTGCTGTTTCATAGAATTTCTTTACAGCTTTTATCATATACTCTGTATCCTTTACCCCTGCAGTTTCATAAGGTGAATGCATTGCAAGCTGTGCAAGTCCTATATCTACTGTGTTAAGTGAAACATGACTGTTTGAAATATTACCAAGTGTTGAGCCACCCGGAATATCTGAACGGTTAACATATGACTGAACTTCTACTCCTACTTTCTTGCATATTTCTTTAAATATTGATGCCGATATTGCATCTGTTGTGTATTTTTGATTTGCATTATATTTTATAACAATTCCTTTGTTCATATATGGTCGGTTAGTAGGGTCTGCTTTTTCCTTATAATTAGGATGTACTGCATGAGCATTGTCTGCTGAAAGCATAAATGATGATGCACACACTCTTATAAAATCCTCACTGTCTTTTCCCATACACATTGAAATTCTTGAAAGTACATCATAAAGAAATGAAGAATCTGCTCCCTGCTTTGTTGTACTTCCTACCTCTTCATTGTCAAAAATAGCACATACATTAACACTTTTGTTATTTTCCTTATTATCTGTTAAAGCTTTAATACAACTAAATGCACACATTACATCATCTAGTCTTGGAGCTGACATAAATTCATTATCTGCACCCCATATTGTTCCGCATTCTCTATTATACAAAAACAAATCTGTACTAATAATATCCTCTATTGCTACACCTGCCTCATTTGCAATTATTTGGTCAAATTTGTCTTTTGAAGCAATTTCGCCAAACAGCGGAATCATATCTTTTTGTGGATTATATGATATTCCATTATTAGCATTCCTGTTCATGTGAATTGCAAGATTTGGAATCAGGCACAAATTCCTATCTACATTTAAAAGAACCGGCTTTAACGTATTTCCATCTTTTACAATAACACGTCCTGCTACCGAAAGTGGTCTGTCAAGCCAAGGTGCCATAAGCATTCCACCGTATTTTTCCACATTTAATGTTACGTAATTATTGTCTTCAACCATTTCAGGATTTTCTTTTATTTTAAATGCAGGCGAATCGCTATGTGCTGCTGCTATTTGAAAATTGTAAAAATCCATATTATCAGGCACTTGAAAAGCAATTATTGATGAATCATTTCTTGTAACATAATACTTTCCACCCTGTTCAATCTTCCATTTATTTCTCTCGTTTAATTTTATAAATCCTGCCTTCTCCAGCATTGTTGAAAAATTCTTAACAACGTGAAAAGCTGTAGGACTGTCCTTAATAAAATCCATTAATTCTTTTGATATTTCTATTTGTTTGTCCAACAACATAATTCCTCCTAATTTACTCTTAAAAAGGATAATAAATGTTTAACATTTATTATCCTAATCTTTAATTATTTTCTCTTATTTTATCTTCTATGTAAATTTCCACAGCATCTAGCAACTGTTCTGCTGTTTCAATCTGCTGAACTGTCTCTTCCTTCGTTATTAAATAAAAATCGTCATAATCGGAATTGTGCCTAACAGTCTGCGCTTTGCTAATTTTTCTTCCTAAATCTTTCGAAAAAATCTCTGTTTTTATATAATTCTTATTAAAATTTGCCAATGTATCTTTATGTCTTTTATAGGCAACATTTTCTAAAGCAAAAACTGCACAAATAGAATGATATATACTATAGTAAGCTCTATTATTAGCTGCTCTATAATGTTCTTCTTTCAAGTTACTAATTGCAGTTTCTAAATCTTCTTTCGCAACATCTAATCTGTGTCTTGCCAAATCAAAAATATTTCCTTCATCACTATGCAGCATATAATTTTACCCCCTCCTTTTCTATATTTCTATAAAAAGGATATGCTTCAATCCATTTTCTAAAATGATTTTCATTTTTTACTATAGGCATTATCATCAAGTCATTGTCCAAATTAATATCGAATGTTATATCTGATAATTTTGCATCATAATCTTTTATATTCTGTTCATCCAAATCAACCAATATCATTATATCTATATCCGATTCTTCGTTTTGGTCTCCACGTGCATATGAACCATATAAAATAACATTTTTTAAATGACATCCATACACTTCTTTTATCTCATTTGTATACTCTTGTAATGTTGTCCAAATCATATTTGTCATATGCCCTCACTCCTCTCTTTATACGATTATAACAAATCTAAAATAAATATAATAGTAATATGATAAATATTTTCTCTTTATTTCATTCTTAAAAACTTCCTATAAAAAATATACCCTACACCACTTGTTATTGCTTCCGTCACTGGAAATGTTAGCCAGAATACATTTAATCCAAATCAGCTTCATTGTAGTATTACATTTTTTTAAAGTCAACGAAAAAAAGGCAACTCCAAAAATTAATTTGAAATTGCCTAATTTTATAATATTTAATTAACTTAAATATCTTATATAAATTTTTGAATCTTGCTTATTAACACATCAAGAAAACCTGTTGACTGTAAGAACAGAATCACCATTATTACAGGCATAATATAACGAATCATAACATTGTACAATTTCTTACGTGAAAACTTCTTGCCATTTAGTTCCATTTCTTCTACAATCCATGAAGGCTTGATTATCCAACCAATAAGAATTGCTGACAACAATGAAATAAAAGGCATAAGGAAGCTGTTACTAATGTAATCCATAATATCCAAAAGCTGACCTGTGCTTCCGTTTGGAAGTTTTACTTCCACATAGAAAATACTGTAACCTAAAGCTATAACTGCTGTTGCAATTAAATAAATAATAGATAAAACGCCTGTTGTTTTCTTTCTCTCTGTATGGAAAAGTTCCATACAGTTAGCAGTAATTGATTCCAATACTGAAATACATGAAGTTAATGCTGCAAAACCTGCCAATAAGAAGAATAACAAACCTACTATTCTACCTGCCATTCCCATTCTAAAAAATACATTTGGAAGTGACACAAACATAAGTCCCGGACCTGCTGACATTCCATCAAGTCCTGAGAAAACAAATACGGCAGGAATAATCATCATACCGGCTAAGAAAGCCACTCCTGTATCCATAATTTCAATCTGTGATACTGCTTTATTAAGATTAACATCCTTTTTTACATAAGAACCATATGTAATCATAATTCCCATTGAAACGCTTAATGAGAAGAACAACTGACTCATTGCATCCAATGAAACCTGAAGGAATTTCTGAACTGTAATTCCTGACATATCAGGTGTCAAATAAACTTTCAATCCCTGAAGACCTGTTCTAACTGTTCCGTCATCTAATGTTGTCTTTAGAGTTAATGAGAAAATAGCAATTCCAACTACCATAACCAAAAGAACCGGCATGATAAACTTTGAAACTCTCTCTATTCCCTTTTCTACGCCGTTATATACAATAATTGCTGTTAAAAGCATAAATATAATACCGTACCAAACTGATGAAGGTGATGTAATAAAGTTAGTAAAGCAATTGTCTGCAACTGCTTTCTTTCCTGAACCTAAAATATAAATAGCAATATATTTTAAAATCCAACCACCTATTACCGCATAATAAGTCATAATAATAACCGGCACAATAAAAGTAATCACACCTAAAAACTTCCATTTCTTTCTCATTGATTCATATGCATAAATGGCACTTTTTCCTGTTTTTCGCCCAATGGCAATATCTGTTGTTAACAATGTAAAACCTACTGTTAAAACAAGTACCAGATAGATAATAAGGAAAAGTCCGCCTCCATCCTTTGCTGCAAGATATGGGAATCTCCAAAGATTTCCTACACCTACGGCACTTCCTGCTGCAGCAAGAACGAATCCTATCTGCCCGCTAAATCCACTTTTTTGTTTCATAATTTTTCTACCTCTTAAATTTTTTATTTTCTACTTTTTTATATTTAAAATATTAAGCCAGTGAAGTTAAATTGTACCATATTTAAGGTCTTTTAACAACATTACATAAAGTTTAATATTTGTTAATTTTTTTAATAAAGCAAAAAAATCCTGACAAGTTTTCTTTTTTACAGCTTAACCTGTCAGGATACTTTTAATAAATTTATTTAATTTTTTTATTTGACATAATATACTCTGTTTTCTTTTCTTGGTGCTGCCTTTGGTTCATCACCTTCAACATAACCTAATGCGCAATGACCGATACCAACATATTCTTCTTCAATGCCTAATGATTTAAGAAGTTCTTTGCCCCATTCTGTTTCAAATTCTTCTTTTGCCCGGTGAATCCAACAACTTCCAATTCCTAAGTCGTGAGCTGCCAACATAAGATTTCCCATTACAAGACTTCCATCATAAATTCCTGTAGGCCAATCCTTCTTTGCCAAAACGATTAGCATTGCAGGTGCTCCATAGAACGGATCAAAACCTTCTTCCCAACCACCTATTTTGCAATTCATTTCAGAGATTTTGTCACGTAATTCCTTATTTGTAACCTGAATAATTATAGTGTTTTGAGTCCCTTTTCCACTTGCAGCATAAAGACCGGCTTCGATTATTTTGTCAATAATCTCCTGTGGCACCATATCTGCCTTATACTTACGAATACTTCTTCTTTCTTCCATTGCCTTTAAAACATCGCTCATTCTTTGTTCCTCCTTTAAATTTGATTCCATATTTCTCATTTTAGCACATATTTTTCAGAAAAATTTCAAAATCAACATCTGAATTAGATTTCATATGGTCAGGATTTCTGTTTTTGGAAGTGAAATTGCTCCAAGCTGTAATGTGTATCTAATGCAAAACTGTGAAACTGAAACACCAATAGCTTTTAATTTTTTGTAACTTTTTTATGTTTTGTCTTAATTTTTGTAACTTATCTTTTTATTTTTAATGTTCTTAAATATTCTTTTTGCTCTGGTGTAATTCTATAACTTTCTATCGATTTTTGAATTGCCTTATTGTGTGTCCACACATCAAGTTTTTTCTCTTCAATGAAAGGAATAATGCTGTCATATTGCTTTGCCAAAGCTGTTGCAAAATACCATGCGCGCATCATATTAACGTAATATTCTTCTGACTGAACTGCTGCAACTTTATTAGCATATTCAATTTTAAAATTGTCATCCAAATAGTGTTTCATAAGCATACTAATTCCAAAACGGATTGTGTATGGCTGGTCTGATTTTATGTATTTGTTAATTTTTTCAAGGAAGTCTTCCAAATTCTTCTTTACAATTCGAAGTGACAGCAAATCACACGTAGCCCAGTTGTCTATGTATGGAAGAAACTTCTCCAACTCTATTATTAATTCATCATAATCTTTAATCTGTTCAAGCAACATTCCATGGAGATTATTTTCTTCATAATATTTGTGGGGAAGCACCTTCATGAACTCCTTTGCTTCTTCTGTTTTTCCAAACTGCTTTGCGTAACTTCTAAGTGCCGGAGTTCTGACACCTATAACCTTCTCCTTGTCTATCGTTGGCATTAATTTGGCGTGAAAATCTCTATATTTCAAGTCCTGTAATTCAAAAAGCTGTTTTTGTACTTTAACTGCTATATCTTCTTTCATAATCTGCTCCTAATACTTTTTGTCGTACAAATATTATAGCATTGTTTTTTTGTGTGGTATATTATTTTCAATGTTTTGTTTGAAATGTAATGAATATATTTGAAGATTTCTCTTCGCATTTTCTGTAATTCTTAAAAAGAAGCTTCTCTAGGCAGAACAGCCCACACCAAAGTTTTCGCTTTAGCGTGGGCTGTTCCTTTATCATTATTTACAGATAGCCAATTTATTTCTTCACCTTTACAGTCTTGACTGCCGACCATTTTCCATAAACATACTTTCCGTTTACAATTCTGTAAGCTCTAATTTTTACGTATGCTTTTTTCTTTTTAATGTTGGTAATCTTCTTTGTTGTGTATGTTGTTTTTGTTGTCTTTACTGTTACTGCCTGCTGTTTTTTCTTTTTCTTGTTTTTCAATTTTTTGTTGTTTCCATATTTAATCCGGAAGCCTGTAACTCCGGCAGTCTTTGTTAATGTAAGTTTGATTTTCTTACCCTTTGCATTTTTTGCTGTTTTAATTTTTACAGTACCTACAGGTGGATTTTGTGGTGACTTAATAGCATTCTTTAATGCTGTTGCTGCACTGTTTACTGTTGCCTGTGAAGGATTATACTGTGATGCAACTGTTGCTGCCTGACTATATGCAGCATTTACATTAGGATATACTGTCCAATAGCCTTTGTTGCTATTTACATCACCTACTGCTCTAAGTAATTCTGTCTTGTCTGCCAAATTAATTTTTGAAACACCTGTTGCCTGGTAAGTATCAATTCCTACATCAGCACCATAACCAAATAAAGTAAACATTACTCTGATTACATCACCATTCTTTACTGTTACTTTATCTCCTGACTGGTAGATGTTTCTTACTGTTGGGTTTGTGCTGTCCTTGCCGTCTTCTCTGTTAAATGTCTTACCACTATATACTGCACTGTTATTTACAGTAAATACCCAACCTGACATTCTCCAGTAATCACCT
Organism: Eubacterium ventriosum; assembly: GCF_025150745.1. Lineage (NCBI taxonomy): Bacteria > Bacillati > Bacillota > Clostridia > Eubacteriales > Eubacteriaceae > Eubacterium > Eubacterium ventriosum. The sequence continues at coordinate 2,398,643 of NZ_CP102282.1, forward strand.
TCTCCAAGAGCTGTATCTGAATTACCAAGATTCTTGTTTGTATTTGGTGCACTAATGCCTTTTCCTTCGTGAAGTAATCCATCATCCTGACCAATATATGAATAAGTATATACATCCTGCATATTGGCAATTTCATTAGGTATGTTTGCCACTCTGCTATTGTCTGCACCAAGAATTGATGTTAAATACCAACCACTTGTTGTTGAATAATAATAGTTTAATGTATTATCATTCATATATCTGTCGATTACTGTTTTAACCGTGTCTCCATTGTTAATTGTCACCTGAACAGGTTCAGTATAAAGTCCCTGACCTATTGATAATTTTTCGACAGTAAGTGTAACTTTACCTGTTGAAGCTGCCTTTGTTTCCTTAGGCATTACAACAATTGATGTTGCCATAAGAGCTACACTTAATACTACTGATAATGCTTTTTTCATTTCAAACTTTTCTCCTTACATTTTTGACTAATCCTAACTTTATTTTTCAATAAAATTAGCTTTGTAAATATTTTATTTTAAAACCTATATTTGTATATAGTCATTTATTTAACTTTCCTACATTTTAACTTTCTTAATTTTTGAATAAGCTCCATAAACATTAGTTTCTTCATCTAACTTATAAGCTCGAATTTTAAAACTATATTTATTTCCCTTCTTTAAGCTAATAACAGCTTTTACTGTTTTTGCTTTCTTAACTGTCTTTACGGCTTTGAATTTACCGGAATTAGTTTTCATATATACTACATAACCTGCTGCATCTGAAATCTTCTTCCATTTAAGTGTAACCTTCTTGCCCTTCTTCTTTGCTGACTTAATTTTTACTTTTGCAGGCTTAGTTACTACAGGTTTTGATACATTTACAGTACATGTTGCAACTACCTTACCATCTGCTGAAACTGCTGATATATAAGTTGTTCCGGCTACATCAGCTGTAACATTTCCTGACTGGTCAACTGTGGCAATTGATTCATTAGCTGAAATCCACTTAATGTTTTTATTACTTGCATTTGAAGGATTTACTGTTGCATCTAACTTAAAAGTTCCACCCGGATTAAGATTTATTTCATTACTATTAAGTGTAATGTTTGTAACAGGAGTTTCCACTTCGATGAAAAATTCTGTTTTTAATCCATTATGAGTTGTTGCTGTTATAATTGTACTTCCACTATTCTTTGATATTACAACACCATTTGAATCTACTGTGGCTACTGAATTATTACTGCTTGTCCACTGAACATTCTTATTTGTTGTATCACTTGGAGTAATTTTAACCTGTAACTGACGAGTCTGGTTTAGCCCCATAGTTACTGTTTTATCTCCAACTCTTTCAATACCTCTTGCATCGATTCCATCGACACGAACAGTACACTTAGCTTCAAAACCACCTTCTTCAGTTGTGATAACTATATCTGCATTTCCTTCGGAAACACCTGTTACAACACCATTTGCATCTACTGTGGCTACTTTTTCATTTAAACTCTTAAAAGTAACATTAGTATTTGTTGCATTGCTTGGAAGTACAGAATATCTAATCTTTCCACTTCCACCTACAAACAAACCCATATGCTGATAGTCATTTGCCACTTCAATACCTGTTACAGATTCAGGAATTATTACTGCTTCTGATTCTTCACTAACTGAATTGCTGTAAAGATTTGCATCAGCAGCATTTTCATCCACAATTGCTTTTACAGTATAAACGTATTTACCTGAAGTTAAATCTTTATCTTCAAAAGTTGTATCTGTTCCTTCATATATATCATTAACAATACCTGTACTTTTGTTATATCTTGACAAAACATATGAAGAGGCGTGAGCTACTTTTGTCCAGTTAACATTGATGTTTTTGTCATTTCTAACTGCTGTAACTTTAGACTTATCAAGTTCTTTTGAAACATAAACAACACATGTTTTCTTAACATTTGGATTATCCTTTGAAGCAATTGTAATATCTGCTCTTCCTACAGATTTTCCTGCTACAACACCATTCTTTACTTCTGCCACTGCTTCATTTGATGAGCTCCAAACAACGTCTGTCTGGCTTGTGTTAGAAGGTGCAAGGTTGTACTCAAGCTCAACTTTGTTGTCTTCTTTCTTATCTAAATTAAGCTTTTTGCTGGTGTAATTTAAATTAATACTTTCTACAGGAACATTAGTCTGGTCATATACCTGTATCTCATAAATTTCAAAACAGTATGCGCCAAAAGTAATACCTTGTAATCTTAAATGTGATGTTGTTACTGCTTCTTTTAATCGAATATTTCTATATTCTGATGCTATACCACTGGTTACTTCGTACATGTCTGTCCATGTTTCACCGTCATCTGAAGTCTGTAATTTGTAACCTTTCATATAGCCACCGCCCCATTTAACTTTTACTGTATCAAAAGTCTGTGGGCTGTTCCAACTTAAAGTTATGTTTTCGTTAGCTTTTTCTTCATCAGTTACTGTTGGATCCTGAATGTACTCTGTTCTCCACATAGTGCCTTCATCGCCGTCAATTGCTTTTTCTGCACTGTTTTCACCATCATCACTTGATGCTACTGCTGTGGCATTTTCTGCAAGATTAGGCATTTCTTTTTCTTCAACGCTTCCTACTGTAAAAATCTGCCATTCGTACATACAATAACCGTATATTTCCATTGTTCTTTCTTCTAATTCGATTTTTACATATCTTGCATTAGTTGGTGCAAAATCATATTTAAATCTTCCTTTTTCTCCTGCTTCTTCTGATGCAACTTCCATCCAGTCTGTTTTGTTTTCAGAAACATAAATTTTATATTTCTTTGCTGCTGCATTTTCCCAATATAGTACGACCTTATCAATTTCATAACTTCTTCCTAAATCCATACTCCAGGTTTGTGGATCTTCATAAGGATTGTCTTTATTCGAACTTACACATGCTGTCTGGTATCCTCTTTCAAGATTTCCATCTGTTAAAAAGTCTGGTTTATTGTATTCATTAGTATTGAAAGAATTAGAAACATTAACCGTTCTGTTATAAGCTACATTTCTACCTAATGGTTGACCTTCGTAAGCAAACGCAGGAGTGTATAATGTGGCAACCATTGTGGCAACACTTAATAAACACGCTACTAATTTTTTCATTTTGCCTCCTTTTTAAATAATAAAAGGCTATCTTTTTGCAGGATGATACGACATACCTCCTATGCCCACCCCTCAAAAAGACAGCCTTCTAATTAGTTCTCTTTTTTGATGTTTTTAATTAATTATTTACTTAATTTTAAGTTTTTTCTTGAATACCTTAATAGCTTTCTTGTTGCCCTTAAGTTTAGTCTTCTTTGTTTTGATATTCTTCTTAACTTTACTGCTTAAAGCATTTTTCTTTACAGTCTTAAGCTTTTTGCCCTTGAATGTAATCTTTTTAATCTTGTTGTCCTTTGTGAATGCCTTAGCCTTAATAGTCTTAACTGACTTGCCCATTACTACCGTCTTAAGCTTTGTACATTTCTTAAATGCATTCTTTCCAATAGTAGTTACCTTGCTGCCAATTGTAAGCTTTTTAAGTGCCTTACATCCTGCAAAAGCGTTGTTTCCTATTGTTGTTACATTATTGAAATTAATCTTGTTTAACTTCTTACAATTACTAAATGCAGCCTTACCAATAACCTTAACATTGGCACCAAATGTAACTTTCTTAAGCTTCTTCATTGCCTTAAATGCATTGTCACCTACTTCTGTTACATTTAATCCATATCCCTTAAAGTTAGCTGTGTTTGGAACTGTAACCTTAGTTAATTTGCTCTTCTTAGCTGCTACTACACCGATAAGTTTTGTTCTACCTGATGTAATTGAATCAATTGCTGTTACTCTGTAAATGAAATCACCTACTGTATATTCCATTCCAACGTAAACACCATACTGTGTACGAACCTGATCATCTAATGATGTCTGGTCACCCTTTGGTGTTTCAGGATAACTAGTTTTTGAAGCTGCCTGAATCTTATTCCATTCATCTGTGCAATTCTTGATTTTTTCGTCAAAATACTTATCGTCAGTATCATCTGAACCTAAAGTCTTTGAATTATCAACTTTAAGCTGTTCTTTTACGATAGTCTTATCAGCTATTGCATCATCACTTGGCTGTTTAACATTTTCATTTTTATTAGCCACAATTAAACCAGTACTTGGATCTGTTGGATATGCATCCTTTCCATCTCCTCCGTCCTTTGAATAGTCATAGTTATCAGGTAATGATACTGATGTTTTGTTACGGTAGTATAATAATCTCTGGACAGCATAACCACCCTTTTTACCTGATACTGTCTGTGAAGTTTCACCTGTTGTAATACCACAACCTGTACCATTAATAATTCTGTTAATACCTACCTTTGGTCCGCTACCGTTGGCGATTTCTACAATACATGCATTTTCAATTAATACATCATCTGCATTAGGAACTTCAATGGCATTATCTAAGAAAATTTCTGCTCCGTTAGTGTTAATGAATACATCGTAAACACCAAGACCTACTGCGTAGTGGTGTTTAACATCATTTGCTACTTTGTATGCTGAATATCCCTTAACTGTATTATTATGTGACATCCATTCTTTCTGATCCTGTGGATCATAACATTTTTCATTCTGTAAGAAGAATGTCTTACCATATTCACCTCTCCAGATAACATCGTATTTCTGGAAATGTTCAATAAATAAACCATAAGCTGTTACGTTATCGCCATTTACAACAAGACCGTGATCTGCTGTATTTTCATACCAACCTGTGTTATCACCGTGGTCAGCTCTCCAAATCCATGTTTCATCAATAATAGTATTGTTACTGTTAACAACTATACATGAACCTGTTGTTCCAAGGTCGCCTGTTCCACCTACCCTACAGATAACATCCTGTAATACACAAGGGTTATTTGAATGGTCAACATTTGCTCCTTCATATCCTACTTCTAATAATGTGTTTGTATGTTTTCCGGCATCTAAAATTACGCCTGCGATTTCAACACCACCAATATCGTAATTTTCTTCTACCTTTGTATAGTCACTGTTCCACTTCTTACCAGCTACTCTGATAAATGTATCAGTATTCTTATCAGATGAAGTAAATGTAGCCATACCAAGACCAAGAACTATTGTGTTTTCATGTGTTACTTCAATAGCTTTGTCTAATTTGTAAATACCAGGCTGAAGAAGAAGGTTATAACCTTTTCCTAAAGCTGCATTAATTGTGTCTGCTGTATCTACATCAGGGTTAGCAATATAGAAACTGTTTAATCCTAATGATTTACCTTTACCCATATCATTTTCTGACCATGAAACGCCTGTCGTATCTTTTCTTACTGCAGGTACAAATACCTTGTAACTATCTGTATCTTCATCGAAGTATAAGAATGGTTTTTCTCTTGTTGCATCTGTCTTGTCTAATACTGTTGTACAGCCGTTAGCCGCCCAGTTCGAAATACCATTATTCTGTAATAAGCTTCCACCTGCGTTAAAGTAGTTACCACTGTTATCCTTTAATGTTGTTCCATCAACATTCTTGCATCCCTGAACAACCTGGTTCCAGTTAATACCATATATAGAACCATTTCCTGTCTGCTTTGTTGTAAATTCACAGTTTCTGTAGTAATACTGCTGCTGACACCATGAACCTACTGAATCATGGAACTTTGTATCAGAAATATATCCGCCGCTGGCCCAAGCATTGTCTCCCCATGTCCACTGAAGTAATGTCTGTCTTTCTACATTAAGTCTTCTTGCAGGAGCTGCCTGTGATACTGCCCACTTAAATGAATCTTCCCAATAGTTAGGATTTTCTGTTGTCTGTGCAATAGTAAAGTTTTCAACGTCAACCCAGAAGTTACATGTTACGTTACCATTAGCTAAAGCTGCTGGCGTTTTAATATTCTTTAATCTTACATCGTAAGGTGTTTTTCCTAAACCAATAACCTGTGTGTAGTAACCTACATCATACGCATCTGCTGCTGTTTCTGTATAATCACCAGGTTTAAAAGCGAATGCGTAACGGTTCTTACCAAACTGATCATAATGCTGATATCCAAAGATTTCATTTACCTTATCAGAAATTGCATCCTTGTCATCTGCATCGTTAAATACGTATACATTCTTACCAAACTTAGAAATTTCCAATGAATATGGTTCTGATTCTTCTCCATTAACATTACCGTTAACTGCCTGAACTTTATAATAGTTCTTATATTTTGATGTTGTGTTTGGATTTGTATCTGTATAACTTGTTTTTGCTCCGTCTATTGAATCAATTAATTTGTATTCTGCATAACGGCCTTCTGCCCTGTAAATATTATATGACTTAGCATTTGCTGCCTTATTCCATGTAATAGTCTGAGCGCCTGTCTTGTCATTTCTCGTAACATCTGTTATTTCAGCTTTAGCCGGTTTAGTCTGAGATAATGTTGTTGTAAATGCAATTTCACTATCTGCATATGCACTGTATGAACCTGCTTCCTTAGTATTAGTAATTGTTCTAACCTTAAAGAAGTATTGCTTTTCTGATAAAAGATTATTTACAGTCATCTTATTCTTTGTTGTTAAACCTGCTGATCTGTAATTTCCATTTTCTGAAGTTGAATACATAACTTCAAATGCTGAATAAATATGTTCCTTTGGTGTTGTCCATGAAACCTGAACGCTATCACCTGAAACATCAGATAATGTTACTTTTCTTGCTTTCTTTGGTTCATCACCTGTATACATAATGAACTTTTCTTCATTGCCAACCTTGTCTCCTAAGTGATACTTTGAACTTACCGCAAGCTTTGTATGTTCTGTTCCTTCTTCGTCTTTGTACTTTCCTAATGTGAATATTTTTTCATCTGCACTGCTACCAAAAGAAACTGTTCCATCATCATTGTGCTGGATTCTTACTGATTCCCATCCTGTTGGTGCGTAATCATTTGCTACTGTTCTAGCGTCCTGATAAATAACATCAGCAGCATTTGCTGCCCAAACAGTATTTCTTGACTTAGTAGCGAAGTTAACTACTTCGTTAGCCTTGTCATCAATTCCATTATTTTTGTACGTTCCATAATATGTAGTGAATTTTCCATCGTCACTTACATTGTTGATAGATGTAAATTTCTTATCTACCAAGATTGGATCATTCTTTACACCACTAACAGTAATTAGGTTTCCGTTTGCTACATTAACAAAGAAAACTTCTGCGTGGATTGTTGCCTCTTCGGCACCATCAATTGCCTCTGTGCTTGTTGCTGCTGATGCTGCCATTACAGTCATGTTAAATGTCTGTGATGTAAATAACATTGCAACTACCAAAACAATTGACAATAAAGATTTGTACATCTTTTTCATCTTCATTTTTCTTCCTCCTAAATAAATTCAAACAATAAAAACACTCTTCTCTTTTTTGTGTAAGGTTGACATTAAAACGTTTTTATTTTCTTATATTTTAGCACTTATTGATATATTTTTTCAAATTCGAAAATGTTTTTAAGCACTCTACACAAATAGTCTCTTTGTTTTTTTTGCACTTTGCATATATATTTTATTGTTTTTTTTATTGTTTTTCTTGTTTTTTATTAATTGGCATTTTTTGTCGCAAAAACGTTTTTATTGGTTTTTGCTTAAAAATGTCTTTTCTTTTTACTAATAATTCTGTTTTATTTTACTAATAATGGTGTTTTCTTTCACTAAACTCTCTCTTTTTCGCCACTTTTAAGCAAAAAAGAACAGCCGGATTTAATTCAAAAATCAATCTGACTGTTCCTTTTTTATAAATTTAATCTAATGCTAATATTCCATTTGTGGCAATTACTTCTTTAATTTAACTTTTCGGTTAGACCACTTACCATAATAAACTTCTCCATTTACTACTTTGTAAGCCCTGACCCTGATAAAGTACTTCTTATTAGCCTTTAATTTCTTAATTGTAAATTTGGCTTTCTTATAGTTCTTTACCTTTGCTTTTTTAAATTTCTTTGATGTTGATATCATTACCTGATATCCTTTTACACCCTTTGCTGTTTTTAATGTAACTTTTAATTTCTTAGCACTTCTCTTCTTAGTTGCCTTTTTAATTTTAACCTTTGGTACCTTTACGGTTTGTGCAGTTTTTGTAGTTACAATTTCTGTTGTGGAAACTGTAGGTGTTTCCTTTGATGTTTCAGGTTTAGTTGTCGTTCCTGTTTCTGACGGAGCAATTGTTGTAGGTGTCTGTGTTGTTGGCACTACTGTTGTAGCCTTTTCTGTTGGTGCTACTGTTGTTGGTGCTACTGTTGTTGGCACTACTGTCGTAGCTTTTTCCGTTGGTGCTACTGTTGTTGGTGCCTGTGTTGTTGGCACTGCTGTTGTAGCTTTTTCTGTTGGTGCTGCTGTTGTTGGTGCCTGTGTTGTTGGCACTACTGTCGTAGCTTTTTCTGTTGGCGCCTGTGTTGTAACTGGCGCTACTGTTGTTGTTTTTTCTGTTGGTGCTACTGTTGTAACCGGTGCCACTGTTGTTGGCTTTGAACCTGTGCCATCCTTAAATGTATATGTTATCTGTGTAGCAGCTGACATTTTTCCGTTTTTAACAGATCTTACTGATACTGTATAGTCACCATTTCCATTTGCAAAAACATCTGCTGTCAAATTAATTGAACTATTTACCGAGCTTCCTGCAAATACTCCATCCACATATACATTATAGTTTTCAATATCACTTGATGGTGCCTGCCATGCAAAATAATATGGAAGATCTTTGTTTCCTGCATATGTTAATCCAATTGGTGCAGGTATTGTATCATCTTCATCTATCTTTGTAGTAGGAGCAACTGTTGTTGGTGCTACCGTTGTAGCTTTTTCTGTTGGTGCTACTGTTGTTGGTGTCTGTGTTGTTGGCACTGCTGTTGTAGCTTTTTCTGTTGGTGCTACTGTTGTTGGTGCCTGTGTTGTTGGCGCCACTGTTGTTGTTTTTTCTGTTGGTGCTACTGTTGTAACCGGTGCCACTGTTGTTGGCTTTGAACCTGTGCCATCCTTAAATGTATATGTTATCTGTGTAGCAGCTGACATTTTTCCGTTTTTAACAGATCTTACTGATACTGTATAGTCGCCATTTCCATTTGCAAAAACATCTGCTGTCAAATTAATTGAACTATTTACAGAGCTTCCTGCAAATACTCCATCCACATATACATTATAGTTTTCAATATCACTTGATGGTGCCTGCCATGCAAAATAATATGGAAGATCTTTGTTTCCTGCATATGTTAATCCAATCGGTGCAGGTATTGCATCATCTTCATCTATCTTTGTAGTAGGAGCAACTGTTGTTGGTGCTACTGTTGTTGGTGCCTGTGTTGTAACTGGTGCTACTGTTGTAGCCTTTTCTGTTGGTGCCTGTGTTGTAACCGGTGCTACTGTTGTAGCCTTTTCTGTTGGCGCCTGTGTTGTAACCGGTGCTACTGTTGTTGGTTCATTATTTTTAAATTTTGCAAGAAATTCTGCATTTTCATTAACAAATGTATTCTTATTCTGTGATGAATCCCAGTTAATTGACCATGACATAATTCCCCTTATTCCCGGATAATTATTATTAAGCTCTGTGAACGCACTTTGAAGTACTTCATTTGTTACCTGACCACTACCTGCTGCACTCTGTGATGAAGGTACTCCGATTACTACCTGATCAGGTCTAAGTGGTGCAAAATATGTTGACTCATCAGTTGAATTTGTATAATAAGCTCCAACATGGAATCCCTTAAGAAGCATTTCGCACATTGCTACTATTCCTTCTTTTGTTCCCATATTATATGATGTTCCATCAAGTCCTGTAATAGGTGATGAATTGTATAACTGAACATGCACATAAGATGTTTTGTCTCTAAGTGCATTAATCATTGGAAGATAAACTCCCGCTCTTGTGTCACAATACTGGTTAATTCCACCATAGAATGAATAACCTAACTGTACATAAAATGTTTCAGGTGCCCATGAAAGTATGAAATCATTTCCATAGCTATCACAAATTGTACGAATGGCTTTAATCATATTTACAACTTTAGGTGATGTTGGATTATTTATATCTTTATCATTTCCACTTTCAAACTGTACTGAAGACTGTTCAAGGTCAATATCAATTCCATCAAATCCATATTCATTTATAATTGACTTTATATCACTTACAAACTGATTTACAGCATTGTCTGATGTTAATGAGAAATATCCTTCATAACCACCAATTGACAACACAATCTTCTTTCCCTGTGCCTGTAATGACTTTACATCTTTCTTAAAGTCATCCTTTGTGTAATCACTTGTAAGACCTGATATATCAAACTTCATCTTTCCGTCAGTACTTCCTGCCTTTTCAGGTTCTGCAAATGAAATATTAATAACATCCCAGTTTTTGTCCACATCTCTAAGCTTAATAAATGGATTTCCGTCATTATTCCATGTATGGTAGTAGCCAATCATTAATCTTGATGAAAGACCTGTTGTTACTGTTCCCGGATTTGTTGTCTGTTCTGGTGCTTTTGTTGTTGTAGCTGTTGTCTGAACAGGCGTCTTTGTAGTAGCGTCCTGAGTCAATCCCTGGACTGTTACTTCTATTGTCTGCCCTTCTGTTTCATATCCATTCAAATTAGCTGTTACTCTAATAGTATGTTTTCCGTTAGTTGTAAAAGTATATGTTGTTGATGTTGCCACAGTATATGATTCAATATACTGCCCATCTATGTATACTTTGTATGTCTGTCCACTAGCAATCTGTTCCTGTGTCTGACCCCATACATATGTAACTTTTCCGGCTTTCTGTTCCTGAATTGTTAAACCGATTACTTCTGTTGGTTTTAATTCAGGCTGACCTGCTGCAGTTGTTTCGTTCTTTGTTGTAGATGCTACTGTTGGTGCTTCTGTAACTGGTGTTTTAGTTGTTGGAGCAACTGTAGTAGCTTGCTTTGTTGTTGGTTGCTCATGTTTCTCTAATGAATCCATAAGAGATGACATTGATTTTGCCCATGTATAATTATTTGTAGCATCCCAGTTTATTGACCACGTCATAACACCTCTTAATGTTGGGTATGCCTTTGGTGCTGTAAATTTTCCTGATGATGTTCCATTAACAAGAGCTTTTACTGCTGTTGAAATTATGTCTGTTGACACATATCCACTTGATGCAGCTTTAGATGTTGATGGTAATCCCAGTGCAACCTGATCAGCTCTAAGTCCGTTTTCTAACAATAATGTTGAAAGGGATGTTAAGAAATCTGCTGTTCCAACCTGTGCATTAAATCCATTGTATCCATTCATTGCCCCTGAATTATAGAACTGTGGATAACAAATTGTAAGAATATCTCTAATCTTATATGCTAATCTGTAATATGCAGATGTAGCCATTGTTCCGTTAGGATTTGTATCCTGGAAATAATATGTTTCAGGTGCCATTGTAATAATAAAATCTTCACCAAAATGATTACGTACAGTTCTAAGTGCTTCTGCTATATAATCTGTTCCTGATACTGCACCTCCTTCAAAGTCAATATCTACACCTTCAAATCCATATTCTTCAATTATTGAAATAAGGCTTGTTGCAAACTGATTTGCAGCTTCCTCATTTGTTATATAAGTAGTTCCTTCTGCTCCACCTACAGAAATGATTACATGCTGACCTTTCGCCTTAGCATTTTTAATATCCTGAATAAATTGTGCTTTAGTATAACCACCTAGCGCATTAGACAAATCCTTATCAAGTTCAAATGTAACTTTGCCCGGTGTTGTTGATGAGTTAGCAAAAGATACACAAATCATATCGTAATAATCCGGTACATCTGAAATCTTTAATGCTGTTGAGCCATTAAGGAAATTATGCCAATAACCTGTTACCATATGTTCCGGTAATTTAGAATTAACTGTATAGTTATTTTCTGTTGTTTCCTGCTCACTTCCACTATTTTTAGTTGTCTGAACTTCTCCTGCAACCAAATCAGTTCTTAATTTCCACAATGTTGCCGCATCTGTTGGTGACCATCCCAAATTAGATGTATGAGCATATGTACATTCATATACTTTTCCTTGATACTGAACAAGATTTCCCAATCTATATACAACACTATTTGGAGACCATTCAGGATAGTTTCCAGTTGCCTGTTTTGTTGTATCATTTTCTTTTTTTGTTGTAACAGAAGCTGTTGTTACCTGCTGTCCCTTTGTTGTATTTTGTTCTTTTGCTGTTGTCTGTGTCTGACTATTTGTTGTTTGCTGAGATTTTGTTGTAACATCCTCAGATGGTTCTACATAATCTCCATTTTTATAAACAACTTTTGTTGACAAAATTTCGCCTGCTGAAACAGCTTTTTGTCTTAATGTTATTCCTTTTATATTTTGAGCATTAGCTGTTCCTTTTCCTGATTTAAGTGTAAATGTTAATGAAGCTCCCGGCTCTAATGTTTTTGAACTCCACTCAGGTGGCGTAACAACAGTTTTTCCATTTTCTGTTGTAATTGTACCTCCTGCACTCCAATCTCCTGATAAAGTTTCGCCATTTTGTGTTTCAATTGATATTGAAGGATAACTTAATGTTTTTCCGAAATATTCTGCCCAAGGCATTACTGAAATATCTTTTGAACCACTTGCTTTTGTTACTGATGAGTTAGTATTTTTTAGTGTAATTGTATAAGAATCACCTGATGTTGTAACTGTTGTTTCAATTCCATCATTAGCAGGAGCAACTATCTTCTGATTAGGAATTGCTGCTGAACCATACAATGATTCTTTCATTGTCTTAGTTATTGTGCTGGATGCATCTAAAGAAGCCATCCATGAAATAAGACCACCTAAGTGTTTCTGTTTTACATATTTGCCTTTTTCTGCTACCGATTCTTCAGTATCACAAGTAAAGAACATTCCTGAAGATTCACTATAGTAATAGTTAGCCTTTGCAACATCATCCCAATATTTAGTCAAATTATATTTGCTTACTAATGAATCAATATCTGAATATGCATATGTTACACCATTTTCGCCTGTTGCATCTGCATATAATCCTGGATTTTTAGAATCTCTTCCTGTGTCTTTCTTTACTTCTTTCCATCCTCTTGTATAAGGTGCAACACCAACTACGATCTTTGAATAATCAATGTTGTCCCCATATTTATTTTCTAAATATTTAATACATGAATCAACTGAAAGTCCTGCATCTCCCTCGTCATAAGCAGGATTAGTATAAAGTGCTGTCTGGTGAGCTGTAAATCCTCCCCATGCACCATTTAAGTCATATGTCATCATATTAGCAAAATCTACGATTTTTAAAACTTTTTCGTATTCAATTGCTGCCATCATTTTAGGCGATGCTGACATGGCAACTGACAATTCATAGTGTTTATTATCTTTTGCTCCATAGCTGTCCAGTGCATCTCTTATGGCTTGAAGAAGTAATGTATAGTTCTGTGTATCTGCTGCTGAACCTTTACATCCTTTATCAATTGCTACACCATTTCCTTCAGGATCCGGGTCTCTGTCTGCTGTTGGGTATTCCCAGTCAATATCAACGAAATCATACCCATAGTAGTGTACAAATTTTGCAACATTGTTAGCAAAGTTCTTTCTGGTTGTTTCAGAAGCAGCAATTTTTGGAAAATCTCCTGATCTTGTCCATCCACCAACAGAAACACCTATCTTCATGTTAGGATATTTCTGTCTTAAAAGTACCATTGCTCCTAATACACCTGCATATTTATTATCTGTTCCAACTGAAAATCCAACATTTGGATTCTCATAATCAGCCCATGTATCAGTAGTAATCAAATCACCATTTGCATCTGCATCCATAAACGCAAAATTTAAGTGTGTGATTAAGCTACCATCAATCTTGTCAGGTGTAAAATTCTTTTGTCCTGAATAAATTGACCAGTCACCATAATACATAACATTACGATATGGTGGCTGCTCTGCATTTGCAGCTTTGACTTCCTTTGTTGAAAGTTCTGTAGCTGCACAATATCCACCCATCAAATTAGCAACCATTGCAAGTGCCATTGTGAAACTAAGAATCTTTCCTGAAAGTCCTTTCCTTAAAATTCTTTTCTTTCCTTTCATTTTCCCCTCCATTTTCTCTGGTCTTTTAGACCTTTTTATAAAAACTGAACCTTTTATTATAGAAAGTAGAATTATGGATGCTTATTCCACTTCTATATTTTCAATAAAATTTTCTAAAACTTTTTATTAGTTGAAGTATTTGCTTTTGAAACACTTCAATTATTTTTTTAGAAATATTTATTGTTTTTTTAATAAAAACGTTTTAAATTTTTTGTGAAAAATATAAGCTTATTTCAGCTTTTAGGTTCATTTTTTATTAAATTTTTATTCTGTCCTTTCATTTCTGCCCATTATAACACATTATTTGGTAAAAGTAACCAATCCTATTGTGATAAAAATATTTTTATTTGTGTTTTTTATATAAAGCAATATTTTTATTATGTTTTTATATTTTTTCAACTATTTTTTATTTTATTTTCCGATTTCTGTAATGCTGATTCCAGTTATGTGTCATATAATGTTTTTCTTCGCTGACACGTAATTATTCACGAAATAACAGTGATTTTTCTATTGATTACGTGTCACACTGCATTTTTTTCACTGACACGCAATTGGTAGCGATATAACAAGATTATCTTCAATAAATTACTTATGACACAACGTTTTCGTCCTACGACACGTAATCGTTGCTCAAATAGCAATTATATATTGCTCAAAAAAATTCGGAAATATCATCTACATCTTTATATCGGAAATGAAGAGACTCTTTCAATATACTAAATCATCAGATTGCAAAAAGGACTGCCGGAAATGATTTACTCTCAGTATTAACTGTGTCATTTTCCGGCAGTCCTTTTTCATTTTGTTGTTATTATTTCTTCAAGCTTTCTCTAAATATCTGCTCTATTTCTTCTTTATCAAGTTTCTTGTAGCCACCTGTCATTATGAATGTTCCTTTTACAAGATCAGGTATCATTTCTTCTGTTGCTCCAAGGTCTGTTAAATTCATTACAAGTCCAAGTTCTTTCATCCAATCTTCCATTAAAGAAAGTCCTTCCAATGCAATCTGCTCATCTGTTTTTCCATCAGGATTTACATTCCACACATTTTCTGCAAAACGTACAAACTTTGGTAATCCGTAAGGCATAATGTGTTTGTAATATGGCAATGATACTGCTGCCAATGTCATTCCGTGAGTTGCATCTGTGCATGCCCCTGCTGACTGACCAAGCATATGAACCATCCAGTCTGTTGATTTTGCCTTGGCTACTAATGTGTTAAGTGCCCAAGTTGCTGTCCACATAATATTGCTTCTAGCCTCGTAATCCTGTGGATTCTTATTTGCAATACGGCTTGAATTAATTACTGATTTCATTAACCCTTCACTTATATAATCGCTTGTGTTATCATCTTCCCCTGAAAAATACTGTTCACAAATATGATTAAAGATATCATAAATTCCTGAAACCATCTGGTAATGTGGAAGTGTCATTGTATATCTTGGATTCAAAATAGAAAATCTAGGCATTATTTTTTCATCTGCAAAAACATGTCCAACCTTTAATTTTTCTTTGTGGTTAGTAATTACTGAACCTGCATTCATTTCTGAACCTGTTCCAACCATTGTCAAAACACAACCTACAGGAATTGTCTCGCAAGTTGGCTCTTCGAATTTAATATAATATTTTTCCCAAGGGTCTTCGTCACAATTAACTGAAACTGAAACAGCCTTAGCATAGTCGCACACTGAACCACCTCCAACGGCAAGCAAAATATCCACATTATGCTTTCTTGCAATTTCCACACCTTCATATAATTTTTCAACTGTAGGGTTCGGCATAACCCCTGCAATTTCTGCAACATTCTTTCCTTCTTCATTAAGAATTGCCATAACCTGGTCGTAAATTCCATTCTTTTTAATAGAACCACCACCATAAACAAGAACTACGTTGGTACCATATTTCTTAAGCTCTGTTTTAAGATTTGAAAGAGAATCCTCTCCAAAATATAATTTTGTTGGATTACAATAAGTAAAATTACCTAACATAAAATACTCCTTTCGTCATAAACATTCTTTACTATCAAAAAACTTTCCAGTGAAATTTACAATTTTTCACAAATCTCTTGAAATTATTTCTTACGATAATATGTTAATACCTGAACCTAACTTTAGGTCAAGCGTTTTTATACATTTATTTTCAACTTTTTCCTGCATAATTTTTATATTACTTATGATATATAATTATTCAAACTACTTTCCCATGTATCTCCCAATATACTCATACAATTCAATATTAGTCTCCGCGTTTTTCTCCTCCGCCTCTATATATTCAGGAAAAGGAAGTCCAATCTGGCATTCGCCACATATGTCAACGCCTATTATTTTCTTATCTTTCAAAAAGAATTTCAACAGATGTTCAAGCATACCAAGGCTCATATGCCCTTGACTCCAGTTAGTTTCAATATAATGTTTGTCCAAAATATCTTTGTCTATGGAAATATAAAAAGGTACATCAGTTTCAATCAAATCAAGTTTTTCTCTTCCACTATTGTTCCGTAATTCTTCTGCTGAAAATGTTATAAGCTTACTCTGATTTTTCACATTTATCTGCTGTATATCCGCCTCACTTGCCCCAACAAGAATCAATTGTTCAAGATTTTCGTTTTGCTCAATAACCTGTGCCGCCCAATCGCCACAACTTGTCATTCCTTCAACCATAGGCTTTTGCATATCTGTGTGATGGTCATACAAAACAAGCGAAAACTTTTTATTTATTTTGTCCGTCATAATTTTTGTTATGTAATGATAATTGCCTGAATCAATAAAATGAACGCCGTTTATGCTAAAATTCTCTATTCGTTTCTGAATCTCCGCCTCCCCTTCTTTGGTGCAATACAAGTCGGTTCCTAAAATATCTGAGCAGTCAATTCTAACAATATTCTCCGTCTGCTCTATATTTTCATCAATATAAATATGTGTAAAATCTAAAATAAAATTTTCACTTCTTGTCATTTTATCATCCTCTATAAATTTTCATTTATTATTTTCATAAAAGTTTTCTAACACAATCAGACAATTGTTCACTGTCTTCATTTATTTGTGTTGCTATCTCTTCTAACACGCTATCAATCTGTTTTAACATAAACTCAATAAAAAATGTTAAATTTCCATTAACATGGCTTTTTGATATTGCATTATAATATTCATCCTGATATTTCATTTGTAATTGTAAATGGTGGTTGATATTTTTCCATAAAATTCTCTCCTAACTTTCCATACTATCTTACGCACTAACTTCCGTACTATCTTGCGCACTTTCTTGCGTATCATCTTCCGTACTTTTTCCCATAATTATACCATAATTTTTCTGATTAACAGCAAAAAACTTGCATTAAACAATGCAAGTTTTTTAGATTATTTATTATTAGATTTCATTTCCTACTTCAAATGCCTTGCCAACTGGTCCCCCCAGTTTCATATAAAAATTAGGGTGTCAAGACACAAAAATGTCATTTACAATCGCCAAAAAATGTAATAAAATATAACTATATAAATTACCCGATAATATATGAATTTTATACATCAGAAAAGTCTTTTTCCCTTAACAATATTTTATTTATGGAAGGAACGGTGAATATATGAAAAAAACATCTTTAAAATTACTGCTATTTTCCTTTGTTATGAGTTTTCTTATGATAATTCCTACAAATGTAAATGCAGAAGAAATCATTCCGGTCAATATATCTGTAAAATATGGCCAGACAGAAGCCCGAAGAATCTTAGATATGATTAATGAACTGAGAACCAGTCCTACTGACGCATGGGCTTGGGATAAAACTGATACCAAACAAGTTGCATATCCCGGTTTAAAAGAACTTGTCTATGACTATGATTTAGAGCGACTTGCAATGAAACGTGCAGCAGAAATTGCACTATCCTACGAACACACCCGCCCAAATGGTCAAAATCCTTTTACTATTTATACGGAAGAAAATATAACCAGACTGGATACAGGTGAGAATATTGCAGTAGCAAGTCCTAATGTTTATTCTAAGGCAGAAGCAGTAAATGACGGATGGCGTGAAGATAACGAACCTTATGCCGGTCAGGGGCACCGTAGAAATATGTTAGGTTATAAATTTACCTGCGTTGGAGTTGGTCATGTTACTTACAACGGCTATGACTACTGGGTTGAAGAATTTGCCTCCAGACCTTCCATTAATACAACAGAAACACCGGCAAATGACAATGAACAAACTGTTACTGTTTCAGTAACTAAAAGTTGGATTACAAATTATAAGACATATTTTGACCAAGATTCATATGTTCTTAGATTAGGAGAAACAGTAACTCCAAATATTACACCTATAATTTCTCTTATAAATCAATTTGGATCAGTCGGAACCGTGTTAGATACTCCAACCGTTTCCATTAATGACCCTTCTATTGCCACCTATAGTGATGGAAAAATTATAGGTCTTAAAGAAGGTACCACCACGTTAACCACATCACTGTACGGATTGCCATCAACAACTTCGGCAACAATAATTGTACATGACTGTGATAATCATTGGGATGGTGGAGTAATTACAAAAGTTCCAACCTGTACAAAGGAAGGCGAAAAGAAATTCACCTGCGCTATTTGTAATAATACAAAAATTGAAAAAATTGGCATAGATGCAACAAATCACCTCCACTCTGAAATTCGAAATCAAAAGGAAGCTTCCTGCAAAGAGGAAGGATATTCCGGTGATAAATATTGCCCTGACTGTGGAACTAAACTTTCATCAGGCAATACTATTGCAAAAACAGAAAATCATAACTGGAATAAGGGAGTAATCACTAAAAAACCTACATGTGCAGAGACAGGCGTAAAGACCTATACTTGTAGCATTTGTAGTAAGACAAAAACAGAAAACATTGCAAAAACAACAAAACATCTTCATACTGAAATCCGTAATAAAAAAGCTGCTACCTGTGGTGAAACCGGTTATACAGGAGATACATATTGTACTGATTGTGGAACAAAAATTTCATCCGGTAAGACCATTGCAAAATTAACTACTCATACTTGGGATGAAGGAAAGGTCACAAAAGAACCTACTTGTACAGTGAAAGGTGTTCGAACATTTACTTGTAGTATGTGTGCCAAAACCAAAACTGCGAGCATTGCAGCAACAGGACATCAGCATACTGAAATCCGCAAGAAAAAAGACACAACCTGCGGCGAAGATGGTTATACAGGAAATACATATTGCACTGATTGTAAGAAAACAATTTCATATGGTCAAACCATCACAAAAACCGGTAACCATACTTGGGATGACGGAAAAGTCACAAAAGAGCCTACATGTACAGCAAACGGCGTAACAACTTTTACATGCATTGTATGTAAAAAGACAAAAACAAGAAGCATAAAAGCAACAGGACATAGTTACGGAGAATATGTAGTTGTAAAAGAACCTACAACCACAGAAAAAGGATTAAAATCCAAGACTTGCAGTGCTTGTGGAAAAGTATATTCTGTAACACTTGCAAAAATTTCTTCTTCTAAGACAACTACAAAAACTCCAACGACTTCGTCTAAGAATGCACAGACAAGCAAAATTACTACTAAAAAGATTAAGCTAAACCGTAAGAAACTGACTTTGAAAAAAGGCAAAACTTTTAAATTTAAAGTTACTCTAACACCGATAAATAGTCGTGACAGAATCACTTACGTAACCTCAAACAAAAAAGTTGTCAAAGTCTACAGAAACGGTAGAATCAAAGCCTTGAAAAAAGGAAAGGCTAAGATTACAGTAATTTCAGGTACGAAAAAATTTGTCTGCAAAGTAACAGTAAAATAAAAGACTTTATAATAAAAGCAAATTAAAAAGTCCATTATTTTTTGAGACTTTGATGATCTAATGATATATTTAATAAAATATAATTTCTCAATATATCATTACTAAAAAATCCTTTATGATATACAAGGCTTGCAAACCTGTATACATAAAGGATTTTTTTCACAATCCCCTACCACAAAACCAGCATTCGGAATATTTTTCTTCTTCGCCTGTTCTATCATTGCAAGTGTTAAATCAAGACCTGTGTAATGTCGGTTTGGATATTTTTCTGATAACAATGAAATCATTGGAGCCGGTCCACATCCTGCATATTTTATATCACCACTCCATTACAGTGGTCCACTTCATGTTGTATAATCTGGGCTGTATAACCACTGAACTTGCCGTGTTTCGGCTCAAAATTTTCATTCAAATAATCCACTTCTATTTCTTTGTATCTTATGCAATTACGAACTCCATCCAATGAAAGACAGCCCTCTTCTGTAGTGTACTCTCCTGATTTTTTAGTAATTACAGGATTAACCATTGCAAACTGAAACGGTCCTGCTGCCACAACAATAATGGATTTATTTACTCCAATCATATTGGCCGCCATGCCTACACAAATTTCTCTGTTTTCTCTTAATGTATCCATTAAATCAGTTACAACCTGTTTGTCCGCTTT
Organism: Eubacterium ventriosum; assembly: GCF_025150745.1. NCBI lineage: Bacteria > Bacillati > Bacillota > Clostridia > Eubacteriales > Eubacteriaceae > Eubacterium > Eubacterium ventriosum. Next base: position 2,419,142 of record NZ_CP102282.1, read on the forward strand.
TGTAGCAGGCTGCGCCTTTCTCGCAAAAATCTGTTTTCCTTTTACTATTTTCTTTACCATAATCTGTCTCCATCTGATTCTATTAATATATTGATTAGTACATCAAAACACCAAAATTTTGATTACAACCTGATTATTGTACTCATCATTGCAAAATTTGTAAGTTCTTAATCAGATATATTTGACTGTATAAACTCCTCAATAATATCCAAAATTCTTTCTGTAAAAAACTCACTTCCGCCGTGGTCCGCACCTTCAAGCATATATAACTTCACATTTTTATTGTATTTCTTTAATAGCTTGTATACAACGACGCTAATTTTAGGGTTGACTGTGCGATCCTTTGTTCCATGGAACATAAGTATTGGAGGCAATGGTGTGTCCTCATTTATATTACACTCAACTGACATTTTTCTACACAAATCAGGATTATTACGCAAATCAACACCGCCCATTTCCATTCCTTCCGGACTATCCGGCTGATGATGATTCAATGTGCTAGGCATACTATCTTCAAACATTATGCTTAATGCACCATACATTGAAATAATTCCTTTAACATTGGCATCTACTTCAGGATAAATATTTTCATTAGAATCTTCCTTAACAAGCTGTGAAAAAAATGCTGAATGTCCTCCTGAAGAATCACCTGCAACAAACATTTTTGTTGTATCTGCTTTGTATTCATCGGCATGAATTTTCATAAATCTTATGGCATTTCTTGTATCTATCGCCTGTGCCGGAAAAGTTGCAATGCCTGAATGACGATACTCGACAACAGCTATTACATAACCTTTCTCAGCCAATCTTGAAAGAACACCAAGTTTGGAATTAATATTCTGCTTCAACCATGCTGAACCCTGAACATAAACTATACAAGGATATGTTTCATCACTATCTGTTGTATTTCTTGTTCTGGGAACAATAATTTGCAAATGCAATGTTATTCCATCTACGTGTGCATATTCAACATTAGAAAAAATGTATGCCCCCTTTTCGTCTCCTGTAGTTGGGATTCTTTCCACTCCATCTATTGGCTCATCAAAAGATGGATATTCTTCATATGACCACTCTTTTACCTCCATAAATAACATCTCCATTTCTTATCAAAAACTGTCTATTTCCGTTCCGACATTTCCTTCTCAATCCACGTCATTATCACATCCACCAAATATTCCTGTTGTATCTGACTTAGCTCTCTTCCCGGTTGTATTTTATGCCATTTTCTAATACACTCCCTACAACACGTTGCCGTTGCGTGCTGTGCCACAAAAACAGGATGCCCTTTCATTGGTGTTTGTTTTCCGTCGTTTGGAATGACCGCTGGTGCTTCTCTTTTTGCAATAAACTCTCTGGCATGTTCTCTTATAGTATCCAAACCTTTTTCATTTATATAATCAATATCCTTCTGTTTCAAATGAAAACTGCTACGAAACTTTGACCTTCCAAGTCCCAGAAACAATTGATTATACCACTCTTCCTTTGTCATCTTCTCTGCCATCTTTTCTGCTTTTTTCTTCTTTGTATTTCATCAATTTAATAACCCTCTGTCTATTATATCTCTGAACCATTACAAACATCAAATCTAACATTGCAGCCAAAGCCGACGTAATAACAAAAACAGGATATGCACCAAACCAAACTCCTGCAACAATTGGTACAAAACTTAGCACTACAATCATTTCATGTACTAACTCTGCCTGACACATAGCCTGTACAATTTCCTGCAAACTATGGACTTTAACGTCAAACAAACTTGCATCATATGTAGGCATTCTGTTCTTCCATTTCTTCACATTTAATTTCTTATATATTCTATTTTCAAAATTGCTGACCTGATACCAACTCTTCGTATAATCCGTTCTGTTCCTCATTGTCAGATTAAAAATCAAACCTACAAGCAATCTCATAATAAAATGATATGAAGTTGTCCCTAATATAATTGCAAAAGTTAGGATTATATCAATTGAAGTCGCATTATATAATGCAACTGTTAGTATTGTTAATGTTGCAATTGTCAACGTTGTTCTATGAATTATTTTAGGCATAACTATTTCGTCTTTCTTATTTTAATTTCTCCTATATACATTCCCGAAAAATCTAATTCTTCTTCATTTACACTGCATCTATCTGTTTCAATATAAATTCCTTCAATATCACATTCCAATTTTTCCTTAAACTCTTTGCTGTTAGCATGTTTTTCTTTTTTATTTTTAATTAAATTTGCAATTGGCTGAATAGATTCCACATGAGAATTACAAATGCAAATTTGTTGTAAACAAACTGTATCACTTTTCCACGGAATAGAATATGCTATTTGTTTTAAATCTTCTTGCTTGTTATCTATTAATATTCTTTTCACTTCTTATTACCTCGCACCTTTCATACTTATATACTCTAGTCTATTGGTTCATTGAATAATTTACAATGATTTTTTCTAATAATTTGCATTCAACTTTACACTTTTCACTGCTCAGTATGTTTCACAGGCATGGCGTGAAGCCACCAAAAACATGCAACGCAGTTATTCACATAAAGGTTATCCTTATGACAATGCCTGTATTGAATCCTTCCATTCACTCATAAAAAGGAAATGGCTTAACCGTTTTAACATTAAGAATTACAGACACGCATACAACCTGATTTTTGAATACATCGAAACCTTTTATAACACTGTCAGAATTCATAGTCACTGTGATTACATGTCACCTGATGAATTTGAAAAAATGTATGAGAGGGTTAAATCTCTGCCGGTTGCTTAGCTGACAGAACTTCTCATTTTATTTTGTGCTAAATCTTGACATAGCACCAGTTTTAGTTTTTCATAATTACAATGTCTCATATAGAAAAATATAATCGGTGCAAAGAAATATTGCTTTTTAAAACTTTTGAGTATTGCCACATCCATACAGCCATTCCTTGTATTCTCTCATTTCTTCATTATCTTCTACCGATAATACATAGTTAATCCTTCCCATTAAAGAGTTAATATACTGTTCTGTTGATATTTCCACATCAATATCAATGTCAATTTGTCCTTTTAATGCATCTGATAATTGCCTGCTTTTCTTTTTTAATACTGAATGTTTCATATGGTTCTCTATTCCATATTTTTTACAATAATATATTTCCTGTCTTATTTCTTTCTTATATTTTCTTGGTGCTGAAAGTTTTTCATTTACAATAATTCCTGTAACATTCTTTGACTGTCCTGAATGTAAATATGTTGTCTTTCTGTTGTTTATATAGAACCCCATCTTTCTAAGTTCTGATTCTACTTTTTCAATTACAGGTTCTTTATCGAATTTTCCTGAAAAAGTCATATCATCACAGTAACGCGTATAATTAATGTTGCGTTCCTTGCACCAATCTCCTATTTCTTTATCAAAATCTCTCATAATTATGTTAGATATATCAGGTGATGTCGGTGCTCCCTGGGGAATACTATGTTCATACACACATAAAATGCTTAATAGTATTCTAATGGGTTCTGAAAAAATGTCTGGTTTGAAAACTTTTTCTTTCACCATTGGATACGTAATATTATCAAAAAAATGTCTGATATCAAGTTTTAGTATGTTCTCAGCTCCAACGTGTACTTTAGCATTATTCACTATTCCCTCACCTCTAATATAGGCTGTTGCATAAATTGATGTAGGCATTTTTCTTAAAATATAAAATCTAATTTTTCTTTGTATTGATTTAAGATTGTCTTTCGGAACATGTAATGTTCTGATTTCTCCATTATTTTTCATAATTTCTACAGTTTTATAGTTTGAAAAAATATTTCTACTAAACTTGTATAATACCTTGCGTGGAATACGTATGTCCTTTTCAAGTGTTGATAAATCTTTATAATATACCATTCAACATCTACTCCTTTCACATATGCAATGCAAAACATTGAGAATTTAGAAACTGGCGCAGATGTAGTCTAGCACATGTAATGTGCTCCACCTACATCGAGCAAAGATTCTATGGTGTATTCGATTTTATCGAATACAAACTGTATTAATAACTATCAATAGCGACTCCCTATTGACTTCAATATAAAATTGAAATGCACTAATGCACTGCATATGAATTTTTGTCTGTTGATTGTAATTTAACAAATTGTCTAACCCTAAATCGAATCCATTATTCTTATATATTTCACCTACAAAAAGAATCTTTTCTTTTGCTCTTTTTTTACACATATCCAGATCCCATTCTCTTGAATTATTCTCGTAATCTTCAATTACTTTTTCAACACATTTCAGCTTTGATTTCCTATAAGAATCATATGAAGTTCTTTCTTCCATCTCATCTTCCTTAGGTATTTTAAGAATATTTATATCTTCTTTAAAAGTAAAATCTTCCTTTAAATGATTTTTCAATCTGTTTCCTAAATTTCGATTAATAGATGCTTCAAGATACATTAAATTTCCTATAGAATCAATTAATACGGCATCTTTATCCTCTATAAAAGTATGAGATATAATATGTTCAATATCTAATCTTTTATCCTTTCCTACATTACTATAATTGCCTCTGTAAAATAAGTTTTTCTTTACATCTCCTATCGTACATTTTTCTTTGCTTAAAAGACAATCTTGCATATAACTCAAATCTATTTCCAGATTTCTCAAATCACTTCCAAAGCATTTTTCTGTTATTGACTTCTTATATTCATTTACATAATATTGATAATCCTGATACTCTTTGCTTTTCTTATTTAAATTTCCTCCGTTTAATTCTTTTTTTATTTTTTCCTTATCGATATCACTATTCATTAATACTTCGATTATCTTCTCAAAAACCTGATTAACTATTCTCGATTTACCTGCTCTACAAATAGAACAATATTGCCATATAATTTCTGTAATTTTCAGTGCCTCTTTAACTTCGTCAATTGTTGGATTTCCTTTTTCTTTTGAAATAACATATGTAATAAAATACTCTATATTATTTAGCTGACCATATCTTGATTCCCACATAAATTCTCTTGCAAACCAAATTAATTGATCATCGCTTTCAAATATTTTGTCATTTTGATTATCTATTATTTTCTGAGTTACTAAAATTGTATCTGCTATTTCTTTAACTCTATTTACACTAATGTACTCCTTTTTTTCTTTTAATGAATCCATTTTTTCAACAAAAAATGAAATGGCATTTTGTTTCATCCCGGTTGGACCTTTGCCCACCTCTAATTCTCTCATAATGAAAAACTTAAATACATCCGCCAAATCATATTCTGACAATTCTGTATTTCTGGATTCATTATTATAATTATAAATTTCCTGATATTTATTATTTAATATCTCTAAAACTTTTTCACTATCTTTATTAAATAAATCTGCGTATTTTGTTTTAAAAACATCTTCACTTTGAAGTGGTAATCCTTCCATATTCATTGTTGTGAATATTCTAAGCATTCTCTCTAACGATGTTTTTTCAGTTATAATTTGTACAAAAATAATTCTTTCTATAAAATCATCTACAAATATTTTCTTATTATTTAGTTTTGAGCATATATATTTATAATTTTCTTGAAATTTATCGCTTTTTATGTTGTTCTTATACCTTATAGTACAATTTCCTATACATAACTCTTTTTTATTTTCATCTATAACTATTTTTTCCTGCTCAGAATTGTTAGTGTTCTTAATAGCCTCAATAATCAAAAAGAGTGTTGTAAGTCTTTGCTGACCATCAATTATTTCTTTTTCTTCATTTTCATTTATATTGAATTGAAGAGAACCTAAAAATGCATATTCTTCTTTTGATGCTTGATTATCAGCTAATGAAAAAATTTCTTCCAACACTTTATCAATTTGAGAATATTTCCATTCATATGGTCTTTGATATGCCGGAATGACATATACACTTTCTTCCAATATATTTTTTAATAATATTGTATTACTTTCAATACCATAATTTCCGTTTTGACCTTCATCTTTCTTATTATTCACAATACATCTCCTCCAACTTTCTTCTTGTTTTAATTATCTTCTAAGCACTTAATCCTTGCCACTTTTCCCCAGGATGGATTTACCTTTTCATTATTAAGTAGCCAAATTACCGGTATCCCCATTGCTTCACTTTCTTTTGGAAATGGTGCATATCCGTCTGTCAAAATTATTATACTAACTGGAAGATTATCTGTCATATATTCTTTTACATAATTAAATATAATTTGAAAGTTTGTCCCCCCTCCACCTATTGCCTTTATCATCTCAAATTCTTCTTCATTTTCAAAAGGTACTGGTTCAATTACTACTGCATCAAAAAATCCAAGCATTCCGATTAATTTTCCGTTGAACTGTTCAATTGCGCCCTTAACCTCTGAATATGCTGCAGTTACCATATCATCCTTCATTGATGCTGATGTATCAATCATAAAAAGAATATTTTCAGGTTTAATGTCTTTATCATTAAAATCCGGTAGAAAAAAGGGGCAATCATCAAACCTTCTATCAGGTGGCATAAATGAATAATCCACAACCTCCTCCTGTAAAAAATCTATTAATATTTCTCGCCAATCTGTTTGTGCATTTTTTAATTCTTTTAGTCTACGTTGAGCGAAAGCCGGCATTGTTTCTCTATTTATAATAGAATCTCTTATTTCTATTGTTTTTGACACTTCATCTAATCTACTAATCCATAGTTCTTCCAGCTCTTCATTCTTTTCTATTTGTTGCCATTTTGTGTGATTGTCAATTATATTAGTAGTATTTTTTGTTTTTCCATTACTTTGAAGCTTTGCGTTATTCATCCCCAGATTTTTCTGCAACATATTATATACTTCTTCAGCAGTGTACTCATATCCTTCTTTTCCATTTGGAGCAAGATGCATTGCTTCACCATCACTTCTAAGAGTTATTGTTCTTGTGTCCATATTATTTGACAAAAGAATATTAGAATTTACTACTATATCGCAAGCAATATTGTATAGTTCTTTTTCCAACTCTCTTCCTCTAAAACAATGTTGCAATGCCACGTGAAGAATCTCATGCATCATAATAAAATCAAGTTCATCGTCATTTAACTCATCAAGAAATTTAGGATCAAATCTTATAACCTTACCATCTGTATATGCTGTTCCACATTCTGCATCCAAACCATATTTCATATGCATAAGTAAAAGTCCATAAAAGCCATTGTTACAAAGTATTCTCATTTTGGATAGCATCAATCTTTTTGTATATTCTTTAATTTTGTTACTTGATAACTCCATTTAAAATCTTCCCCTTTGCTGATAACCACTTGGCAAAGTCAGGTATTGCCATTAACTTACGTTTATAATCTTTTTCAATATACATATAATCTTTCATCAACACCACACCAAAATCCGGTGGTAACTTTTCAGCGTATCTTATTGAGTTAGCTATTTTTGTTATTTCCTCTTTATGTTCTTTTGCATAGCTTGTCATTGCTGCTGTTAAGGCATACAGGACATCAGGGCTTTTTGGTACTCTGGGTCGAAGTCCATTAAATATGTCATCCATATCCGGTAACTGATTATACACATTGCACCACGTCCTAAATTCAACTGCAACTCCTGTCCCTACAAGTCCTGTAATTAATGGATATACTTCTGACACATCATCATTAATATTATTTAAAATATTACTAACCATCTCCCATGAACGTGGTGTACTAAATGCTAGGTCTTCTGATTTTGCATCGAAGTTCATCAAATAATTTCTTCTAAAAGATAAGAACCCTATTACTTTGTCATTTACTCCCGATTTGATTGCCCACTCTTTCCATGAATCAAAGTTGTCTTCAACTTCTATATGTAAAAGTCTGTTTGCAAGTGCCTTTGGCATTTTAAATGCAACTGATTTATCTGTCACCCTGTTACCTGCAGCTATAACAATGCAATTATCCGGAAGTTTATGTTCTCCAACAACTCTGTCAAGAGTAATTTGATATGCTGCTGCCTGTACCGATTGTGGTGCGGCTGATATTTCATCTAAAAATAAAATATTTACAATATCATCACTTGAATCCATCTGGAATATCTGTGGCTTTAGCCATATTGCTAATGTTTTGTCAGCATTTGATGTTGGTATACCTCTTAAATCAATCGGATTAAATAACAGTAATCTTACATCTGTAACAACTGATTTCTTGCCTGTTCTTTCTTCTATCTCTTTTGCAATCTGTCTTACAGCCTGAGATTTACCCACCCCGGGTGGTCCCCACAGCATAACCGACGGCATAATCTTAATTGGCTTTTTGTTATTAATTAATACACTATATGAATCTGCTAATAATTCTGTAATTCTACCAACATCCATCTGTGGGATGTTAGCAAGTTTTATATCTTTTACTCTATTTTCCATTATTATTTACTCCTAACTTTTCATCTAACTCTTCTACCAGTTTCCTGTAATGATTAATCTGATCATAAAAGTTTTCATCTTTTGAAAGGTTTGTTTTTATGTCTCTAAGTTTTGTTTGTTGCTTTTCCAGTGATTCTTCCAATTCTTTCAAATGGTCATTTAAATTGTTTAGGTAATTATCAATTCTTACCAAATTACCTACTTCTGTATCTCCTAGTTCAACATAATACCTTCCATTGTTTTGCAGCCATACATATGGTTTTTCAGATTTCATATTTGTAGGAAGAATTATGTCAAACCCTCTGTATTTTATGAATTTTCTCTCTTTTGTTTCTAATACATTCTCCTTAATTGCCTGGTGAATCGTAGTTCTAATAAACTTTCTTTCCTCTACCAATTTTTTCTTTTCATCATTGTTTTTCGGATTCGGATATTTCTTATTCCACTTTTTAACAAATTCTATGTCGTCTACACATTTACTAATAATGTCCTTTTGATGTTTAATCTTTCCCGGAAGCTCCATAGCTTCTTTTTCCCATGCAATCCTTGCCTCAACATATTTTCTTTGAAGAATTTTGTATTTGGTCAGTTCATTGTACGCCTCAACTCTGTCCTTAACTAATGGATTTCCCACTGCCAAAGCTTTTACTTCAGCATAATCAAGAACTGAATCTTCAATATCACTTCCACTTCTTTCAACCAAAGATCCTGCTAATAGTTCAGAAATAAATCTTTGCTTTGTTTCCAACAACTGCCAAGAATAAGCATCAAAACTGCCTTCTGTAATATAACGATAAATTTCAACCTCTTGATTAATATTGCCCTGTCGCAAAATACGACCTTCTCTTTGAACCATATCTGCCGGGCGCCATGGCACATCTATATGGTGAAGGGCAATCAGTCTATCCTGAATATTTACTCCCATCCCTATCTTAAAGGTAGAGCCTAGAATTACTCTGATTTTACCTTTTCGAACATCATCAAATAGTTGTTTTCGCTTCTTTTCTGTATTAGCACTATGCGCAAAAGCAATTTCATTTTCAGGTATTCCCAAATTTTTAAGTCTGACTTTTATGTCATCATAAATATTAAAACCTTTCTTTGGAGTTGAATAATCGCAAAATATAACCTGTGTTAATCTATCTTTCATTGTTCTAAAATAAATATTGGCTACATTCTCTACACATCTTCCGACCTTACTTTGACATCCTACTGATAGTGACGAGTCAACTAATCTCATATCCAATGCAGCTTTTCTTCCATCTGTTGTAATCTTTAGCATATTGTCAACTGTCCTTAAAACCGCCCCCATTCTGACTGCCTCTGCTCTTTTGCTAATTTCTTCTAAATATTTCTTTAAATCATAACTTTTAGATATTAGTGCATCTTTGTAGCCATTATGTTTAGGAATGTTTTCTGCACCATCTACCTGATGAAAATCTGCAATTGACGCAAGCAAGGTAGTTAACTCCGGCAAATTATGAAATCTTGAAAATCTGGTTGTAATTCTATAAGAACTTGTATCCACATCAATTTCAAACTCTGTATTTTTTTCAGCAAACATTCCAATCCAACCATCAAAATGTTGCAAATCAAGTAATCCTAACTCTCCATTCTGCAAATATCTCTGCATAATATAAGCATCTGTAATAGAATTAGTTATTGGTGTTCCTGTTGCTAAAATTACACCTCCACCGTTTTTTTGAACACATTGAACTTTATGAAACATTTCTTCACACTTCTTTGATCCTTTAGGATTAAGCCCCATTACATTACCAATCTTAGTATCAAAAGGAACATTCTTAAAATTGTGAGCTTCATCAACAAATAATTTTGTTACTCCCATATCTTCAAAATATACTCCATCATAATCAACTTCCTGTGCTACTGTTAGTTTTCCAAGTTCTTCTTTTATCTTTTTAATCTCTCTGTCAATTTTCCTAGGATATTGTAAATTGTTATTTTTTTCATTCTCCAATTCTGCTTTTTTTGTTTTTAATCTTTCTATCCTATAATCTACTGATAATTTAATACGTTCAAAACAACTGTAAGCAATAATTATTCCATCGTAATCCTCATCTCTAATCTCTTCCATTACCTGTTTCCTGTTAATTGGTTTGAAAGTCTTGGGCTCAATTGTTAAAAGTTTTGCATTAGGATACATTTGTTCAAAAATATCTTTCCATTGACCAACTATATTATTGGGAACAACATACATATTTTTATTAGAAATTCCCATACGTTTCATTTCCATTCCTGCTGCAATCATTGCATATGTTTTACCTGAGCCAACATCATGGGCTAATAATGTATTCGGTGTGAATATCATTCTTGCCACTGCATCCTTCTGATAAGGATAAAGTTGAATTTCAGAGGACATATTGGGAAAAGTCAAAAATGAACCATCAAAATTTCTTTTTCTGTTACTTCCATATTTTTGATTATAAATTTGTTCAAGCAGATTTTTTCTTTTATCGCTTTTCCACACCCACTTTTTAAAATATGCAATCATTTGATTTTGTTTTTCCTGTGCTTCTATTGTTGCCTGCTCATCAATTACCCTCTTCTTTCCTGAACTGGTTGTTGTACTTGGAATTGTTTTATAAACTGCAACCGGTTTCATATTCAACGTATTTTCTAATATTTGTATGCTATTAACCTTCTCCGTACCATATGGACCTTCTATATAAGTAGCCCAACTCAAAAAAGACTTATCAACAATTTCCCAAACGCCAAGTTGTTCATTATGCACTGTTAATTCCTGTGTTGCTTTAAGGCGATACATTTGGCTAATAAAAGAATCAATTATCTCTGTAGGAATCCATGGAGAACCCAGTGTTATGTAAATCTCTTCGAAATCAATATATTCAGGAAACACTTTCTCTATTGCTTCAATATTATCGTTAAAATATCCCTTGTATTTCCTATTATTCTCTACAGCCACAGCATATTTGTCATATAAATTACCTGACAAATACTCTTCTGCCGTCTCCCATCCCTTGTAAAAACACTCTTCCCAGGTTCTAGGATTCTGATATATCGAACCTTTTAAAGTTTCAATAACCGTCTTATATCTTTCTCCTGTAATAGCTGCAATGTATTCAATATCAACATGACCCAAATTAGAAAGACTAAGTATAAGTCCATCTGAAATACTATCAGCATGAACTCCAACTGTTGCAGGACTGGAATCAAAAATATTCTCCCAATCAATCGGCAAATCCATATGTGTTACATCTTTTATATTCTTTCCTTCTTCCATTGTTTTTGTTCCTCTCTTGTGTAAATAGTATAAGAAAAGCCATGGGATATTTTTATCTCATCCTTTTTATACTCTATTTTTTATTTAAGGAACTTTATCTTATTTCTCCAAAATTATATTCCATTTGCAAATAATTATTTCTAAGTATTCCGTGTCTGTCACAATAATCATTTATTAATTTCATCTCTTGTTCTGTACATTTTCTATTATTCTTACCATATGCTTCAAATAGCACGTATCTATTTTCACGATTGCATACTACAATAGTTATATATGGCTGTTCTATATTGTCGCTTTTTCTCATAAACAAAATTGTCCTTTTGCAGTCGATTATATTGTTCAAATACAGTGTTGGTTCATCATCCATATAAACATTGTTCTTGCATAACTCATCTACTGTTTTTGGATATTCAATTGTAATTCCATTACATTCTTCATACCATTTATTTCCACGCATTTTATTTGATTGTTCTATTTTTTTATTTATCTTTTCTTTGTCTTCAAAAAGAATCTTATTTAACTCTTTTGCTCTTTCTAATTTCAATTCTGGTCTGCAGTAGCCTATAAGTGCTCTTTTTAAATATTTCTTATATATGACATCTGTTTTTTCAATTTTTGCACATATTATGACAAATTCCATTTTGTCTTTTGTATCTTTTTGATTTATAAGAATATCTACCTGTTCTTCATTCCATAATTGACTTAATTTTTCACTAAATGAAAAAAATATATTTTCAATATCTTCACAGATAAAATATGTATTTATCAGATACGCAATAAACTGACATTGTGCATCATTTAACTTTTTCTGAAAAATCTTACTACCATGTTTGTTTATTTGTTTTATTGCTATTCTGTTATTTTTACTTGAAAGTAATAATGCTCCTTTTTTACAATTTAAATTATTAAGAATTTCTATGTTGATTCCATCGTATAAATCTGACGGTGTGTCCGACAATAAATTAATTTCATCCATAAGATATATATTATTTGCTAATTCATCTAACCCTGCTTTGTACAATATTTCCTTTGGTGTATTTTTCCTCATTTCTTCAATACATCCTTTTATTATCTGTTCACTAACCTGTGGTGGTTTCCATTCATTTTTTTCCGTATTTAAATGCAACATACTTTTTCCTCTTTCAATAAAAATTTTTCAGCTTCTTATCATGCTAACTTTACATTTATTTTCATATTTGCGCTCTATAAATAGTATAAATAAAGCCATGGTATAAAATTACCCCATGGCTTTCCTAATTTCTGTCATTTTATTTACTAATTCTTTCTGAAAGACGATAATATTTTTTACTATTTTAGAATTGCACTCCAACTCCTGAATTATTTTCTCTTTTGTAATGCAATATTAATCCAATGCTCATTTTCCCATTCTAGTGGAGATTGATTTTCCGGTATTTTTATATTTTCATCAAACTTCTTTTTAAAAAGAGTATAGTCATCTTTCGTCCATTTGCTCCAAGGTTTAACTACATCAGCACTATATTTTTTCATCTTGTTTTTGTTATTTTTGCAATATATCTCTTTCACAAGCGAACTTTTATCTGATTGAGTTTCCTTTTGTTCTTCTTCTATCTCTTCCCACATTTTTTTATTTTCTTCATTCCATATTGATTCCAAAATGTAATTGTCTATTGGAATGTGCAATTGCTTTTCAATATCTTTAGATATAAATTTTTTGCTTATTTCACAAAATCTATGCTGTATGTTCATTATTTCGCATAACGCACCAACTACATAAATATTTTTGATAGTCATATTTACCCATTTTTGAGCATTTCCATAGCTAAAAAGTGGTTCATTATTTTCGCTAATTTCTTTAAATTCTTTATTACACTCTTCAAATTTTTTCTTACTATCTCTAAATTCTTCATTAAACTTTTTAAATTTTCCTATTATTTCTTCGCATAAATCATTATACCAATTATTAAATTCATCATATGTATTAAATTTAATAATTTTATTTTTTAACTCTTTCTTTGCTTCATCTCTCGCATCGTTCGCCTTTTCTTTTAGATTATTTTCATACTCTTTCTTAATAAGTGCGTAAAACGCCCCCTGTCTTGTTGCATCCTGATACGCACTTTCAATTAACTTGTCAATAATTTCATCTTCTGACATAGCTCCTTCTCGAATAGATATTCTGAAAGTACTATATAGCAAGAAATCAACGCAACTCATATATTTATCCATTTTCATCATTTTTCTCCTAACTTTCTTCATAGTTCATCATTGCTGCTTTCAAATCGTTCCTAACTGACTCAACTAATGTCTGTGGGCTTAATACTTTTACGTGAAGTGCATATTGCATTGCCCACTTTCTCATTGATTGCTCATTTACATATACAGAACACACCACTTCATCTTCCGTTTTCTCTAGAAACTGTATGTCCTTTCCAAACCAATCAAAGATTTCACTTAATATATATTTCTTCGCTTTAAATTTTACTCGAATGCTTTCACCACTAAACATATAAATATGCTCTGTAACGTGTTTTGGAAGGTCGATTCCATTCTCTAATCCCTTAACCTGCTTCTGTGGTTTTACTTTTTCTTTTAACATTTTTATGTCTGTTATTCTGTCAACTCTAAAATGTGCCACGTTGTCGTATTTATCAACATTGCAGATTAAATAATATTTATCATTAACTGCGACCATCTGATAAGGGTTAATTATGTACGGTTCATTTCTTCGGGGATGAAGTTTCTTGTCCGTTCCATATTCATTGTAGGTAAATGAAACTTTTTTGTTCTTGCTAATTGCTTCATCCAAAACATCCAATGTAAAAAATATCTGATTGTTTCGTGGCATATTGTCCGGCAAATTCTGTATATGTTTAACACGTGATTTAAAGAACTCATTTGAAAGCCCCTCTATCTTAGTAATCATATCTTTGCACTGACGAGCTGGCAAATATCTGTTAAAAAGTAAACTGTCAATCAAAAGTCTTAACTCACTATCCGTAAAATCTCTTTTCAAATAAAAATCTGACAAAGTAGAACTTTCTTCTTTTATGCCACTTTTATTTTTTATAAAACGAACCGTCTCTGTATATTCTATCTCATAGCCAAAATCAATAAGATTCATTATATTTCTCTTAATTGTTTTTCGTTCAACCTTAACATTATATTCTTTTTTTAATATGTCAGCTATCTGTTTCTGACTTAACCTATGGTTCTCATCCGTATAACGTTTGAGAATATCCAAGATGTTTATAATAATCATCTTTTTTGGCGGAATGGTATAGTTCATAAATTATCACCTCTGGATTAAACATATTTTCAATAATTCTTTAGATGTTTATAACCAATTTAATTATAACACTTTTCCCTTATAATGTAATTATTATATTACAAGTGATGGTACTTTTTTGTCCCATCTTCTTTCCTGTTTTAATTATCTTGTTCGTGTAATATGAACACAATTTCACCCCTTATTTTATCAATGCATCATATATCTTGTTAAATATTACCTGATTAGGATAGTATCTGTAATCTGCAAATATACTTATTCCATTCTTTTCGTAAAATTCCAAAATAGCTGCTGCACATGCCGCACTTCTGCTTTGTCCATACTCACATTGGCATATAATATCCATATTCTTGCTATGAGCCTCCTTTATAAATTCAGCCAATTCCTCTGCTTCAGTAAAAAAGCTTTCAAAGGTAAAACCGTACTCCGAAAGAACTTCTATATCAATGTCATTAACAGCCACCTGAAAAAGCATATCTGTTTTGCCTTTATAATCCACAGGCTTTGCTCTTCCACTTCCAACATTTGGTGGATCATAAAAACTAATAACTGCTGTATTTTCCAATCTATCTGCCTTGTTTAATAACTCTTCTATTGCCTTCTTGGAATAAATTTTCACATTCATATTTTCAACCTTTCACTAAACTTAACAACAACTAACTTTCAAATCATTCAAAAATGTTAATTACAAAAATTAATTTTTAATTTACGTCATTTCTTATCTAGCATAATCTGGAAAATTTTTTGGTAACCTCTCCTGACACCATATCCCGAACATAATTAAATATAACAATTTCTTCTTCATTTATTTTCTTATCCTTATGCCAATGTCCAAAATAATGCATCTTGTATTCAACATTATCTATTACCCATTGAATAAAGTTTTGCAATTTTTCCTCTTCTGCCACATTATGTCTTGCTCCCAGCTTTTCCACAAGACTTCTAGGACACGTATGAGTAAGAATATAATCTACTTTCATATTGTTTCTTTTTAAATTCATTATTCCATTATCATATTCTTCCTGATTAGGTAGCTCCTCTTCAAAATATGTTTCATTCTTTACGCGCCAAAATCTGTCCACACTATAAGCTCCTCCAAAGCAAAAAATCTTAATGTCATCGATTCTTAAAATCTCTCCTCGCATTATATGGATAATCCTTGTCATAAGCTTATGACTTTTTGCTCCATAGAAATCGCTTACTTCCTGACTATTTAGAAATCTGTGGTTGTCATGATTTCCATCAACGAAAACAATATAAGAATTTTTGTTTTCAAGAATGTCATTTATTATTAGCATTTTCTCCTGACAAATCTTTGTATCATACCAAAACATTCCAAAATCTCCCGCAACAAATAACATTTCCTCATCACTCATACTTTCTGTCATTCCAAATAAAAGAAAAACATCTCCGTGAATATCCCCTGTTACCGAAAGTTTCATACAACCACCAGCTTTCTCTTGTTATACGACTGTTATTTCAATTAATTTGTTTGGCCAAATTCAACATATCTATATGATAAACTATTGCATGGTCAAAAAATGTCTCATCCTAAAAATGATTAAAACAAAAACGCCAATCAATGAATTTAACTAACTAAATCCAATGCTAGCGTTCAATTTTTTATATATAATTTTGCTTTAATGTTCAAATATAGAAAAATATTCACGGTATTTATAAAGTGCAAAATAAAACTTTGCTCCGGCTGATGCATCATCATATCTTCCCTGTGCTTTTTTGCTATAAGTAATGCCATCATCATGCACATACATATTATATTTGTCCATATAATTTGATATTACATTATTAACAAACTGGCTTTTTTCTTCACTTAGTTCTGGATTTACAAGCAGTTTCACTTCATAACCTGACGCTCCTGATTGATTCATATATTTATAAATCACTCTTTTAACGCTTTCAATATCTTCAGGTGTTAGTTTATTAAATTCAGTTTTATAAAGCTGCTTTAAAACTTTTTGACTCACATCTGCATCCTCCATTTGCCTATTTCTTCCTTTATTTTTTTCATAAGCAATTTTTTCTATTCCGCTTATACTATCCTGATAAAATATTTCCTTTAGTATAGCACATTTCAACATATATCGTTTTTATTATTTTTCTATTTATTATTGTTATTGTATAAATGTGACAAAAGCAGACAAAAATCGTAAACTGTATTGCTGTTAAAACAATATGTTGATATACTAATTGTAATAATAAAAAAATACTTTACAAGAAGGCTGTAAGTTTTTGATATAAACTTACAGCCTTATCTTTTTTGTAAATCAATTATTTATTCAGCTTTATTATTTGCTGATTTTTATTAGTTTTGGCTAACCCTATATTAAAAAAATTTTTATTTTTTTAATATATTTAATACTCTATGGGAAACTACTCCTATAATCCCACCTGTAATTACTCCTGCTATAAGAAGCATTGGAACATAGTAGTAAATGCCGTTGTTTTTTACTACAAATGCTGCAACGGCTATCTGTGCCATATTGTGACATACTGCCCCTATAATACTAACTCCCATAATTCCAAAAAAATCTGTTTTTTTAATTATCATCATTGCAATAAGACTTACTATGGCACCGGCAAGGCTATAGGCAATTGACATTAAACTGCCAAACATAAATCCTACAAGAACTATTCTTACCAATGATATTAACCATACGTCCCCCATATCTAAGCTATACAATGCAATGACTATCACAAGGTTAGCCAGTCCCAGCTTTACACCAGGGATTCCTATATTAATTGGTATTAAAACCTCTACATAACTAAAAATTATTGCAAGAGCAACAAGCATTGCTATATTTGCTATTTTCTTTGTACTCATATTTTCTCTCTTCTCTTTTGAAATTGCTAAAAACTCCTATTTTGCAATAACATCTGCCTCATTACCTTTTGTATTGTCTGATACTGCAATTTCCACAACAACCTTGTGTGGAAGACATACAATATTTTGTCTGGTCTTTGTTATTTTTCCCTGCTTAACACAATATTTATCAGGACAATCTGCTTCTTTCATTTCCACACAATTATCGTGAATCCAAACTATATTTTTACCTTTATCAGTTTTTATCTCTATTTCCTGATTCTTTGTCAATGAATAAGTTCCATATACATTTCCGTCTACGGTTATTTTTACTATTTCACCGTTATCCGACTGCATCTGATTCATTATAATATACATGACAATGGCAATTACAATAATAACTGCTGCCAAAATTAAATCTTTCTTTTTCGTCAATTTCAAGTTATTCATTATGATTTTCCTTTTTTATTTTTTCTACCGGATAGTCCGTAGAATAATCACTATAAATTCCTTCTGTTACATATTGCTTGTTGTCGTTAGTTAACAGTATTGCGTCGAACTTATCGCTATTGGCCCTCCAATATTCCTTAGCCTTGTCAATACCCATAATAAATAATGATGTTGATAATCCGTCTGCCAAAGTTCCATCGGAGCTAATAATTGTAACTGATTTAAGTCCTGAATCTGCCGGATACCCTGTAGTCGGATCAATTATGTGGTGATATGTTTTTCCGTCTTTTTCAAAATAACGCTCATAGCCACCTGAAGTAATAACTGCCTTGCCTGCAATTTCAAGAACTCCTATATAGCTTTCATCACTATCCGGATTCTGCACTGCAACTTTCCACTTGCTTCCGTCAGGCTTGGATCCAAGCGCCTGAACATTTCCACCAAGACTAACCAGACCGCTTTTAATTCCGTTATCCTTAAAAACTTTCATAACTTCCGATGAAGTATATCCTTTGGCGATTCCGCCAAAATCAATTTTCATTTTTTTATCTAGTTTTGCCACTCTTGTTTTTGAATCATATTTGATTTTTGATTCATTGATATTTTTTAATGTACTTTCCAGTTCTTTTTTATTAGGAACTTTGTAATTCTTTGTATCAAAACCCCATAACTGCATAATTGGATATATTGCAGGATTAAAGACACCGCCTGTACTTTCAGATATTTCTAAAGAACGCTCCATTATGTTTCCAACATCTTCCGACAACTTAAGTTCTTTCTCACTGTTTAATTTGCTAACTTCACTGTCGCTGTTTCCTGTAGAAAGCATTCCGTCTAATTCATTTATTCTGGCAGAAGCCTTTGCTACTGCTTCTTTTGCATTGTCACCATATGCTGTTATTTCCATATATGTGTCCATTGCAAAAAGTTCGCTTGTGTACTTCTGCTCATTATTCTGTGTTGTCTTCTGAGATTTTACCATGTTACCATTTCCACATCCACATAGCAGAATCGCACATATTAATAATATAATTATTTTTTTCATCTATAGCACCTTTGTATATATTTTCATTTTATAATTATGTATAACTTACTCAAGTTAATTTTTTTAACCTTGAATGGTCTAGCATAGGTTATTTCTGTTGTCAACAATCCAGATTTTGGAGTTTTAAAATAACATACACTATTAATTGCCTTTACGGATTCTACGAAATATTTCGTATTGTCTTTTTAATTCTTCCTCTTCATTAATCGGATATCCTTTTGCCTCCAAAATTCTTTCTATTGCCTGACTTGGATCCATTGTATGATAAGCAAAAAATAATTCCCGTAATTCTTTTGGTTTTATGATTTTATAAACCTGAGATGATGATTTTTCATATGTGTATGAAAAATAGCGGTAAATATACCCTATCCAGTACATTTCATTAGGAGAATACTTTACCGAACCATACTTTGACTCTCCATACTGTTCAACTATTCTTTCAAAAATATCTTTTGGTTGAATATTAGTCTGCAAAATATCTCCACTGTCTAAACTTTTTGCAATTATACTTTGCATAAACCTTCTTATAAATATTTCTGAACTTGTAGACGTCGTTTCAATTGACATTTCAAATACTTGTCCTTGCATTTCACATAATATTAAACCATCTTTGTCAAATTTTCTCATATAATAACTGCTCCTTACAATCCTTTTTATTTCAGAATTTCATCTATATAACGACCTTTTCCTCTATATTTAATTCTGGCTAATTTGACTTTATCATCTCCAAGCTTA
This sequence comes from Eubacterium ventriosum, assembly GCF_025150745.1. NCBI lineage: Bacteria > Bacillati > Bacillota > Clostridia > Eubacteriales > Eubacteriaceae > Eubacterium > Eubacterium ventriosum. The sequence goes on from NZ_CP102282.1 coordinate 2,439,056, forward strand.
GCATCCGAATTTCTCATTTTCTTATAGTATTCCTTTTCTTTTTCCGAAATATAACAACGTTCCAACATTTTAAGGCTTTTGATAGCTTTGTCACTTTTAAATACATACTGATAACCTAAATTGGTAGCCGCCAGACAGTGCTTACACTGCTCATCAGTTATTTCTCCCATAATAAATGAGTTAATAATCTGGAACATTCTATTATCCGCAATGGGAGCTATGATATAATCACAGTCACAGGATTTTTCTATTAGCTTTTTTATTATGGGATGATTTTCATATTCCTCTAAAACGCCACGATAATAAGCTATAGTCATCATCCATTCCTGATTCACATTATATTTTTTCCCTTTTAAACCTTCTTCCTTAAAATCAAAAATATACACACTTGACTTTTCAAAACCTGAAATAAATGATATCGCCTGTTCGTATCTCTCACCTGTATAAAAGCCCTGTCCCAAATCATTATTCGTTCTGCTTTTGTGTATATCCAACTTTCCTTCTATCCTGCTCTTCGCTCCATGAAATAAAAGCTTATGATTCTTATCCATATTTTCTATATAGAACATTTCTTTAAGCCTATTAAGTTTAATATTATTCTTAAAAGCAAATTCATACACATGCTCTAGCAATTTATCAGATGGGGTAGTTTTACCCATCTCATTACGCGAAATAGTAATCTGTTCAACACCAATTTTTTCAGCAATCTGAGATTGTGTTAACCCCAATATCTCCCTAATTGATTTCAAATCTTCTTTAAAGTTATATTCCATATTTTGTCACCTCAACTTATTTATATCATATTACTTAAATAAGTTTGTTGTCAACTTATTTACATCATATTACTTAAACAAGTTTTAAGTTATAGCTGACCCTCGCATTCAGCTCGGTCGATTATTAATTAGTTTCTTTATACTTCTACTTCTTGTTAATTATCTTAAATATTGTGATTTATGCCGGTATTCCTATAATAAGAACGTTTCTAATCATTGAAGTCGAAATCTTTGCATCGCCAATTGACACTGACAATCTGTTAGTTTTTTAATCATTACATAAACATAGTAGATATCCGCAATTAAATTTCCAAGAACCGTTGCAATTGCGGCACCTGCTGCACCCTGCTTTAATCCAAAAATAAATATTGGATCAAGTATTATGTTGGCAACTGAACCTACCATTGAACCAACTTGTCTCCTTATTTTTAGGGAACTTTTTTGTTGTTTTTCTTTCAAAAAGTTCCCTATTTAAATTTCTTATTAATCAAAGAACATCCACAATCACAGAATAAATGGATTATAGATGTCCGACCGTAGCGCAAATTGCGCCCTATCATATTTAATTATTTTAATTTTCCATATTCTTCATCTGATACAGGCTCACACCATTCATTTGATATTTCTTCACCCGGTACTTCAACTGCAAGATGGCTGAACCAACTGTCAGGTGCTGCACCATGCCAATGTTTTACTTCCGGTGGAATGTTAATGCAATCACCCGGTTTCATTTCAATTGCTTCCTTGCCTTCTTCTTGATAGTATCCACGACCTGCTACGCATACAAGAATCTGTCCACCACCATTTTTTGCGTGATGAATATGCCAGTTATTTCTGCAACCCGGTTCAAATGTTACATTAAAGATTCCAACCTGGTCTGTTGAAACTGGTGCAAGGAAACTCTTGCCACTGAAATACTGGGCAAAACCGTCATTAGGCTGTCCAATTGGAAATGGCATTTCCTTTGCATGTGCTCTCATTGCTGCGTCTTCATATGGTAAATCACCTTCGTTTACTCCCCATACTTCTTTTGACAAATTAAATACTGCCCAAGCTTTTGGCCAACCTGCATAAAATGCAACATGAGTAATAATTGCTGCAATTTCCTTCTGTGTTACACCGTGGTCTTTTGCATTCTGCAAATGAAATTTTAAAGATGAATCTGTGATTCCCTGTGACATAAGGGCAACTACTGTAATTATACTTCTTGTTTTAACATCTATATCCTGATTATTCCAATTTTCTCCGAAAAGAACATCATCATTAAAATGTGCAAATTCAGGAGCAAATTCTCCTAAAGCATTTCTTCCTGCTGTCTGTACAATCTTTGCCATTGTAAAATCCTCCAATTAATTTATTTCTAATCTTGATTTTGTGGATTGTTCTTTACTTCCGACTATCACAATTATGTAATTATTATAAGCTTTTTGCAAACTTTTCAATTTCTGACTTACTATTTAAAATTTTGCCTTCAACAATTTCTGTATTTGGTGCTGATGGCTGTAATTCTTTAACTGTATTTCCAAATCCGCTTCCGCCTGATGTTGCAAACAAAACAACCTTCTTTCCTGAAAAATCAAATTTTTCTAAGAATGTGTTAACGATTGTTGGTGCAACGTACCACCAAATTGGAAAACCTAAAATTATTTCATCATATTCTGCTATGTTTGCATCCTTGTCTTCTATTTCAGGTCTGAACTTTTTGTCATTCATTTCCACACTGCTTCTTGATTTTTTGTCCATCCAGTTAAGGTCTGCCTTTGTGTAAGCTACCTTAGGTGTAATTTCGTATAAATCTGCTCCTGCTGCTTCTGCCAATAATTCAGCAGTCTTCTTTGTTGTTCCACTTGCGCTAAAATAAGCTACTAACTTCTTTGCCATAAAAACTACCTCCAATACTTTCTTCTATCATGAATGTAATAATAAAATTTTCGGACTGCCAAATAAGTTTTGCTACTGCAATCCTCTCTCATATATGAAAAAACGTGCAAAGCCTATCTCTGACCCTGCACGTTTATTATATCTCTTTTATTCAATTATTACCAATACCTATATTAAATCATAGTCTATGCCTTGTAAGCATTTATTTCTTCTATAAACAAATTAATTGCCTTAGAGTATGGTCTTTGTTCCTTTGCAACTGTCAAAAAATAACGCAATACTCTAAGTTCCATTAATAGCTTCCTTTCGGTTTATGATTTGTTTATCACAGCTTTTTTACAATTGGTAATCAATTACTATGTGTCTGATTATTTAATCACTTGTCTATAATTTTTACGGCAGTACCATAGGCAATCACTTCTGCTGCTCCACTCATTACCTGTGATGAACCATATTTTACACCAATTACTGCATCTGCGTCCAGTTCTTTTGCCTCATCAACCATTCTCTTAACAGCAATCTGTCTTGCCTCATTTAACATTTCCGTATAACCTACGATTTCTCCACCTACAAGTGTTTTCATTCCTGCCATAAAATCGCGACCTACATTTTTGGTCTGAACAACTGTTCCTTTTACCATACCCAATGCTTCTATTTCCGTTCCCGGAATATAATCAATACTTAGCAGCTTCATCTTCTTCTCCTCCATCTATTTCTCTTATTCTGCCTATTAAAACACCAATGATACATACAATGATAACAACCGGAATTGCTACTAAAACTATCAAAAGTCCTAAAGGAATTGGATCAACACTATTTCCCCACAGGAACATTCCAATAAGAAATATCATAAATACTATCATTACTGCTCCTCCGATTATTGCTCCCATTTTCTTCTTCATGTGGATGTCAATTTTGCTAATGTTCACAAAATCTATGCCCTCCTTCTCCATGTTTTCCATCTTCTCAAGCCATTCATCTGTTTTCAGATTATTAAGTTCACATTTCTGATTTATGATTTCTTCGGTAAGATTATACATTTTGGTAAGGTTAGATTTTTGTTTTTCCAAAACATCTAAATATTTTTCCAAACAATTTTCCAAAGTAACATTGTCATTTAATACTGATTTTATGTCTTCTACTGATATTCCGATTTTTCTTAAAAGTTTTATTTTTTTCAAAACTTCTATATTATCCTGATGGTATTCTCTGTAACCATTATCAGCTCTTTCAGGTGTAAGTAATCCCTGACTTTCATAAAATCTAATATTTTTGCTTGTTATTCCAACTAGTTCTTCAACCTGTTTAATCTTCACCGGATAGCCTCCATCTTCTTGTTTTTAATAACCCGATTCACTTATAACTGTATCGATACGCCTTATTTATACAGCTTCCATAAGGTGGAAGGTCAATACTTTTTTAATTCTAATAATATTATTATATACCATACATTACAACATATAAAGAAAAAAGAGCCGGGCTCCCCAACTCTTTTCTCAACAAATTATGATTTTTATCCTTTTACTGCTCCAACTACAAGACTCTCCTGTACCTGTTTGCTTAAAAAGAAATAAATAATGATAGTAGGTAATGTTGCTATAACCATACCTGCTCCTATTAATCCCCATTCTGTTGAATACTGACCTGCAAGTGACATTATTCCTACTGGAAGTGTTCTATACTGGTCACTGTCAACAAAAGTATTGGCTAACATTAATTCATTCCATGTTCCAAGAAATGTAAATATTGAAGCTGTGGCAATAGCCGGCTTAACCATTGGGAATATTATTTGAATAAAACATTTAAATATTCCACAGCCGTCAATATATGCGGCTTCTTCCATTTCTCTTGGTATTCCTTTATAGAAACCAACTAATATCATAATACTCATTGGCAGAGCTCCTGCTATATATGGAATCATTAGTCCAAGATAACCTCCCTTTAACCCAAGTTTGTCAAGAATCTGGAATAATGGAAGTAATGCTGCCTGAGCAGGTATCATTATTCCTATCATAAATAATCCATAAACAGCATTCTTTAGTTTCCATGTCATTCTGGCAATGGCGTATGCTGCCATTGAAGATATTATTCCTGCCACAACAACGGTAACTACAGAATAAAAAACTGAATTAAGGAAATAACGAATTAAGTTAGATGAACTTAATGCTGTTATATAATTATCCCATCTCCAAACTTTTGGAAGTCCTATTACATTCTCGCCAAATATTTCCGTATTGCTTTTTAATGAAAAAGTTATAAGCCAGTATAAGGGAAACAACTGAGTCAAAGCAATTAAAAGCAACACTATAAATTTTATCTTGCCTATAATATTTTTCTTCTTCATTGTACCCTCCTATACTGCTGAAACATTTTGTTCTGCTTTTTTAAACAATCTGTTTACAATAAATGTAAATATTAAACATTCGATTACTATAAAAAATGCCTGAGCACTTCCATAACCATATAATCCTTTTCTAAACAAATTGTTATACATTAATGTTGCCGGAACCTCACTTATATGATTTGGTCCACCACCTGTCATTACATATACTAAATCAAAGGCTCTAAGTGAACCTGTAATTGCAAAGATTACACAAGTCTTTATTACAGGAACCAGCAGAGGTAACGTAATTTTTCTATAAACCTGCCATGTTGATGCTCCATCAATCTGTGCAGCTTCATAGTAATCTGTTGAAATTGATTTAATTCCTGCGTAAAAAATAATCATGTGATAACCTATATATTGCCATACAGATGGAATTAACACGGTCATAAATGCATTTTTTGTAAGCCATGAGTGTTCATATTCCGGTACAAAATATCTTATTACAGTATTTATTACACCATAATCACTGTTAAACATTTTAAGCCATAATTGTCCAATAACCATACTTGAAATTACAACAGGTATAAAATATATAGTTCTAAAAAAGTTATCCCCTTTTACACCTTTTGATAATATCAAGGCTAATATTAATGATATTGGTAACTGAATAAATAATGATGCTGCCACTAATATTAATGAATTTTTTACCGCCTGTGGAAAATATCTGTCGGAAGTAAATAATTCAATATAGTTTTTTATTCCAATAAATGTTTTACTTCCAATCCCATTGTATTCAAAAAAGCTATATACTCCTGATGTTATCAATGGGATTAGAGTAAATCCTAAAAATAAAAGTAGCGCCGGTAATATGAAAATTAATATGTATTTTTTATTTCCAAGCATTTTTTCCATAACACTACCCACCTCTTACTTCTTATTTGCCGTTGATTGCCGCTTTATGTTCATCAATAAATTCATTTATATCTGCGCCATCTGCAAATAATGTCTGTACCTGTTCGTTATGAACTGCAGCAGGTTCTGCTTCTAAAGATGTATCCCATGCAAGAACACCCTGTTTTCCTTCTGCCAATAAATCTTTAATCTGAATGAATAATGGATTTAACTTACTTTCATCAGCTTTTGTTGTCCATCCACTGAATCCTGAACCTGTTTCGTATGATGCAACACCCATTTTTTCATTAATGTAAATACAGAATTTTGCTGCTTCTTCTTTGTACTTAGTATTGTTGTTTACCCAGAATGATTCAACATAACCACCACAGTAATCTGTTGATTCTCCATTTCCGTCAGAAATCATAGGAATCTTTAATGCTACAACTTCTTCAGGGTTAATTGTTGCTGCTTCATCTGTATATACGTTGTTCGCAAACCAGCTTCCCATAATTCTCATTGCTGCCTTGCCGTTTTCAAATGCTGCATTGGCGTCATCATTTCCCTGCTCTAATGGATTTTCTCCAAAAGCTCCTAATTTGTATAAGTCTGATACTTTCTGTGCTGCCTTCTTATATCCCTCGTCACCAAATTCTTTTTTACCTGATAGCATTTCATTAACACCTGTAGCTCCTACTTCTCTCAAAGCTAATGCCTGGTATACAAAAGCTGCATTCCATCCGTCCTTTGCACCTGCTGCTAATGGTGTAACGCCGTCAAGAGTTTTTAATTTCTTAACTGCATCTACTAATTCATCATATGTTTCAGGAAGCTTAGCACCTGCCTTGTCAAATAATGTTTTGTTGCAGAATAATGTCATATACCATGAGAACATTGGCGTTGAATATAATTTTCCATCATATTCAAATGCTGATGTTGAACCTTCCACCATTCTTGATTTAACATCATCTGTTAAGTAATCATCTAATGCCATTACTTTTCCTGCGTCAACTAATTTCTTAGCTGTACCTGCACCCCACCAGTAGAATACATCAATGCCCTTTGCATCTCCTGCAAACTCTGCATTAATCTTTGTCTTGTATGCTTCAGTATCCAATGTTTCTGTTTTGATTTTTACATTAGGATTATCTTTTTCGTAAGCCTTAACTGCTTCCTCATATCTACCCTTAAGTTCATTTGTGTCATTTGACCACTGATGCCATACATTTAATGTGATAGTTCCGTCATCCTTTTTTCCCTCACTCTTACTATCACTGTTTCCGCATCCTACCATAGAGAATGCCATTGTTGATGCTAACGTAACCGCTAACACTTTCTTAAAGAAATTCTTTTTCATTTTGTTTCCTCCTCGAATTTTTATACTGAGAGTATACTTTAGTACAACACCTATCTCAATTTAATATTTTGACCAAAAAAGGTTAAAAATTTTACTAAAATTTCTAACCTTTTTTTTAACACTATGCTCTATATTCTTTTACTGTTTGTCCTGTCTGCTTTTTAAAGCAAATGCAGAAATAGTGGGAGTCTTTAAACCCTATTTTTTCCGCCACCTCATACACTTTAAGCTCCGTCTCCTTAAGAAGTTTTTTGCTTGCTTCTATTCTTTTCTGGGAAATATATTCAATAAAACTTACACCATATGTTTTCTTAAATTCCCTACTTAGGTAACTGTCATTTATGTATAAATCGGAGGCGACCTTTTTAAGTGAAAGTTCCGGGTTATACAGATTTCTGTTAACGTAATCCAGTGCATCTTTTATTACATTTTTTCTCTTACATGAACGCTTTTTTTCATGATAATCACAAACCTGTTTAATGTATTTTATAACACACTCTGATGTATCATCTATGGTTCTTATTTCCCTAACATTTTGGAAAACTTCTTCCTCACTTGCCAATTGATATATGTTTGTTCCATATTTGTTTAATGTAGAGCTTGCCCTTAGGATTATTGTCATTGCCATTAATTTAAGATATTCCTCATCAGGTATTTTTTCTGCTTTAATTATTTCTGTGTAATCAGAAACATATTTTAGTACTTCTTCTCTTCTACAATTAATTATTGCATCTGAAAATTCATCCCAGTCTATTTCCTTTTTTGAACTGTTTTTCTTCATTATTTCCTGATACTCAGAAAAGGTAACAACCTTATTTCTGCCTAATAATACAGAAACACCTATAGCTTTGTTTGCCTGACCATATGCTGCCGGTATTCCATTAAATTCACTGTTTTTTTCACTAACACCAATAGTTGCCGTTATTCCCATATTGTTTAATTTATTATGCAAATCATTAGCGTAATCAATGCATTTACTTACGTCTGTTTTTGTGAAAAACATTACAATGTTATGCATAAAATGTATAAAAGAAAGGCTATTCTCATTATTTTGCTTTTGTATAAATTCATACACTTTTTTATAATTTTGATTTTCTTGGGCATCTTTGATTTTTACATTTATGCAAACACATCCATCAACTAAATCACTGCAATTATATGTTTCCAATTTTTTTGTAGCTTCCTCTTCTCCTATACGATTTTCTACTAATCTAAGAAGAAAGCTCTCCCTTAATATATCGTAATTTTTTTCCGCACTTTCTTTAAGCTTTGCTACTTTTGATTCCTCTTCATTGACTTTTGCTATTTCAGTTTTAATTTTAGTCATAACTTCACTTATTTCTTTTATGTTGACAGGCTTTAAAAGAAATTCGTCAACTCCAAGCTTAATTGCTTTTCTTGCATATTCAAATTCACGAAATCCGGTTACAATTACTACCCTGCATTTAGGATTTTTTTGTAGCAATTTTTCCGTAAACTGCAATCCGTCCATTCCAGGCATATTAATATCCGTAATTACAATATCAACATTGTGGTAGTTTATATATTCCAAGGCATCCTCTCCTGATGCAGCCTCTCCTACAATATTAAAACCGTTTTCTTCCCAATTATATCCTTTACGGATTAAAACTCTTTCTAACTTTTCATCGTCAACCAATAATACATTTAACATATGTTATTTCTCCATTTTAATCTTTTTGATTGTGACAATTATCTCCGTTCCTACACCAACTTCACTTTGTATAATTACAGGATTTTCTATTCCGTATGTAAGACGAATTCTCTGTATTAAACTATATAAACCAAATCCTGACTTTCCGGTAACTGTTCTTCCTGCAAGTATATCTTCTATTTTTTCATCACTCATTCCCACTCCATCGTCTGATACTATGAAAATTATTTCATCTTCCTGCTCAAATACCTTAATTTCAATATTACCTCCTTCACCATTTAAGCCATGATGTACAGCATTTTCTACCAGCGGCTGTAACAGTAATTTAAGCACTTTTTCATGTTTTACAACATCTTCTATATCATAGCTAATTGCAATCTGGTTTTCATATCTGGTGTTTAAAATTGTAATGTAGCTTTCAATACAACCGATTTCATCTTCTACGCTTATATAATCCAGTCCACTGTTTAAACTATTTTTGTAAAAGTTACCCAATGCCTGTATCATCTGAAAGCATTTTTCATTCTCTTCCATTAAAGCCAATGCCGAAATTGCATCTAAAGTATTATACAAAAAATGAGGATTTATCTGAGCGTAAATTATGTCTAACTTTCCTTTTGCAATTATTCTTTCCTCATCCTTTACTCTCTTCATTAATGCCTTAACTGATAAAATCATATGATTGAAAACTTTTCTTAAATTCGTTATTTCGTTATCATAGTCATCCACAGGCATTGTAATAAATTCCCCATTTTCTACTATCTGCATATGATTTTCTATTTTTCTTAAAGGTTTAAAAATAAGATACGTAAGTAGCGTGGAGCACAAAAATACAAAAATAATATTAATTCCCATAATTATTGCAATAATCGTTGAATAATACGGTGCCAAAGATGTAATATCGTCCATTGAAAAAACTCCTACCAGTTTCCAATCCTGTATTCCCATATCCTGACAGGCTACAATACACTCTTCTCCATTATTTTTTACTTCTTTGTATCCTTCATTAATATTTTCTGCTACTTTCGTATACTTTTTGAAATCTCTTTTTTCCTCCTGAGGTTTTATTACATAATTTCCTTTTGAATCAATAATATAAAACTGATTCTTTGAATCTTCACTTACCTGATTAAAATATCCCTGAAGAACAGTATTATCAAAAGTAATAAGCAGTGTTGCTAAAGGCTTATAATCTTTTTTGTCTAAAATCTGCCTTACATAACACAAATAGTTATTATTTTCATAGTATTCTATTGTGCCATCACTTCCCTTATAAAAAAATCCATTGCCACCGGCACTTTGCATTTTCTTATACCAGTCAGCTCCCTGGATGTACTTATTAACTTTTCTTGGTGTTCTTTTATATGAACTGTAACAATTGTTATATTGATCAAATATATATACTCCTGAAACATAATCTCCTGATAAAATCATGTTAAAAAGACTTTTGGTTATGTTCTTCTGATAATTTAAATCAATATTAGCTGAATTAATTTGTCTTAGAGAATCCTGTACAATATCATCAAAATATAGATACGTAGAAAGCTGCGTAACATTTTCAAACACTAATGCTAAGTTTCCCTGAAGTGCGCTAACTGTCTGAACACCTGCTTTTCCGATTTCTTCCTTAGTATACTTATTATTAACAGCCCATATCATTGAAAACGTCATAACAAATGATAGTAGCAAAATTAATATATATGTAAATATAATCTGTGTTCTTATTTTGGATTTTTTCCAATATTTTATAATTTTTTTCAACTTTTTTCTGCTCCATAATTTTTTTGTAAATCCGTATCCTTCTATACTCAACTATAGCCTATCTTTTCAGGTTGTACAACTTAAAACCAGACATTGAAATTTTTTATTTTTTTTTTAGGTAATTTTTTCTTTTCCGTACTTATCTTGTTAATTATATATTACTAATTTATTTGAAACGTCTCAATTGATTTTTTTGACTTAAAAAGGTTAAAATTTTTACTAAGAAATCTGATTGGTAAAAATATCTACCTTTTTGTTTAAAAATACTCAACATATCCTTATAAATAACAGGAAGAGAGAGCCTGGCATGCCAGACTCTCCCCTGAGAAGTGTATATATTGTATTTTTACTTAATTGTAACTTTTACTTTCTTGTAAACACCATTTTGTGCATATGCATAAATTGTGCACTTACCTCTCTTTAGGGCTGTTATTTTACCACGCTTTGACACTGTAGCTATTTCAGGATTACTTGATTCGAAACTTACCTTTCTATGTTTTTTAATCTTAACATTTTTGCTGTCTGCAATCTGTTTTACTTTAATCTTGAATTTTTTTCCAAGTAAAAGTTTTACTTTAGTCTTATTTAATTTTAAAGATTTACAATTTCCTACTTTTCCACCTTTAGTTGCTACATGAATCAATTTTGATGTAGCCAAGACCTCACCTTTATCATTCTGTGCAACTACAAGATATTTGTAATATTTACCTTTCTTTAATTTATTAGCTGTAAATGTCTTCTTGCTTACTTCTTTAATCTTCTTATACGATGTGCCACATTTAGCTCCATATATAACATACTTTGTTGCTCCGGACATCTTCTTCCAAACAAGCTTAACTGACTTCTTAGTTGTTTTCTTTACTCTAACACTAAGTTTTGCAAATGTAGAATTTGCAAAATCCTTATCATCCTTCTTTTCCAGAATTTCTTTTTCCATCTGTTCAGCTGTTTTGTAAGTGCTTGATGTTTCCACAGATGTTACTGCACCATTATTTGTAGTTGTTTCCTGTTCTGTATCTTTCGTTGTTGATACTGCCGTTGTTGTTGGCGCTACCGTTGTTGTTGGTGCTTCTGTTGTTGGCGCTACCGTTGTTGTTGGTACTACCGTTGTTGGCGCTGCTGTTGTTGGCGCTGCTGTTGTTGGCGCTACCGTTGTTGGTGCTGCTGTTGTTGGTGCTACCGTTGTTGGTGGCACTACCGTTGTTGGTGGCGCTACCGTTGTTGTTGGGTGATTTCCATCATCAACATAGTTATACATAATAGATGTTATTCTTGAGCGTTTGTTTCCTTTTACAGTTGCAACACCTATTTCATATTCTCCTGATCCTTTTGTAAATGCTGTGTAATCTAAATTAACATTTCCATCAACTACATTTTTAACGCAAACTCCATTAACGTAAACATTATATGAATCTGCTCCATCTGCTCTTGCCCACGCAAAATAGTATGGTAACTGTGCATTTCCTGCCCATACAAGCCCTTCCGGTGCCTTAATACTTTCATCAACACTTGGATCTACTTCCGGAGATTCTGTTGTTGAGGCTATCGTCGTTGTTGTGGCTACCGTTGTTGTTGGCGCTGGTTTTGTCTCAGTTGACACTTTTTCAACATCAGATATTTTTGAAATAACCCAATCCGTTAATTCTTTGTCATTAATATTGAATCTAAATACTACATACTGCTCGCCTGTCACTTCCTGATCAACAATTTTTTTAAATCCAATATCTGTCTTATTCATTGGATATCCTGGACAATTTCCACCATTTGTTTCTACTGCCTGCTTATAAAAAGCTTCTGCCTCTGTTTTTCCATTAAGTATTTCATAATATACAATTGCACTGTTGACATCGTCTTTTGCAATGAAATTTAACTTTCCATTTTCATCAACATATGCTCCTCTTTGTATTCTTGATTCAGGGCTTTTTTTAATATCATAATATAAGCGAAGAACTAATTTCCCTTCTGCTATTACTATTCCCTTAGTCACTGAGTTTTCGCTAAGAATATAACCATCATACTCCTTTTCCTCTGCAGAAACCTCTGTACCGATTATAGCTTCTATTCTCTCAGTATCTTCAGTTACAAGGTCATATCCGCTTTCATCTTCTTTCTGTTTATAATACTCTACCGTATACTGGGATATAGTTGACTCATCAAGGAACTTTGCATACAGTACTAAATTTTCTGCTGTAGAATCTGTTATTTCCGTTATCTGATTCTGATAATTATCATCTGTATACCAACCAAGGAACTTATAACCTTCTCTCGTTGGATTATTAAGTTTTATTGAACTTCCGAATCTATAACCGTTAGGGTTTGCATCATTGTTTGTTCCATCGTTTAATTCATACTGAATTGTATAGCTATTACGTTTATAATACGCCTTAACCGTAGCTGTATTGTCTTCTTTTACAACCGTTGTAAGTATATTATTGCTATTTCCATTATCATATGTAAATCCCGTAATGTTCTCTGGTTCATACGTATAACTTGTAGTTCCCTCTTTTACGCTAACCTGTTTTTCCTGCTTTTCGTATCCGGTTCCCTCATAATTTTCAAGATATATTTCCACGTTAACTTTTGAAGTATTTCCTAGCAATTCACTTTCATCAACATTTGGATTTGAACCGTTCCCTGTTTTTGGTCCAACATAGCTTGAATTAGCTGGTACATCAACATATGTATTATCTGTAAAATATACTCTCTTTACTTCATCAGTATGATTTTCTGCAACATATGTTTTGTTTCCATCCTTGCTCAATACTAGTGAAAGTGGCTCACTGCCTGTAATGGAAAAATCCTGATTTCCATACTTCTGTAATGATGTTATATATGAAAGAGTATGTGCCCTTGATTCACCATTTTCAACTTTTCCACTATCACTCATATCCCATCTTGCAAGGGCACCATCCGGATCATAATAAGCATAATACTCTGCTACTACATCCTGATTAGTCTTTGGATCTGTAAGCATGTCAACTTTATTGAAATTATTGCAAATCTGTTCTTTATTAGAAACAAAATGTTTCCACTGATTACTGTTTTCATCTATACTGTCTACAACGTTTTTGACTTTATCCTTATATTTTCCCATATAAAGTGTTGCTCCGGAAATTGGTAACATTGTAATTGTAGTTACTTCAATAGAGTTTTCTGTCCACCATGCTGTATGATCATAGCGACCACCAAATAATCTTGTAACTGTCTGAATATTATAATTACCTGCATCTTTATATTTTTCTGTGAAAATTTCATTATGTACATCATAATAATAGTCTTCAATTGCAGCTATTTCAGTTGTATACATGTAAATACCCGCATCTCTGATTGTAGTATTTCCAACTGCTTCTCCCCATAAGATTAATGATGCCCATGCATTAATTGCCTCAGATGATGATTCCTGGTTATTTCCACCTGAAAGACCACCCTTCTTGTCAACTAACTCTCCATTCTCATCATATTCATAATTAGCCACACCTGATGCCCATGAATGACCTTCATAAATATCAAAGTTTCTAAGGAATGGATACTTAGTAGGACTGTTAGCATTATAACCTTTTCCGTCACGATTAACATTAGCAATATCACCAATCATCTCATAAACCATTCCGCCCCATTCTTTAGCCCACTGTGGATCTTTCATTGCAACTGCTGCAGCTGCCTTAATCCAATATCCATAATGGAAATGATGGTCATTAACCTGCTTGTCTGAATCATATGATGATGGATAGCCTATTAATGTTCCATAATTTTCATCATAATAGAAATAGTCATCCTTGTTATCACCACTTATATATGCCTGATATGGATCAAACCAGAATTCAAGATAGTTTTCTACTCCTTCTACCATTTCATTTGTTATATTCTTCATATCCGCATCATCACCATCCAGCTGACCTGAAAGCCATATTGCATCTGATAATGTATTAAGATTCTTTCCTATCCAATATGTGTCAAATCCACCATACTGACCTTCCAAATTGCAAATCCACTTAGGATCTTCTTTGTTTTTTCTATAATCATAAAGATATCCTAACTGCTGCTTAATATTTCCAATTGTATTTTCGTCAGTTGTAACCGGCAATGAAGATAAAATTCCGTTGTATTGCATTTCAGTTACATAACTTGTTCCAACAATCGTTTTCATTGTTCCACGAATTGTTTTGTATGTATAGTTAGTATATTTAGAATTAGAATAACGCCACTGATGAGGATATAGTGCCATAATAGTATCTCCACCTGTGCTTCCATTCTCCATATTCTTTGTTGTTACATTATATTTAGTAACGACCTTAGAAGAATTCTTTAAATATTCCCACTGTACCTTTGTATCTGTAATAAAGTTAAATGCATATTTTTCATATAAAGAAAATGCTTCATTGCTTCCATCAGGAAGTATTGCTACAGACATATAGTTTTTTCCTGAAGGCATCTTTGCTGTAAGTTTTCCACCTGCATTAATCCATGTTGTACCTGATGGTGCTGCTAACATGTAATAATGTATTTTTCCATCTTTTTTATTTTTTAAACTTACACCGATTATATTTGAAGATGTTGTATTTTTTACTATTGCAAGGTCTGTTGCACCTGCACCAAGTGAAATTGTTGGTGTAACATTATCAAATGTATAATAGGCATATGGAGTTCCCTTTGCAATAATTGAACGCATCGAACTATTGCCTGCATTATCTGCCATTACAATTTCATAACTCCAATCTGTTGTTTTATCCACCTTAGCATCTTTAGCTGAAAAATTTTCACCACCAACAACCATTTCTACTGTATCATCATTTAATAAACTTTCTACTGTTGGTTCACCGTCAACATAAGAAGTACTATCTACTACAGCCGGTGATGCCATCTGCATACCATTACTTGCAGCTCTATATGCAAGAGGATGTGCATACAATGACTCTGAATACTGGTCAAATACAACTGAACTTGCCCAGTCATTTGTTGGAACAGTTCCAACTGTCTCTTTATAATTGTCAGTTAAATAAACCTTTGATGGAGGTAATGATTCTTTTCTATCTGTCCAGTTTACTCCCCAGTCGTCAGTTCTAACTCCAAAGACTTCTTTCTTATATCCGCCTTTGTCAATCATTACCGAATTGTTCTCATCAAAAAAATCTCCTGTTGCCGCTTTTATGTTTATTGCAGTAAATGGTATGCTTGTTGCTAACATTGTAATCGAACAACATAATGCTATTGATTTTTTTAGTGCTCTTTTTTTCATTTTAATCTCCTTTTTGTAATCTAAAAACGAAATTTTCATTTCTTCTTACATAATAATATACTTTTTCTTGTTCTCTCTCAATCTAATTTTTTAACAAAAAGGGTTAAAATTTTTACTTTTTACACTATTTTATGTTAAATAACTGGAAGTCATATAATCTAAGTGTTCCAACACCTTCATCAGGTGTAAATATTTTAATCATTATATATCTTGCCTTTTGGTTTCCTATATTAAATGAAGATACTGCACTGTTGTTGGACGGTTGATAATCTACTGATGTCCATTCATTTCCATCGTTGGATACAAGAACTTCCCATTCAGTAGTATTTCCAAAACCTTCCTTACTTCTTGTATTGTAAAGCGTGTATGTATTAAACTCTTTTTCCTGACCCAAATCAATTTTTACCCAATGCTTTACGCCATTTAATTTGTACTCACCACTAGTTACATTAGAACTTGTTGCACACCATTTTGTATTTAAATCTCCATCTATTAATTTTTGTGCATTCTCGTTATCGTTTGTATATCCGGAGCAATCATACACCTTTCCTCCAAGACAAAGATTTGTTCCTTCTGTAACTGTATTATTTAACTGAGTTGCTGTTTTATTTCCATGTAGTTTCTCACCAACCATTGGATATTCAGGATTTGGTATTCCGTCAATATTTTCAGTAAGCCAATTATCTTCATAATCAGCAAATCCTTTAAATGTCCATGTACCCTGCTGCAACTCTTCTACATATCTCTCTCTTAAAGACTCAATACAATCATAACCTGTAATCTGTTTTACTACATTATTAAATGGTGTTGTTGTATTATAAGGATCATCTGTGTAAGTACTTCCGGTGTTATTGTCTTTAATTAATTTATTTATACTATCAATAAGTCCATATTTTAATGTTCCATCTGCATTCTTTCTTGTTGGATACTTTGAGTCCATATATGCAAAGAACCATTTATTATTTCCGTACTGTTCATAACCCCAGTCCTGAAGTGATGTATCCGTAGCTTCATAAACCTGTACATATTTAGGATTTGACCAATGGAAGTATCTGAACCCTCCATAATTTGCCATATTTTCTGTCCACCACGCTACATCATCACCATAATTAAGTTTTCCACTATATTGCTGTACTGAATGAGTTATTTCATGTGAGAAAAATCCTATATCTTTCGGATGACTGTTAGCGTACTTAGTTGAAACACATACTGTAGTTCCCTGACAATATGCTACGCCATCATAATTGTTATCAGCCTTAAATGTAATAGTTGTAGGTTCTGTTCCATTACCCCATCTCTGGTATAATCTTGGATAACTGTTGTAGAACAGTTTTGTAAGTTCTTCCAAATAACCATCTACTGTTACATCTTTCCAATCGCCTGTAAACAAAATATCATATTTACTTGGGCTTATATAGGCTCCTTTCAATGATATTTCTGACAACTGTACTGAACTTCCATATCCCGCTTTAACATCTAATTTGTAATATCTATATGAACCAACCTTATCCACTGTGTAATTGTATGTCTTAAAGTTAACATCTTCCATTCCACTATTATTTACAGTGTCAATTTTTTCCCAATTAGTTCCATCTGATGATCCATATAATATCCATGATTTTGGATTTCTGCCCTTATATGCTTCATTATCATTAGCTGTTGTTAAACTGTAACTATATAATGTTGTATCCTGTTTCATTTTCCAGGCAATGCTAAACTGATTTGAAAATTCAAATAATTTTGATTCTTTACGTCCATCAAATAAATTAAATGGTGTTTCATCACCATTACCTTTTGCAGTTGTAGCACTTGCAAAAATGCTGTCATAGTAAGAAGATAAATCTTCTCCCATTTCCTTATCAACATCTGCCACATCACCATTAAGTGAAATTTCTGCCAACTGGAATCCATAATAATTTGTTCCATTTCCTTCAAACTGTATTAAATAATACTGATAGCTTTCCTGAATATCTGTTTCATATGTATAAGATTTTGAATTTTTTGCTTCAATTCCACTATCTGTTACAGTATCTATCTGTGTCCATGATGTTCCATTATTTGAGCCATACAAATGCCATGATTTTGGATTTCTATAAGAATAAGTCTCACTATCATTGGCTGTTGTTAATGTATATTTTTTCAATATAATTGGCTTTTTCATCTGCCATGATATTCTTAGTGGAAATCCATCTGATGTACATAACTTTGTATTTATATCTCCATCAAAAAGTTTTTCCATTCCTTCATTTGCACTTGTTTTAATGCTAGTTGAACTTGAAGTATCTATCTGCCTCATATAATTGTCAACATTTATGTTCTTAGGATGAACTTCTGTTTCCGGCTCTTCATAAAACTCTTTTTGTGTAGTTGTTGTAACTTCTGTTATTTTTTCTGTTGGAGCCACTGTTGTTACATGTTGTCCTTCCTTATTATAAGTATACTTGATTGATGTTGAATTAGATTTTTTATTGCCTTTTACTGCTGCAACTGAGATTGTATATTCTCCTGAACCTTTTTCAAATACACTTTTATCCAAATTAACTGAACTTACTTCAACATTTGTTACATATTTATTATCTACATAAACATTATATGAATCAGCTCCATCTGTAGCTGCCCAAGCAAAATAATATGGTAATTCCTTATTTCCTGCCCATACAAGTCCTTCCGGTGCTTTAATGTTTTCATCTACTTCCTGGCTTGGAGCTGTTGGCGCTATTGTTGTTTGAATTTCTGTTGTTGCTATTGTTGTTGGCATTACTGTTGTTGTAGTTTTCACTGTTGTAGCGTCTGTTGGTGTATTTGTTACTTTTTCCGATTCTGTTGTAACAAGCTGACCATCTGGCGAAAATGTATATTTTAATGATGTTGCAACAGATACTTTATTACCTTTTACTGCTGCAACTGAGATTGTATATTCTCCTGAACCTTTTTCAAATACAGAGGCATCTAAGTTAACCGCTCCATCTACCACATTTTTAATACATTTTCCATCTACATAAACATTATATGAATCTACATCACTTGCCTTAGCCCATGCAAAATAATATGGTAATTCTTTATTCCCAGCCCATACAAGTCCTTCCGGTGCTTTGATGTTTTCATCTACTTCCATGTCCGGAATAATTGGTGCTGTTGTTGATGCTACTGTTGTTGGTGTCACTGTTGCTGGTGCTACTGTTGTTGGCACTACTGTTGTCGGTGCCATTGTTATTGGCATTACCGTTGTTGATGCCACTGTTGTTGGTGCTACTGTTGTCGGTGCCATTGTTGTTGGTATCGCTGTTGTTGGTATCGCTGTTGTTGGCATTACCGTTGTTGATGCCACTGTTGTTGGTACTACTGTTGTCGGTGCCATTGTTGTTGGCATCACTGTTGTTGGTTCTACTGTTGTCGGTACTGTTGTTACTCTTGCCTCGGTTGTAGATACTGTTGAAGATTTCTCTGTTGTTTGAACCGTAGTTTTTGATGTGTTTTCTATATTCTTTGGTGTTTCTACGTTTTTAGAAATATTTTCTTTATTATTTCCCTTAACTGTCACTTTAAGAATATATTTTTTCTTTCCATATACAGCCTTTATTTTTGCTTTACCAATTTTTTTACCTTTAATCTGTATTTTCTGTTTATATTTTCCTTTTTTCTTTATTGATATATTCTTTTTTCCTGATATAATTTTCCATACTACTTTATATTTTGCTTTTTTTAATTTTACTGTTTTCTTCTTTCCAACATTTACTGAAATTTTAGTTTTGCTTAACATTGATTTTTTCGATGCAGCATTAACTGTAATTGAGCCATTAGGCACTAAACATGTCATTAATGACATTGTTACTGCAACTGCTATTGCCTTTTTTATTATTACTCTCCTTTTCAAAATTCTTCCTCCTTTTTTATAGTAAAATACATACTTATCTACATAAATTACAATATAACATTTTTTAGCTTTGTTTTCAATTCAATTATTTTACTTAAAAAGGTGAATTTTTTTCCAACATTCTTTATTAAAGAAAAAAGTCATAGTTTAGCATGCATTTTTTACACAATACAAAACTATGACTTGTTAACTTAAATATTTTTATATAAAGCTTTATTCCTGACACTGTACAGCATCATACCCTGTTTCACCTGTTCTTATTTTTGTGGCACTGGCAACAGGGTAACTGAAGATTTTTCCATCTCCGAACTCCCCTGTGTAAGCCGCTTTTTTTATTGCTTCTATTGTTTTTTCTGCCCACTCTTCTGAAGAAACAACAATCTCAAATTTAACCTTTGGCTGCATCTGTGGCTCAACTTCCATACCACGGACAATTTCTTTATAGCCTCTCTGTAAGCCACATCCCATTACCTGAGATACTGTAAGACCATTAACTTCTATCTCCATTAATGCATTTTTTACATCTTCAAATTTTTCTTCTCTAACAATTGCATCTATTTTCATTATCATAGAATATCATCTCCTCTTAATTAATTACTGATCCATACCATTAAAACTTGGATATGCATTTTCACCGTGCTGTGATATATCAAGTCCAATTCTTTCTTCTCTATCTGTTACTCTAAGTGTTGTAAATATTCTTACTATTGCTACACAAATTAAGGTTCCCACAACTGCAATTACAATTGTAATAAGTATTCCTTCTATCTGTGCTACAAATAACCTCCATTCGCCATAAACTAATCCGTCCCATTTTGCTACCGGATTAATAGAACTTTTTCCAAATATACCTGTTGCGATTCCTCCCCATATACCACCTATTCCGTGACAACCAAATGCATCTAATGCATCATCAATTTTTAATTTTTTCTTTATAAGTATAACTCCATAATAACATATTGGGCTGACAAGAGCACCAATTATAAAAGATGACCAAATTGGAACAAATCCTGCTCCCGGTGTAATAGCTACCAGACCAATTACCAAACCAGTTGAGGCTCCTACCAAAGTTGTTTTTCTGTCATTTATTACATCTAATAACATCCATGATAACAATGCTGACGCCGATGCAATAGCTGATGTCATAAATGCATGCGCCGCAAGTCCGTCTGCTTTCAAGGCACTTCCTGCATTAAATCCAAACCATCCAAACCAAAGTATTGTAGCCCCTAATACAACAAATGGAATATTATGTATTCTGTATGTCGCTCTCTCATAACCTTTTCTTCTTCCAAGAATAATTGCAAGTACCAATGCTGTTATTCCTGAGCTGATATGTACAACATCTCCTCCTGCAAAATCTACAGAACCTAATTCTGCCAAAAGTCCCCCCTGCCCCCATACCATATGTGCTAACGGATAATAAACTATTATTGACCATATTGCCACAAATATGAATAAAGCTTTAAATTTCATTCTTCCTACAACAGAACCTGTAATTAACGCCGGTGTGATAATTGCAAACATCATCTGAAATGCACAAAATACTAAATTAGGAATTGAATCTGAATAAGGTCCAGTGCCCCATCCAACTCCTTCTAAGCCAAGCCATCTGAAATCTCCTATTATTCCACCATGATTTCCACCAAATGCTAATGAAAATCCAAACAATGCCCACATAACAACAGCTAATCCCATAATCATAACTATTGCCATCATAGTGTTAACTACATTTTTTCTTCTTACTAAACCTCCATAGAAAAATGCCAACCCCGGTGTCATAAAAAATACCAAAGCCGCACAAGTCAACATAAAACCTGTGTCTCCTGCATTCATGCAATAATACCTCCTGCTCTTTTAACATATTTTTCTTAATTCTCATCTTGTGTACCAAAACATTTCAATGCCATAAATTTCAGTCCAAGTATTTATGGCATCGAAAAGGGCGCCTGGCCATAAAGCCAAACGCCCTTGTTTGTTGACGTGAAGTCTATCATTTATTAAGTGAAAACACAAGTATATATTTTATTTTTTTAATTATCTAATGAATTTATTTAATTATTTTAAGTTTTTACTTAATTTTGTTTAGTCCCTTTCCAATGCCTATTGCAATCTTCTTTAACGTTTTGCTTGAATGGTCGCTTCTCTTATCTCCCACTTCCAAATCTACAGATGGTATTGTTGAGTAAGAAGTCTGAGTAAGATCTATTGCCATGGAACCATTGCCATAAATTTTAACACCGGCACTTCTCATTCCGTTTACAAGGTTCTTTCCTAAATTATTGTGTTTCTTCCAATTCTTTGAAACAGGATACATACTTCTATATTTGTTGTTGTTAGGAACACTAATATAGAAAGCTCCTTTATTAGAAGATGTTGAATCATAATGTAATGCAATATGGTAATCCGCATTATTATTAGCAAAAACTGTTCTTGCTATATTATCTAATTGTGCATCATCGCTTTCTCTAACCATAAGAACATTATAGCCTTCTTTTAAAAGCTGTTTCTTAACAGTCATAGCAAGTTTAAGTGTGGCTGTTGCCTCCCTTGTTCCATCGGCTAGAGTTGTTCCACCATTAATAGATGTAGCAGTTATGGCTCCCTGTCCTGTACTTCCTCCTGTAACCTTGCTACTTCCATCAGGATGGCATAAAGTTTTAACACTTTCTCCGCCTCTTGTTCCATGTCCTGCATTTACACATACTGTTTTGTTTTTCTTTTTAGCTGCATTAGAGAAATATAATGTAGGTGAATCAGTATGAATCTTTGAATTTTTTGCAAATTCCCACTTAGTATTCCATGCAATAACTTCTGCTACATTACTCCACTCAGAATAATATTTTTTATTATTCTTTTTTACGTAAGCACTAACACGAACATAATAGTTCTTAGACTTATTTACTTTTGCAATCTTAGTCTTTGTCTTTGATGCACTTTTTACATTTTTGTTTTTTACGTTCTTGAAATCCTTATCATTAGAATACTGGATTCTATAGCCATTAGCCTTTTTATTCTTTTTCCATGAAACAGAAATAGTTCCTGACTTTCTTGTTACCGTGTCTATGCTAATCTTCTTAACATTAACCTTAACATTAGTCTTGTTTGTTGTCTGCTTATTTGTTACCTGCTCATTTGTCTTAACTACAACATTTGATATGGTTGGATTCGGCGTGGTAGCTTTTGGAATATCCGCATAACTATTACCTGTTCCTTGGAAAAACACTACCGTAGCTATAATTAATGTAAAAGCAACTATTTTATTAACTACTCTTTTACTCATTTGTACCTCCTGAAAATTGTAAATATCTGTAATTTAATTATACCATTTTTTTGTCTTATTGTTTATTTTAATATATCTTATATTTTTTTCTTTTCTTAAAGGCAATTTCATTGTAAAATAAATATAATGAAAACGACAGAAAGGAGCGAATACATGAAAAAAAAGCTTAGTATTCTGCTATGTTTAACACTATTAATTCTTAGTGGTTGCCGTGCTTCGGGAAATACTATCCGATTCGGTGCCGCTGATATTGGTGGTATGTATTACTCTTTTGCTAACACTTTTACTGAACTGGCAAATGAGGAATATGATAATTATAAATTTGAAGTTAGAACCACTGCAGGTTCATCTGCTAACCTGCGACTTTTATCTGACAACTATATTGAGTTAGGTATTGCCCAAGCTGATTTGCTTAACAACGCTTACAAGAAGAACAGCAATCTGCGTGCCATTGCAGGATTATATACCGAAGCATGTCAGCTTGTTGTAAAGGCTGATTCAGATATTAAATCAATTAACGACCTTTCCGGTCATACAGTAAGTATTGGAGCAGAAGAATCAGGTACTGAATTAAACGCCAATCAGATATTGGAATTTTCAGGTATGCCTTCTTCCATTGTTACAACTAAGAATATGGATTACATTGATGCTGCTAATAGCCTTAAGTCAGGTGACATTGATGCGTTCTTCTGTACAGCCGGATTAAAAACTACAATTATTGATGAGCTTTCAAGAGAATGTGACATTCGCATTATTCCTATTGATGACACAGTTATCAACAAAATGCTCACATATTCAAGTTCTTATAGTCGTTATACTATTCCTGCCGGAACATATAAGGGACAGGATGAAGATATAAACACAATTGGAGTAAAGTCTGTTCTTATAACATCAGACTCTATTTCAGAAGCTCTTGTTAAACAGCTTACGCAAATGCTCTTCAAGAAATCAAAAGAACTCCAGTATTCAACATCCCTGGATCTTCAGATTGATGAAAAATTTGCCACTGACGACATTACAATTCCTTTTCATTCAGGTGCAGAATCCTACTATAAAGAAAAAGGAATTAATCTAAATACACAATAATTAACAGAAAGGGTAAATAATGAAGATTCAATTGGATATGTACCAGACGTTAGCTGTTGCTGTTTTGGTACTTTTACTTGGAAATTTTTTAAAGAAACGAATTAACTTTTTGGAAAAATTTTGTATTCCTTCTCCTGTAATCGGAGGACTTTTGTTCGCCATTATGACATGTATTTGTTACACAACAGGAATTGCTGAATTTTCCTTTGATGACACTTTACGAGAAGTTTGCATGGTATTCTTTTTTACATCTGTAGGATTCCAGGCAAATCTTAAAGTTTTAAAAAGCGGTGGTAAATCACTGATTGTATTTCTTGGACTTGTTATCGTATTGATACTTCTCCAGAACGTTACTGCCGTAGGACTTGCCAAAGCTTTAGGACTTGATCCTCTTATTGGAATGTGTACAGGTTCAATTCCAATGGTTGGTGGTCACGGTACAGCCGGAGCTTTTGGTCCTGTACTTGAAGATTTTAATATCAGTGGTGCTACTACAATATGTACAGCTGCTGCCACATTTGGACTTATCTTCGGAAGTTTAGTTGGTGGTCCTCTTGGTAAGCGTCTTATTGAAAAACATAATCTACTTGATACTGTATCAACAGATGATGACAGCTTACTTGTAGAAGATGAAAAGAAACATGAACGACATACTAATATGTATCCTGCTGCTGTTTTCCAGCTTATTCTTGCTATTGGACTTGGAACTATTTTTTCAATGTTCCTTACACAGACAGGACTTACATTCCCTATTTATATTGGTGCCATGCTTGCCGCTGCACTTATGAGAAACATTTGCGAATACACAAGCATTACTACTATTCACATGGGTGAAATTAACGACCTTGGTGGTATTAGCCTTTCATTATTCCTTGGAATGGCTATGATTACTTTAAAGCTTTGGGAACTTGCTTCTCTAGCTCTACCACTTGTTATTTTATTAGCAACTCAGGTTGTTTTAATTTGTGTTTTCACTTATTTTGTGGAATTTAACATTATGGGAAGAGATTACGATGCCGCTATTCTTGTTTCAGGAACTTGTGGTTTCGGTATGGGTGCTACACCTAATGCCATGGCAAACATGCAGGCAGTTTGTGAAAAATATGCTCCTTCAGTAAAGGCATACCTGCTCATACCACTTGTAGGAAGTTTGTTTGCTGACTTCCTTAATAGTTTAGTTATCACATTTTTTATTAATATATTATAATTTTGAGGAGTAAAATATGTTTGAGAAATTGAGAAAATTTTTTGAAGCAAAAAAAGAACAGCATGAGTATAATTACAATGTTACGTTCGACAACGTAGCCATTCCTGAGGTTCACACTCACAAATCAGATAAGCACGAAGAGGAAAAACCTAAACACTCTCCGATAAACTATGAAAATGTAGCTATACCGGAAGTTCATATTCGTACAAAGAAAAATAAATAATATTATATGGATTTTCAAAAATCCTTAATTAAATTCTAAAAGTCCGCTATCATTTTGCGTCTTGATAACGGACTTTTTTTATTTTAAATTCATATACAATAGTGGATAAATATTTCCTTCTTCATCAAGGTCTGTCCTTTTATATGTTTCAACTCCCATATATTCATAAAAACCAACTGCCCAGGGATTTTGTTCATTTATACTTTCCTCTCCGTTCAATACAAAATTCAATAACTGTTTTCCTATACCTTTTGACCGCATATTCTTTTCAACAATCACTCCATATTCAGCCAATTAAATTATATCCATTATCTAGCCATATAAAATCACCTTCAAACCATATTTTTTCAATTATAGCTTGAAGGTGATTATTTTTAAAGTTACCATTAAATTTAATAGTGACTGTGATATCGGATGTAAAAAGTATTATTTTTTTGTCTTTACCTTTATCGTCTTGGACCAAATTCCACCAATTTTCTTATATTCTTTTAGAGTGGATACGTCAGTTGTAATACTATATCTTATGTAGTAAGTTGTGTTAGGCTTTAGCTTTTTAATTGCCCTAAGTCCACCGCCCTTTTTATCCCATACAGTTTTAGCATTCTTAAATGATTTATTTTTTGAATATTGAACAATATCAACAGGTATCAGCATTTTTTCAAAGGATATCTGTTTTTTCTTTATATTAAGACGCTTCTTTTTCATCTTTGGTGGTCTGTTGTCCAACGAAAGAACTATCTGTGTAGCTTCTGTTGCTCCTGTTTTATAATTTGCTGCAATATTCACCAGAATAATATTTCTGTTATTTTTAAAATAAGATCTGTTTACAGTAATTGATGTTTTCTTATAATCGGTCTTTTTAAAGAAAGCTTTCGAGTTTTTCCCGATACCGGTGTATGTAATGTTATAACCTGTACATCCAGGAGACTTAGACCATGACAATACATATTGATTATTTTTTACATTGCTTACAAAAAGATTTTTTACTTTAGTTTTGTGTTCCGTTCACTAATGTCTTACATCTCTTAATGCATAAACATTGTCTATTTGTCTAATAACTATTATATCACTTTTATGCTACTTTTTCACTTGCTTTATTATCTATGCATGTAACCCTAAAATAAAATTTTAAATTCCACTCTCCTACCTTACAGTGGAATTTACTTTTACATAAGTGGAATTTAACCTTTCACACCATTTTCATCTACCTGTAGTGGTCAAGCATTTTTGTAACACTTTGTTCGATAAATATCTATCTGTAACGAGCTTCCATTGGTGTTAAATAATCATTGTACGAATGAGGACGAACATAATTATACCAATTGATATATTTCATGGTAAGCTCATCCATCATCTCCACACTTGAAAATGAGGTTACATTAAAAAACGGTGGTATAAAGGCATTCTTCCCTGTATTCGTTAGCCCACTTGCTAACGGAACTTTTTGCAACATTGAATTCAACAGCAAGTTGATGTATTGATCTGTCGCCTGCCATATAGGCTTTAACTACTTCTTTTTTGAAGTCTTCGCTGTAACGTATTGACATAATTATGTCCTCCTTGTTTGAGTAATATTATAATATATTATTCGAACGAGGTGTTACAAATTTAGTTTACCACTACAGAAGTTTTTTTCATTTTTTAACATACTCATCTTATTTCCCATGCCCTTTCATTTCAGGTATGGGATTTTTTCTGTCCTTCATGATAACGAACTTTCCTATAAAGTAAACAAGAGCTATAAGCTCATTTCATGAACTTACAGCTCCATCAATTATCATAGAATGTCTATTTACAGACTTTATTTCACAGTCTCCTCTCATCTAGGGAGAGCTTGCAAACTCTTATTGTAAATAATTCTATTTTTTCATAACAAAAGTTCCAGATTCTCTCCATTTTCTTCACATGTGCAAGTCATAATAAAATCCATACCAACCAAATTTCCAAAATATCTGTCTCCACCAAATTCACATTCTAATTGATTTCCCCAATATATGCTCTGATCATTCAAGAATTTAACTTTTTTCACCACTTGACAACGATATGCCAAATCGCCTCTTATTACATATATTCAATGTTTTCAGCGTGTCTTTCAGGAATAATGCTTTTATAAATTTCCATAATTTTTTCAAAAAAATATAGAGCCTCATTTCTGTTTTCAAAATCAAGGTCATTCAATATTACTCTATCCAAGAAATTTTTTCTCCTAAACTGAAATTTGTGCCGTTTATTCCTTATCTAATTTGCTTCTTAATTCCAAAATATCATTTCTGATTTGTTCAATAACTATCTTAAATTTCTCATCGCTTTTTCCTGTTGGATCTTCAATTCCCCAATTATCATCAAACGGTCTTCCAATAAATGGACATCCTACATTGCAACCCATAGATATTGCAATATCTGGATCTGGAATATCATTAATAAGCTTACTATGCTGTCCCTCTGCTTCCATGTCTATTCCATGCAATTCCTTCATGATACGGACAGCGTCCTGGTTAATCTGTGGTTTTGTTTCTGTTCCTGCTGAGTAACTTTCAAAAACATCTGATGCTAAATGACGTCCAAGTGCCTCTGCAATCTGACTTCTACAAGAATTATGTACGCAAATAAAAGCTATTTTTTTCTTACTCATAAAATGGACACCTCTCTTTTATACACTGTTTATTGTGTTCTATCTTTTGAATTATTATAGATTATAATTCAAAACGTATCAATGGCAGATATACTAGACTAGTACATACATTTAATAACTTTAACCTTAACCGTTACTGCTTCTTAATAACATAAGTAATATTTCTAAAATCATAATATCCTAATGTATAATTTGAGTAATGGAAATTTATTTCAAGACAAGCTATTAAAATGTTAAAAATGCCACTATTATCATTAATATAAGATGGTGTCCTCTTTGTTTTCTAATTATATAATTTCTACAAAGCATTTAAGGAATACTACCAGATGACTCCACGAGAATACCTAAATTGATTTATTTGACAGGTCGGCTGTTGGTTCATTTAGGATTTTGTACTCGTTAAGTAGAAATCTTTCTTCACCATTCCACAATGCTTTACTTACTTCAGAATTTGGAAGTGATAGATTTTACATATTTTCTATATAATCAATTGCCTGTGATAAGTCCTCTAAAACCACTTCTGCCTTGTCTTTGTGAGCCTGACTTGGTTGTAGCATATCAGGAACGCAAATAACCGGAATATTTCCATTGTACGCTGCATCAATTCCTGCTTCAGAATCTTCAAAAACCACAGCTTCTTCCGGTGTTGCTCCAAGCTTCTTGCACGCTTTGAGGAATATTTCGGGATTTGGTTTCCCTATATTAACTTCATCTCCACAAATCGAATCATCTAAATAGTCAGTTAGTTTCATTTTATTAATTATTAAATCCACTTTATCTCTGTTACTCGATGATGCTAAAATAGTTTTGCAATTATTTTCTTTTAAATATGTTAATAATTCAATCAACCCTTTCTTTAGGGCAACTCCTTCTTCTTTGATTTTATCTGCACACATTGAATAAACTTTTTCGATGCATAAATCTGAATCAAAATCTTGTCCATATTCATCCTTTAATAATTTCTTACAATCTCTTAAAGTTCTTCCTGTCATTGTTACATAAAACTCTTTTGTAATTGAAAGCCCTAACGTAGCCATATATATTTTATATACATCAAGTGTCAATCTTTCGCTATCAATCATTAATCCATCCATGTCAAATATTGCTGCTTTAAACATTTTTATCTTCCTTATCACTAGGTACATATCCTACAACCTTTTTACCAACATGTTCTCCAAAGAAGCTAATAAGTGGTCCTGCAAAGAATCCAAAGAAAAATGTTGCCACACCCACTGTTGCTCCAGTAAAATATCCTATTGCAATAGCTGTACAATCATATACCATTCTAACATACCTGTATTTTATTTTTCCGTTTGATTTCATTTCAAAAACCTGACCTAATCTGTCCCACGGAGCTGCTCCAAGATCGCATGACATATAAATTCCGCAACCACAAGCTGCAATTAACACTGCAACTGATAACAATATAATTCTTAGAACCATTTTGTCCGCAAAATTTTCTGCATTAATACCTAACTTATCTGTCCAAAAAACATTAAACTCGATCATATATCCCAATAAAACCATATTAATAATAGCACCAATGCCAAAGCTTCTTCTATCAAACACAAAAATAATAGCAAATAATACTATATTAATCAATAACTGATATGTTCCTAAGCTTATTGGCAAATGACTGCTTACACCTAAGTTCATGCATGTAAACGGGTCAGTTCCAAAATCAGCTGCATACAAAAATGAAATTCCGAAACTTATAATATAATTA
Organism: Eubacterium ventriosum; assembly: GCF_025150745.1. Classification (NCBI taxonomy): domain Bacteria; kingdom Bacillati; phylum Bacillota; class Clostridia; order Eubacteriales; family Eubacteriaceae; genus Eubacterium; species Eubacterium ventriosum. The sequence continues at coordinate 2,468,984 of NZ_CP102282.1, forward strand.
CCAAGAAAAGCCATTATTACTCTTCTTATCAGGTTATTTTCTTTCCAATTCATATATATCCTCATATAACCTAATTGTTTAATATTAAGCTCTCAGATTATACATTCCTTTCTTTTTTATAAAAAGAACTGCTTAATTAAAAACAGTTCTTTTTATTATAATGTTTATCTTTGTCTATAAGTTTTGAAAGCTTCCAATACTACATCTATGTCCTCATCTTTCAACATCTTTGGTCCACCTGCAAGTAAAGTATTATAATATATATTAGCAACAAACTCTATCTGCTCTGCTATATCCATAGCATACGAAATGTTCCCTGCACAAGCCAATAATCCATGATTTCCCAATAAGCATGCATAATTGTCACCCATTGTTTCATATGCTGCCTCAGCTAATTCATATGATCCAATCGTTTTATATGGTGTACATGGAACTTCTCTTCCTGAATATGCAATTAAATAATGCATTGGTGGAATAGATTTACCCATTGTTGCAAGGGTAACAGCATATCTTGAATGTGTATGTACAACTGCTTTTATTTCCGGTCTTTTCTGATAAAAAATTCTATGCATATCTAATTCACTTGATGGCTTAGCTGTTCCTTCAACTTTTTCTCCTTCCGGTGTGCAAATAACAACATCCTCAGGGGTTGTCTTATAGTAATCCATGCCACTTGGAGATATAGCAAAAAGATTTTCTTTTTCATTATATATGCTTATATTTCCAAAAGTTCCTACAGATAAGTTTCTCTCTAACAATTGCTTTCCGTACTCTACAACCTGTTCCCTTTCTTCTTTTAATAACATATTGAACCTCCTTTAAAACTTTCTATGCTTCTAGATCTTTTTCATTAACAATACGATTTGTAACACCTGTTTCAAAATATCTGTCTAGCTCAGCCATTAATAAAAATGGTGATTTTGGAACTGCATCTTCTGACATTCCGGCAATATGTGAAGTCAAAAGAACGTTATCCATTTTTATTAAAGGACTGTCTGATGGAATTGGCTCCTTTTTAACTACATCAAGGGCTGCTCCTTTAAAATATCCTTTCTGTAAAGAAGTAATAAGTGCATCTTCATCAATCAGACCGCCTCTTGCTGTATTAATAAAGTAAGCTGTTTTTTTCATTAATTTAAAATAGTCCTCATTTATAATCCCTTCTGTCTCCGGAGTTAATCTTAAATGTAATGAAACGATATCCGCTTTTTTAAATACATCCTCCATCGTTTCAACTTTTTTGATAAATCCAAGTCCCTGTTGAGCCAATCTTTCTTCTGACACAAAAGAGTCATAAGCAATAATTGATACTCCCAAAGCATTAAGTCTTCTTGCAATAGCTGCTCCCACGTTTCCTATACCAACTAATCCTACCAGATGACCATTGAACAGTTTAATCTGCCCTGTATTGTAATATTCATGCATCCATTGTCCATTTCTAATAAACTTATCAGATAAAGTAATATTTCTTGTAATGTCTAACATTAAACCAAGTGCAAAATCTGCAACAGGTTCTGCATTTCGAATCACATTAAATACCGGAATATTGTGATTACTTGCTTCCTTTACATTAATATGTTCTACTCCACCTCTTGAAGTAAGAATAAGTTTTAAATTCTTTCCCTTCTCAATTATATATTTGGGTATGGGAGAAAAATGTGTCATCACAATATCCGCATCAACTATTGCTTCCTCTAATCCTTCAGCAATAGGTGCTGCATCAGAGCCATGATTTTCCAGATTCTGCTGATTTTCTGCAAAATGTGTTTTGTCATAATCTCCCCAAAACAATTGCGTAATCTTGCCACAATTAATTTTACTCTTTTCCAATGACTCTACCATCACGTCTGTAGACACATACATATCCCCAATCACAACAATGTTTTGTGGTGATGAAATCAAATCCTTCATTCTGTTAACACCTCCTATTTTTTTAAATCCATTTATATTTTTTACATGCGTTATAAATTCCATCCTCTAATACTTCATCTGTAACATATGTACTTACTTTCTTAACCGTTTCGAGACCTTGTCCTAAGCAAATTGATATATCTGCTCCCTTCATCATTTCAAGGTCGTTGTTAGAGTCTCCAAAAGCCACATAACCATCCATATTATAGTACTCTAACATTTTTTCTATCCCCTTCTTCTTATTTATTCCTTTATTAACCACGTCAAGATAATCATTTTGGCCATGATATAATTCAATTTCCTCTATATCCTTAAACACAGATATATCACATCCACACGGAGCACACATAACCATTCCAAAAATATCATTTCCCTTATATTCTTCATATGATGGCATATCCATATGAAAATATTCACATGCCGTTTTTGCATATTTAAAATATTCGTTAGCCATAACAGTTCTTTTTTCTTCCAAAAGCATCATATTATACTTTTGTTCATTAACTTTTTCTATTAATCTCCTAACTACATCTTTAGAGTATGCATAATTATAAAACATAACTCTTTCTTTGTTGTAAATGCCTTGTCCGTTAAAGCACACATATCCATCCCATGGAACGTCAAAAAAGATTGATGGATTAGCTTTATTAAATAAAGGTCTACCTGTAGATATACAAATTTTGTGACCATTTTCCTGTAGATTATGTAATGCTTCTATTGTTGATTCAGGTACTTTTCCTGTTTTGCTATCTACCAATGTATCGTCAACATCAAAAAATAATATTTTTTTATCGTATCTTTTGTCCATAGTCTTTTCCTTTAAAAAATATTTTTACTATCTCATATTTTGCCCAATTTGCTTTATACAAAAAATAATACCGCAAATACAACTGCACTAATCATTAACAAGCCACCAATAACTTTACAAATCTTTACTGTTTTCTTAATGTTTACTTTGTAGAAAGTTTCAAATGAAATAAATGGATATGGTAAAAAGAAAAATGCTATACCACCTAACATTTGTGAACAGCTTAATAACAATAAGTTTTGAATACTAAATAGCTGTGTAATAATATAAATAACACATGCTACAAATATAAGCATAAACATAGCTGTTTTTCTTTTTTTATCTTTTTGAATATAACTTTCAAGGGCTGCTTTACATTCGTCATTGCAAACCTTAAAGCTTCTTGTAACTGCCATTGCCCATTTATATTTATGTCCTAACTCATTTCCACAATAAACACACTTTGTCTGATCCTCAGGTCTTTCTGTATATTCTTTATCTAAGTTTAAAGCCATAACTCTTTCCTCCTTTAAAACAAATCAGGCAACTGTCTTCTTGGAAAAGCAGTCGCCCTTTTTGTACTTTGTTTTATTATTAAATTGTCATTTTTTATATACTTATAGCTGATATTTTGCTGCCTGATTTTCCATCCAATCAACGAATGTATATCTATTCTTTTTGAAGAGAACATATAATACTACGTAAACAACAATGATAATTGCAATTGCAATATAGTTCTGGAACCAGAAAGCTGCAAATAAACCAACAATAAATGGATGACACAATACACCGAATGAAACAATTGATACACCTGCTGCATTGTAGTCTGCAAGGTTAACACCCTGTTCTATAGCAATCTGAGTCATTGCCGGACAGAACTGAGATACGATAATCATACCAAGTGAGAACCAAATTACATTCATAGCTACTGTCTTAGCAATATTACCATTTGATGTTGCACAGAATACTTCTGACATATATGGTAAAGCTACTAAGTCAGCCATAGGAAGAATAATATTTCCCGGAAGTACGAATGATAATATTAAAATTATTGGAATTGAAAGGATACCAGCTGCTAATGTGTTAGGTTCACCATAAGCTACTGCATCGTTAACTGATAAGTACCAGTCTCTATCTTTTCCTTTTTCAGCTGCTTTTGATTTGTAAGCATCTGTGATAATTGTAAAGGCACCTGCAAAGATACCCGCAACTCTTGGGAATACTGCCATAATAGCTGCTGTTGAAACTGCTGCTGTAATTATGCTACCCCAACCAGCTACTGTAGTAAGATCGTTAATATTTCCAAGGAAACCAATTAAAGCACCAACTACTAAACCGATAAACATTGGTTCGCCAAAAATACCAAGTTTCTTCTGTAATGTTGTTGCATTGATTTTAATCTTATCAAATCCAATCTTTCCAAGTATCCAGTTCATAATAACAGCAAATGGAAGTCCCTCTAAGTGGTGAGGCGCTGTCATACAGCACTGTGGATAATTGTAGAAAGTTGAAAATCTCTTAGCAAATGCTTCTGAGAATAATAAGATATAAAGTAACTGTACTAACATACAAATTAATGCGAATGCAAAACTCTTTGTATGGAAGTATACTAATGAACCCCAGATCATAAATGAGTAGTTATTCCAAAGATCTGATGCCATAAATACATCTGTAAACTTACATAAGAATAATACAATCTGTAAGATAATACAGATACCAATCCAGATAAGACCTACCTGAGTACCGTAAGCAATAACAGAAAATGCCTGCCAACCTACGTCTAAACAACTAAGTTTTACACCTGTACTGTCAACCATAGACTGTACTACCGGTGCTATAATACCTGAATAACTGTTAATAACTAATGAGAAACCTGTTAATCCAGCTGCACAAAGTAAAGCAGCTCTAAACGCTTTCTGTCCTTTACATCCCATAAATAATGCAATAATAAATAGCATTACAGGTACACAGAATGAAGATCCTAATGTTGAAAGAACATCTCCTACTGATTGAAAAAATTGAGCCATAAATTTTCTCCCTTCTTTAATTTAAATTAACGTTTACCTCTCGCTAATTAACCTTCTAAAATTTTTAAACAATCTTCGATTACCTGTTTTTCTGCCATTCCTGTTAACATGCCTACAGCGTTAACTTTTGGAATGTCGTAATCCTGATAAACCGGGCTAACACATGCGATAATATCATATTTGTTTCCCATAAGTTCTGTTTCAACACCACCCGGGCTTGTTTCAACAGTTGTACAATCCCAACCAGCTTCTCCTAACTGGTCTCTTAACTTATTAGCTACCATGTTTGAGCTAACTGTTCCTGATCCGCATACGCATAAAATTCTGCAAGTTTTCATTTTACGTATCTCCTTTCGTTTCATATTTTTTCTAGTCCTCTAAGCCAATATGCTTATAAGCGACCTTATAAAGTTCCTCGTTTGTTGTTGCATCCTTAAATTCCTTTGCGATCTCCGGTTTTTGAAATACATTCATAACTTTTGATAAAGTCTCCAGATGTTGACTAGGATCTGTAATTGCCATCATAAATAACATTTCTGCCTCAACCGGTTGATCTTCCGTTCCCATATGTATGAATGTTACTGGTTTTGCTAGCTTTGCTACACAAACGCCGGATTTATATACATGTGGTGGATCTGTGTGTGGCATTGCCACTCCCATATCCGCCAATTGTAATCCTGTTGGATATACTTTTTCCCTTGCAACAACGGCATCAATGTAAGTATCTTTTACAAATCCGTTATCTAAGAAAATCTGACCTACTTTTCTAATTGCTTCTTCTGATGTTTCTGCCTGAACATCAACCGCTATTAATTCTGGATATATTGAATTCATACTTTCTCCTTTTTGTTTTGTTATTCTCTTTTGTGTTTTTGTTATTTTTTCTTATATTTTACTGTTTTCTCTTTTGTAATTTTGTTATTTTCTCTTGTACTCTTATTGTTTATCTCTTGTAAATTTATTATTTTCTTCTATTTTTTTAAAATCGTTATTTCTATCTTTTACATTATTTCACGATATTGTCATTTTTTCACAATATGATATACTGTGTTATAAAAGAATAAATGTCTTAAACTAAAACAATATCTTAATCAGAAAGGATAACTTATGAACAATCATGAAAGTTTACTAGTTCATGTGGCCCAATTATATTATCAACAAAATCTTAATCAAAGTGAAATATCTAAAATAGTAGGTTTGTCCAGACCAACTGTTTCACGAATGCTTGAAGAAGCTCGCGAAGTTGGAATAGTCGAAATAATCGTACACGATCCTATAAGAAAGAATCATGACCTGTCAGCACGTCTTCGTGATCAACTTGGTCTTAGAGAAGCTTTAATCATCTCCGGTAAATACCAACACGATGTTGCTTTAGAAAAATGTGCTAATGAAGCTGCACAATTCGTTTCTTCTATATTAGATAATAATATGTCAATTGGTTTTTCCTGGGGGCGTGCTATTCGTGCCGTATGTAATGCCTTCCAGTCTAGTGAATACTATAACGTAACTGTTGTACAGATGGCCGGTTGTCTTAGTGTCGGAGATCCAACCTATGACGGACTTGAACTTGCTACCACTGTAGCTCAAAAATTCAATGCCTCTTATACTAATATTGTTTCTCCTGTCTATGTAGACCATATGTTAGTTCAACAGGCTCTTTTAGCTGCTCCTCAGATTAAAAAAGCTTTAGCTGCTACCCGTAATTTAGATATTGCTCTTACCGGTATCGGTACTTTAGATGATACAAATGGTTCATCTTATCTCTTTACAGGTTCCGAAAACGACTTAAAGTTGGCTAAAGAGTACGGGGCTGTAGGACACGTTTTAGCAAGATTAATGGATAAAGACGGTAACGAAGTAACATTTCCGAATCATTATCCTATTGCTGCCCCTTTAGAAGCTCTTAGGGAAGCAGATTGGTCAATCGGTATCGTAGCCTCAAAGGAAAAGGCTTTGGCTACACTTGCTGCCATTAAAGGTGGCTACATCAATTGCCTTATTGCCGATGAGTCCTTAGCTTTAGAATTATTAAAACTAACCAAATAACATTTACTCTTTATATAACATCTATCTCTTTCCTATAAGGGACAGGTGTTATTTTTTTCTATATTTAGTTTTCAATTTTCTATTTTGATTTTAATCGTTTGTTTTCCTATTCTAATTCTTCATCAATAGTTATAACCCACTTAGCACCTTCGCCTTTAGCCATTCTGTCAAAGCCATCTCTCCAGTTTTCGAGGGTTACAAAGTTCTTTGCAGTTTTTTCAGGTACTACCTTTCCGTCTGCCATTAATTCTAATGCCTTAACCCATGATGAAGGTTTCTGACTTCTTGATCCAACATAATTAATTTCTTTATGAAGAATCCAGTCTGTGCAAATTTCAACTTTTGATTTTGAGAAAACTCCCATCTGTACCACAGTTCCTTTTCTTCTGCAAAGATCAAGGGCTGTATTTGCTGCAACAACAGCGCCTGAACATTCAAAGCACTTATCTGCGCCTTCGTTGTTTGTCATTTCCATAACTATTGACTTTAAGTCCTGTGTCATTTGGTCAACTGTAACATCTATTCCACATTCCTTTGCGATTTTAAATCTCTCAGCATCATTTGTTAATCCAGCCATAATAACTGTTGCTCCGCATCCTTTTGCAACCTGTGCAACCATCTGTCCAATTGCTCCCGCTCCAAATACAACGCAGATATCTCCAGGCTGAACATTTCCTTTTTCAATTACTGCATGAACACCACACGCTAATGGTTCTGTAAGAGATGCTGATAATAGCGAAACATTATCCGGTAATACATGAACACTTTCTTCTCTCGATACAACATATTCCGCCATTGATCCGTTAATCTGTGTTCCAATACCCTGTCTATTACCACAAAGATTATAATCCTTGCTTGCACACATCGAACAATGTCCACATGTTGTAAAAGTAGTTTCGCTTGTTACTCTATCTCCCACTTTAATATTTTTTACATCTGGTCCAACCTCAGTAACAATTCCCGAAAATTCATGTCCTAATATAACAGGAGGTTTTGTGCTTCCGTATTCACCTCTAAATGCATGTAAATCAGTTCCGCAAATTCCCGAGTACGCAATTTTGATTTTTACTAAATCTCTTTCTGCCTTTGGTTCTTCCACTTCTTTATAAACCATGTTGTCAAAACCGACCTCTGTTTTTACTACTGCTTTCATATTGTCTCCTTTGTAATAATACATAACTCTTTAATGTATTTCATAAGAATAATATTTGTGTTTACCTTTTGCATTTGTTCAAGTTGATGCACATTTGTATCGCGTTAATCTTAATATAACACCCTTTGGTGAAAATTACAACGCCAAATATTTATTGGAACGTTTTTTTTTGTGAATTTTCACCAATTTTTCGCACTGTTTCTCATTTAAAAAGCTGTTTCTTCCTTTTTAATGTAAAAACAAACTTTCAAAAAATCTGCTAAAAAGTGTTGACAATTTAGTTGTTGAATGAATATAATTAAGTTAGCATTTGTTCAGGTAGACGAAATTTTGTAAATTAATTTGATTATTTGAAAGGAGTATTATAATGACACAAAAAGCTACAATTGATGAAATTCAGAAAGTTGCCAATAAGATTAGAAAGCAAATTCTGGGTGTTGCACTTGAAAAAGGTGGTTGCTACTTATCTCAGGCTTGTTCTTCAGCTGAGATTGTTGCCAGCCTTTATATGGAAATAATGAACTTAGGACCTTCAACAGGTAATCCTGAGCCAATCCCATTCCCTGGAGTTCCGGGACCGGATAATATGGATTATCCAAAGGGAGCATATTACAATGGATGTTACAAACCAACTAAGCCTGGTATGTTTGTTGGATGTGATGCTGACAAAGATCGTTTCTTTGTTTCATGTTGTCACTATGCATCAGTTATCTACTGTGCATTACAGGCTACAGGTCGTATTTCAGAACATGCTATGGATAAATTCAACGTTGACGGTTGGAATATGGAAATGATCGGTGCTGAACATTCTCCAGGATTCGAAAATACAGCCGGTTCATTAGGACAGACAATCTCAATCGCTGGTGGTACTGCTCATGCTCGTAAGATGAGAGGTGATACCGGTAAAGTATTCGTTATGCTTGGTGATGGCGAATTGCAGGAAGGTCAGACTTGGGAATTTGTTGAATCTGCTGCTTTCTATAAATTAGATAATATGGTAATCGTTAGTGATTATAACTGTCAGCAGGTAGAAGGTGCTACTGACAATCAGACATGTGTTTCTAATATGGCTGATAGATTTAATGCATTCGGAGCTAAATGTGTTGAATGTAACGGACATGACATTCAGGCAATTATAGATGCTTGTAATGTTGAACACGAGGGAAAACCTTTAGTAGTTCTTTGCAAGACAAGTGGTACAACAATGATACCACCTCTTGAGAAAAAGAAACCATTCTTACATTTTGTACGTATTCCTAAAGACTCTCCGGATAGAGCTGAATACGAAAGAATTTATGAGGAATTATAGAGAAGGGAGTTAAGAAATAATGAAAATAGAAGTAAACACACATGAAAGATGTATGCTTGATTTTGCAAACAAACATCCAGAAACATTAGTATTATCAGCTGACTTAGGAACTTCCTGTGAAGTTAAGAAATTCAGAGCTGAGAAACCGGACCAGTATTTAACAATGGGTATTGCTGAGCAGAATATGTGTTCATGGGCTGCAGGTTTAGCTCGTGAAGGTTACCGTCCTTTCTTACACACTTTCTCAGTTTTCCTTTCACGTAGAATTTTAGATCAGGTGGAAATGAGTGTTGCATACCCTAATCTTCCTGTTACATTTGTAGGTTTTGTACCTGGTATTACTACTCCAGGTGGAGTAACACATCAGTCAATCAATGATGTTGGTATTATGCGTACAGTACCAAATATGGCCATTTTTGATGTTGGTGACGCTACAGATATTGAAGGCGTTTTAGATTTAGTATATGAATGGAATGGTCCTGCTTATATCAGAATGCTTCGTAAGGAAGTTCCAAGATTATTCCCAGCAAATGAGCCTATGGTATTTAATAGAGCCAGAACAATTACAGAAGGTGATGATGTTCTTATCCTTTCATCATCAATCTGTACAGAAGAAGCTATGCGTGCTACAGCTGCTTTGGAAGACAAGGGTGTATCAGTTCAGCATATGCATGTTTCAACATTAAAACCATTTACAGATCCTACTATTGTAGAAGCTCTTAAGAAATGTAAATATGGTGTTGTTACAATGGAAAATCATTATAATATCGGTGGTTTAGGTTCAGCAGTTGCTGACTTAATGGCTGAAAATGGAATTGGTAAGAAGTTAATTAAGATTGGTCTTAACGGTTACGCACATGGTGCTTCAAAGATGTACTTGATGACAAAATATGGTATTGATGCTATGAACCTTGTTAAATCTGTTGAAGAACTAATTGGTAAAGATCTTGGTATCAAAGAAGATGATCTTGACAATCAGCGTTTCGTAGACTTTTTGGAAGTGTAATCTAAGGAGGATAAAAATGAGCATGTTTTTAGAAGAGAAGAAAAAAATTATAGATGCAGGTATTAAACTTGATAGATATGGTCTTATTTCATTAGCAGGTGGTAACGTGTCCATGAGAATGCCTACCGGAGAAATTCTGGTTACACCTTCAGGTATGATTTATGAAGATATGGAGCCTGATGATGTTTTAGTAATGGATATTGATGGAAATATTATTGAAGGAACAAACAAACCTTCATCTGATACACCTGGTATATTATATATTTTCAAACATCGTCCTGATGTTATGGCTACAATTCATACACATCAGCCATATGCTACAGCTATTTCTCTTATTCAGAAAGAATTCAGAGCTGACCTTACAACTGTAGGCAATGCCTGTGGCGGTAACGTTGCAGTTACTGAATATAGTTCACCAGGATCAGTTGAAATGGGAATGGACGTAGTTAAGTACTTAGGGGATAGCCTGGCAGTTATTTTAGCACATCATGGTGTAATGACAGTCGGAAAGAATTTGAAACAGGCATTAACAGCTGCTGTTTACTTGGAAGAAACAGCAAAAGGCTATTTAGCTGCCAGAGCTTGTGGAGAAATCGAACATTTATCAGATGAACAGATTAAACAGACTGTTGAGATTTACAAATATGTAGGTCAGGGTACAGCCGATATGCCTGAGGGTTTAACTGACAGAATTAAATAAATTATAGACTATGAAATAGAATCTGTAACTATACACTCTATGATAAGTTATGGAGCTGTAAGTTCATAAAATGGATTTGCAGCTCTTTTCATATATCTAACTTATATAAATACCCATATCAAAAGCGCCTGTATGATTAACAGGCGCTTCTTCATTTACTATATTAAACTTGAATTCCTTAAATTAAAAGCTAATAATATTCTTAATAACTTCTGCATCTACTTTATATGGGCAATTAGCTAATTTTCTTTGATTAGAAAGGATTAACTCTCCTGTTTTGTCTAAAAGTTCCTGTGGAAATTTTTCATATCCACAAGCCTTCTTATAGAATTTGGAAAATTCTTCTACTGATTCAAATCCTGCTGCCTTCAAAACAAATTCTTTATCCTCATCTGTAGCTTCATTAATATAACCAGGCAAAAAATATCCAACTGCTTTTCCATGAGGAATTCCTAATTCATAGGTAATAGGATAACTTAATCCATGTGGAAGAGATGTTCCTGCGTGAGCAATGCACATTCCCGCCAACGTTGAAGCATACATCATATTGTGGAAATCCTCATCTGTAGCTTCTCTATTTCCAAGTAACACATCTTTAAATTTACTCCATGCTTCTAAGCCTTCTTTTGCAAACATCTTACTATATTCGGTTGCATTATTGTTAATACAGCTTTCAACAATATGAGCTAATGCATCAATTGCTGTGTCACAGATTACTTTCAAAGGTGCATTTTTAATATATTTTTCATCAACTAAAGCCATCCTTGGAAATATTCTATGAGACATTGATTTTTTAGTTTTCTCATTATGCACCGTTAAAACTGCTACAGTTGTAACTTCCGAGCCTGTGCCACATGTAGTTGGTACTTCTATAACCGGCAAAGATTGTGAATTGGAAACTGACTTGTATAAGAAATCCTTATTTTCATTCTTATGGTAAATCATTACTCCTATCGCTTTTGCCGCATCCATTGGAGAGCCTCCACCAATACCTATTATAAAATCACAACCTGCTTTAACACCTATTTCTCTGGCCTCCATTACAGTTTCTACAGATGGGTTTTCCTCTACGCCATCATAAACTGTATATTTAATATTCTTAGATTTTAAAGCATTTATTACATCATCTAAAGAACCGTTCTTTTTTGAAGAATTCCTGCCTGTTACAATTAAAGCATTTTTGCCCATCTGAGCTATTTCATCTGCATGATTATGTACACAATTTTTTTCCTGATATACTAAAACTGGAAGATTAAAACGCATTATACCACCTTTCTGCGATAAATAATTTTATTATTTACGATATAATCTGTTCTGTTTTTTATTTGAAATTAAGTAAATAAATTTTTCCAAATTTCTTTATTTATTGCAATAATATTTTACCATATTAAAGATTTTTTTTCATTAAAATAAAAAACTCAATCTTTATTTTTAGATCAGAGCTTTTTACTACAACTATTTAGAATATCCTATTGCCTCAGCAAACTTTTCTGCCATTTTTCCAGGCCAGCACCCCAGAATATAATTAACTACATCCTGTTGTTTTTCCTTTATAAATTCTTGTGTATAAGCCTCCATATAACCAATTTGTCTATCGTTAAACTTGGCCTTTTCTGCCTCATCAGAAAGTATACTTTGATGATATTCATATTGCTTTTGCATCTGCTCTTTTAATGCTTCAAAATATTTCGCTGCATTTTCAAATCTGCCTAAAATAACCTCTGCATTAATTAGATATTTATAAATATCTCTTAAGAAACCTCTACAATATGATTTCAAATATTTATTTTCACCGAATACCTCTATTAGTCTAATTGCCCACTGACCAAATTCTACTGCACGCAAAGGTTTCTGCCATGAAAAAGTCTCCATTGCGTACAAATTTTCCTTGTTAATTGCACGAACAAAATTTTGAAGATTTTTAGTTACTGCTTCATCCATTGCATCAATGCCATTCTCAAAAGCTTCCAACTGTGCCAAGATACTTTCCTGAAGTCTGTTAGAAGATACTGATGGCAGTTGTTCAATATGTTCTCTGGCATACGCATAATTTCTATCATGTATGTAAATCCACGCCAACGCAAAATGTGCACGTTCAATCCATTCCTTATTGTTTGCAAATCTTATGGCATTGGAACCGTACTTTATAGCCAATTCCCTGTACTCAGCCCACTTGTCCTCGGCATATTTTTCCAAATCTACAAATCTGCTTAAATTTGCAACCTGCTCTACAAAAAAAACTGAATAAATATAATTATCTGGTGCTTCATAAACTTTCTTTAACATAAACTGACAGGATAAAAGTGCTGCTTCTGCCTTTCTCCCTGATTCAGTTTCTATTTTTTCTATATGTCTTTTTAGTTCTACATAAACATTGTCATCAATTTCATTTTTCTCTAATCCAAAGAGATAATCCGTTGAAACATTAAGTGTTTTTGCCAATGACACTACCATAGAAATATCAGGCATCCCTGTTCCTGCTCGTGTCAACCCTAGACCAAAAAAAATTAATTTTTTTGTACCCTCAAATATCACTTTCCATTATACCTGCTATCGCAGTATATTGAAAGCAATACTTATGCCTGCTGAAGAAAGGAGTGCCATATTTTTTCGGCACTCCAAACTCCATAAGCATCCATCTTACTTGAAAAATGGATCATCTGTATTCCATACAATCTCTATATTGTCCTCTCCATTGATAATCACTTTTTTGATTACCTTCTGGATTTTCTCTCTGTCAAAAGATTCCATATTGATGATACTTTCTAACTGTGTCTCAAACTTACTAGAAGAATTATCTTCTGGCGGTATTTCTGTTTTAAGCTGTTCGATTTCCTGATGCAATTCATCAATCTGCTCCACCATCGCCTTTGAACGCTTGACATACTCTTCTCTAGTGAGCTTGTCATCCTTATAATCAGAATACAACATCATTTTTTTACTGCTGAGGCTCTTCACCTTCTTTTCAAGTGTTGCAATCTTTTCTTCCGGAGATACTTCTTTCGATTTACCAGCTTTCTTTATTCCTTTCTCATCCAGATAAGCTGTTGCATACATATTTACAATTTTCATGATTGCATCTTCAACCTTGGCAATTTCCACCCTGTTGCTTTTGCATGGAGAATTTTTCTCAATTCGGGACGATGAGCAAAGAAGAATGTCACCTTTTACCCTTTTGCTGGGTGCCAAGGCTCTGCCACATACCCCACAATAATAAAACGGATTATAGTTTCTCTTACCACGCTTTGGACGAATATATTTTTTTGAATTAGCGTGTGCCATATCAAATAATTTCTGAGTAATAATAGGTTCATGACAATTCTCTATCACAATCCATTCGTCTTTAGGCACATAGGTTGAAGTGTTATTGCTGCCTACCCTCTTCTTTGTTTTATTCCATATCAGTTTTCCAAGATAAACTTCATCGTTTAATATATCGCGGATAGAAGAAGTACTCCACAAGCTTTTCACTTCAACTGCATGAAAAAAGTTTTTGCTTCCTTTTCTCTTCTTATATGCGGATGGTGTATCAATACCGTGAGCATTTAAGTAATTTGCCACTTCCGTTTTTCTTTTGCCCTGTGCGGTCAGTTCAAATATCAGCTTAACCACTTCTGCTGCTTCCGGATCTACAATAATCTTATGCTTATCATTTGGGTCTTTGACATATCCATACCTCAACTGACCACTAATGTTCTCCCCATTCAGTATCCTTGTGTGCTTTGCAGAACATATTTTATTGGACAAGTCCCTGCTATAAAGCATATAAATTAAATTCTTAAACGCAACATTCATACCACCGGTGGAACCATCATAGTTATCGCTGTCATAATTGTCATTAACTGCAATAACCCGCACCTGATAAAGTGGAAGTATCTGCTCCAGAAGACTTCCAACTTCAATATAATCCCTTCCGAGTCTGGATAAATCCTTTACTACAATGCATGATATTTTCTCAGCCCGGATATCCTCCATAAGCTTCGTATAGCCTGGTCTTTCAAATTTTGTTCCAGTAAATCCATCATCACAGTATTCCTGTACCTTCGTATCCTTAAGCTCCGAATGATTTTCAATATATGCTTTTAACAATTCCCTCTGGCTGGATACACTGTTACTCTCCTCTTTCCGATTTAATGATACATCTTCATCTTCCATAGAAAGGCGAATATACATAGCAGTTATCTTACTCATTCAAATCACCTTCTCTCTTATTTTTTACCTGTAACAGTTCTTCCAGACAATCATCATAAACCAGATTTACGGAAATTCTGCCACCTTCAAACACCTGTACCTTGTCAACAAATGCATCTGCCAGCTCTTTGTTGAGTTTTCTGCATTTCAGATATTTATTGATAAGATTTTCCCAGTCTTCATCAATCTTATAATTCTTTGAATACAAGTTCTGAGATATTAAAAGATTATCTATCTCCTTCTTCAAAGCTTCGCTTTTTAAAAGATACTGCTGTTTTAATGTCAAATATTCACTCTCATTAATCAAATGTTCGGAATAATCTCCATATAACTCAGAAAACTTGCGGTTTACCTTCTCCAGTTCCCTGCGCTGTCTGGTAATGGCTTTTTCATACACATCGTATTTTTTCAGTCCACTACTTCTTGAGTTTAATTCCCGTATTACGCTTAATGCGTCAATACAACAACGCATATGATTTGAAATCTGAGCAAATACAGCTTTGTTGACATCCTCCTGATCAATTTTGTGTCTTGAACATGCCGGATTAACGCCATCTGAAAAAGTTCCACAATAATATACATACGATTTTGTTGTTCTTGGAGCAAGTCTCATTCCCTTGCCACAATCTCCGCATATAATTTTTCCCTTTAGTAAATTCTTTTCGTTAGTTGGATGTTTCTTAAACTCTTTTGCAAAATAAGCATCCGAGATTTCCTTTACTCTTTCCTGTGCCTTTTCAAATGTCTTTTTGTCGATAAGCGGCTCATGCGTATTTTCAACAACGACCCATTCACTTGGATCTGTTGCATGGAGTGGAATATTATTGTATTTCTCAATTACTACTTTCCCATGCACCGCCGAACCAATATAAGGGAACTGCTCCCTGTCACATCAAGCCAGCACTCATCAATTCCATATGGCTCCTGTCTGTCCGTATATTCTGCATATATCTCATGAGCCATTCTTGAGAACCGAAGATATAAGTCCATTCTTGGTGATACAAATGTTATGTCCGGACAGACCTGCTTTGCCTGCCAGAGTGCCATTCCTGTTTTCACACCGTACTTCTTGGCAATATAGTCGGCTGTTAAGACAATCCCATGTCTTGCCTCCGGGTCACCGCCTACTGCCAGTGGCTTTCCTGCAAGCTCCGGATGATGCAGATGCTCAATCGAAGCATAGCAACAGTTGATATCTGAATGAAGTATTACCCTGTCTCCCATCTGCATAACCTCCTGCATTTAATCTGTCACTACCATAACCTTTAGTCCAAGTATATGAGTAATGTTTCTTACAGGGCATAGTATAACCCCAAGAATAATCGACTGTCAACGGACACATGTGTCCTTTTTCTCATTATATTGGATTTTTAACTTGAATAATTGGCACTATTGCTATATACTATGGAGTGAAAAGAGACATTTGAAATCAACAAAATGAAAGAAAAGAGGCGTATGTATGTACTCAATCGGAGAAATCATTTCATCATATAGAAAAAAGAAAGGCTTGCTCCAACAGGATCTCGCTGATGAACTGGCAAAGGAAGGCATTACCATTTCCTATAAAGCCATATCCAACTGGGAGAGAAATCTTGCTGAACCAAGCGTTACCATATTTTACAAAGTGTGTAGAATCCTTGGTGTTACTAACATGTATGAGGCATATTTTGGAGTAAATCCTACTGATCCTTTCTCCTCACTTACTGATGAAGGCAGGGAAAAGGCTATGGATTATATCAATCTGCTCCACGCATCCGGAATGTATGAAAAGCAGACTGCTAAGATAATTCCATTCCGTAGCATTGATATTTTTGAAAATGCCGTATCAGCCGGAACCGGTAACTTCCTTGTAGACGGACCGAAAGAGACTGTACGCATAGATGAATCTATCCTGCCGGAAGATACTACTTTCGGTGTCCGCATTAGTGGTGACAGTATGGAACCAGAATTCCACAATGGTCAGATTGCATGGGTATTACAACAGGAATCTGTTGCTAATGGAGAAATCGGCATATTCGCTCTTAACGGAGAAGCCTATATTAAGAAATTACAAAACGATAAAGACGGAATTTTCCTTATCTCACTCAATGAAAAGTATGCACCTATCAAGGTCGGAGAAAACGACCGCTTAGACATATTTGGAAAAGTTCTTGGAAAATCTGATGCTTCTGCTATTACAGGACATTGTCGATAAAATTGCAATTCCTTTTTATTGGACACATTATTTTGCATAATTGAAAATAAGAAAATATCTATAGAACTGAAAGAAGGGATTTTTATGGCGGTTACCAATAATATCAGAGAAATCCGAGAGCAGCGTGGCATTTACCAGGATGACCTTGCCGCTGCTATCGGATACAGCACCAAAACTGTCGGCAGGATAGAACGTGGGGACAGCACCCCATCTGCCGAGTTTATGCTGCGAATATCAAAGTACTTTAATATGCTGGTGGAAGATGTATTCCATGTGGAAGATTGAGCTGGGTATTTTATCCAGCTTAATCTTCCGCTCCCTGTAAATGAGAATTTGTCCGCTCCTTTATATAAAATAATTCCATTTTTCAGAACTACTAACTATTTTTCTTATCTAAATGACATTGATTATCTAATTAACTACATTATTTTCTGTCTAAAATATCCATAAATTCGTCGCCTGTAATTGTTTCCTTCTCATACAGGTACATAGCCAGTTCGTCCAGTTTTTCCCTGTTTTCAGCAAGGATTTTTCTTGCTTTTTCATGCTCTGCTTTTACGAGCTGCACGACTTTTTCATCAATTTCCTTCTGTGTATCTGCAGAACAGGAAAGAGACGTATCGCCGCCAAGATACTGGTTGGTCACGTTTTCCATTGCCACCATGTCGAATTCATCTGTCATGCCGTAGCGGGTGATCATCGCTCTTGCAATTTTTGTTGCCTGTTCGATATCATTGGAGGCTCCGGTCGTGATCTCACCAAATACGATCTCCTCTGCCGCACGTCCGCCTGTAAATGTAGCAATCTTATTCTCAAGTTCTTTTTTCGTCATCAGATATTTATCACCCTGCTCAACCTGCATAGTGTAGCCGAGTGCACCTGAGGTACGCGGGATGATCGTAATCTTCTGGACCGGAGCTGAATGACTCTGTAATGCAGCTACCAGAGCGTGTCCTATCTCATGATATGCAACAACCTTCTTCTCTTGATCTGAAAGAACCGCATTCTTCTTCTGATATCCTGCAATAACCACTTCTATACTTTCTTCGAGATCAGATTCATTTACAACGGTCCTTCCACTACGGACAGCACGTAATGCTGCTTCATTTATGATATTGGCAAGCTCCGCACCGGATGCACCCGATGCCATACGTGCAATCGTATGCAGATCAACATCATCAGATGCTTTTATCTTCTTTGCATGAACCTTTAAAATTGCTTCACGGCCTGCAAGATCCGGCAGTTCAACCGGCACACGTCTGTCAAAACGTCCCGGACGTGTAAGTGCCGGATCTAACGACTCCGGACGATTCGTTGCAGCAAGAATGATGACACCATTATTTCCTTCAAATCCGTCCATCTCTGTAAGAAGCTGGTTTAAGGTCTGCTCCCTCTCATCATTTCCGCCCATTTGTCCGTCACGCTTTTTACCAATGGCATCAATTTCATCAATAAACACGATACATGGTGCCTTTTCCTTTGCCTGTCCGAAAAGATCTCGAACTTTGGAAGCTCCCATACCGACAAACATCTCAACAAATTCTGATCCGGACATTGAGAAAAATGGTACATTTGATTCACCCGCCACTGCTTTTGCAAGCATTGTTTTGCCGGTTCCCGGAGGTCCTACAAGAAGGACACCTTTTGGCATAGACGCACCTACATCGGTATACTTCTTCGGATTGTGAAGATAATCAACGATCTCTGAAAGGTTTTCTTTCGCCTCATCTTCTCCTGCAACGTCTGAAAAACGGATTCCCTCACTGGATTGCACATAAATCTTCGCATTGCTTTTTCCCATTCCAAAAGCCATCGAATTTTTTCCTCCGGCATGCTCCATCAGTTTCTTCGCCATATAATTTCCCAGTGCGATAAAAAGGATCAATGGCAAAACCCCTGTCAGCAGGAAGCTGATGATCGGTGACATCTGCTTATCGATATCTTTTGCGAATACTGCTCCACATTCATATAGCCTGTCCGTCAGGTTCGGATCGTTCATCAGACCTGTTTTATAAATATTTTTTTGATCTTTATCTGTAAAGATGATCTGATTGTCCTTAACTTCTACTTCACCGATATTCTTCTTCTCGATCATGCTCATAAAAGTTCCATAATCCGTTTCCTTTACCTGATGCTCCATAAGGATTGGTGTGACAACCAGATTAAATACGATCAGCACTATTAACACAATCCCATAATAATATGCCAGTGGTTTTTTCGGTGTTTTAACTTCTTTCATGGTCTTTCCTCCTGTTGTTCTGCGATATACTTTCTCCGTGCATTTTCGTATTATTTATTCTGCCATCTGACTTCGCCCTTGGACAGAAGCGGATAACAGATCAGCTGATCTGAATCCAGATTTTCCGCATGCATGTCAACCGCTGTGATCTGATGATTATCATAAGTCGTATAATAATAAATACCTTTTGCTGTATTACAACAGGACGTGTATATCGTGATCTCATATTTGCCTTCTGTCACCTCACAACATCCACGCTGCTGATCTACAGATCCTAAGATATGGAAGAACTGGCTTACACTCTCACCCTCTTCTTCACCGGAGATCGAATTTAATTTTGTAAAGGCAACTTTCACAAATCTTGACTGGCTGGAAAGATCTCCAGGTATTCCCATTCCACCCATTCCTCTGCTATATGCATCAAGCTGTAATACTCCTGCAAAAGTACTCTCCGGCTGTTTTCTGGATACTCCGGCATAATTATTCAGTGCAAACATCTGACCCAGGAATGGTGGATTATTGGTAAGCACTCCTACCGGATTATCATATACATGCAGCCCATCCTTCATAGACTCAACAACGATACAGGCGTCTTTGTCTGCAATGATCCAGTGAAGCTGTGCTGTCGGCAGCTGTTCACTGAATGCTGTGCCTGTCAGTCTCATTGCTGCCAGCTTCTCTCTCGCCTCTGCTACAGTAGCACACTGTGTAAGGATCCATGGGATGAACTCGAACTGTGCCACCTGGCTGACTTCTGTTTCATCTTCCGGCAAAGCCTCTTCATATGCCGCATTGCCGACAAAATTAAGACCTGCCATTCCAAGGCCTTTTTCATTAACAGCATCATAATAAAGCGGATAACCTCCTGCAACAAATGCCATTCCGATCAAAGCATAATGGCTTTTTATCTTCCCGGCAAACCGGAAATCAAATTCGTAATTTCTTGGCGTTATCGTGATCTGTTCCCCATAGGAAAATTCATAATCAAGCGTTCTGCCCATATAAAAATCTTTTGTTTTGTAAGTTGCTGCTGTACACATATCGAACACCTCTTCTTTCTGCTATAATAATCCTGCAAACAATCGCATAAACAACTGTTCGAGCCGTAAATATGCACTCCGTCCTGTGCGGTACTTTTTGGTCACTTCCCTGCATTCATTCATGGTTGCTCCCAGATCATCTCTTATATCCAAAACTGTCTGACTATCCGCCATAAAACAACCATTTTCAAAGTGGTGATAAAGCAATGCCATTCAGTTAAGCATCATTTTAGTGGTTTTCTGTCATAGAAAGCCACTGTTTTTATACCTAAAACTTTAAAAATATTACAAAAAACAGTTGACAAGTAAGCCAATATATGTTGCGTAAGCCTTGATTATAAACATATTTCAAGGCGGCTCATTATGGCTGATTTTTCTTATCTAATTTAAAATCCACACTCGACAACTGCATCACAGAACTCGATGAAATTCACTCCATGTTCTGCCGTAATCCGGAAAGTGATTTTACTAGGAACCGCAAACTTTCTTTCCGCGAATATATTCAGTTTATGCTCCAGATGCAGAGTAAATCCGTTTCAAATGCAGTAAACATATGCAGGGCATATCTCAAACACGATGGTAACGAAACAGAGTCCATGCTTCTCATACAAAAGTATCTGACACCTGTCAAGTACAATCGAAAATATCCTATCCACCTCCGTCCAAAGAGAAATAGGGATTTCATGTATCGGGTTGCATAAATCTCGTTACCATTATACTGCATTATAAGGCAAATAAGCAATCTGTCTTTTTGTCATAAAAAACCTTATCTAAATGACATTGAATGATTTATTTTCTATCTAAAATTTTATTAAAGCGACTAAAGACTCCATAGTTTGTGTGTTTGACTTACTGTTTATATCTATCTTCTCCTAAATATTTTTCTAGTCATTGCAATATAAAATTGCTTATACAGTCTCTCCCTTAAGCGTCCTGGTATTCTGGATAATATACAGAGCGACCGATATGACCATCATTATAGCGCACAAACCAATCAACAGATCTGATACCATCGGTGTAATTTGGAACCATATAATATCCCTATTTGGTATGTAACTTGCTTTTACTAATCCATGGCGTACCAGATCGGCAATCCACTCTGCATCTTTTACATCCGTCTTACGTCCGGGAACTCCTTTGATATGCTGCGCATTCACAACCATGATCGGTATCTGTTCTTCTTCAAATATATTATATACAGGTTTCCAATAAGAGCCCGTACTTTCCATGGCAGCCATCTCACAATCTGTTTCTTTCAGCCACGAAACTAATTGGAGATCTTGCAGGCCTCCTGGATTCTATCGACCAGCTTTTTGGAAAATATAATGCTTTTTTATAATCTAATAGCTTTTGAAAATCTAATGCTGCTATTTTAAATCCGAAGAATAACCGGGTACGTTTTTTGCCATGCACAGGTATCTTGTCCACATGATATCTTCGACGAAGAAGAGAGGGAATTGCTTCTACTCCATTTCTAAATTTTGCATATTCAGAAAATTCTTCCGTCTGCATGTACTGTAATTGTTTTGCACGACCAACGGATTTCCAAGATACTTCCTTTCGGACTCGTGTTTTTAGAAAACGCGACTGACACCGTTCTTTGTAAGGACATCCTTCGCAGTCACTTATCCGAAAATACGCAACGGAACGCTCATTGCCTGGATCATAGATACAGTCTTCAGGTACACGATTATTCTTACATTTGATGAGATATTTTCCATCATCAGTAAAAACAAAATCAGCATATATTTCATCTGGTTTGCGTCCTGTGAAATTGGTTGTAACAAGTTTTAGATTATGTTCAGATGCTAAACGTGAGTTCTCTTCTCCGCTGTATGCCCCATCGGCAACAATAAAAGAACCATCAGAAAAATCTTTTTTCTCATTAAGATAATCTTTCATAAACTGATTATCTGCGTAGGTATTTTGCTGGTAATCGTAGACAATGACCAGACTGCTTTTTTCTCCGACAGCTTCAACTACGTTTCCAACGTATCCAAGATGTCTGCCACCTGCTTTATAGCGGAAAGTGGCTTCTGGATCAGAAGGATTAAGCAATACTTCTGAAGGATTTTCAACTTCCTCTTTTTTGTCGAAGCCGCCTTGAGCCACCATCATCAATGATTGTGCGTTCCTTTAATAGGCGAATAAGAAGCTGATATTCACTTGTATCATCAAAATCACCGGTTGAATCACAAATCTTTATCAAGATATCTGCATCTTTCATCACAACAACGTTTCTCTCAGTTGCATCCATATCCCGCTTGTGATAAATGCATTTATTATAATCATCTTTTTTAATATAATGATATTGTTCATCCGGAATTTTTGTTCCACGCTCATCCATTATTTTGCAAAGATTAGCAACACAAGTATAAAACAATTCAAGCAATGAGAGGTTTCTGATATTTGCAGCAACCATTAAACTGTCCATACGTTGTTTATCCGGAGTGATATCCATAAAATCAGATATTTCTTTTGCCATTTTTACAACACATTCATGAATAAGATCAACATCATGCTCTGTTTCCTCTTGCTCTAAACCTGCTGAGGGTTCTGTCACTAATTGGCTGCTCTTCAAAACTGGTTGTGTGCAGTGCATACTGATAGCGGATATCAAATGCCATAGCTTCAACGATCTCATCGTCAGTAACATTAAGAGCTTCTTTAAGAATCAGTGCCCCAACAATCACATTGACCGGAGTATTAGGTCTGGATGCTTTTTTACTGTAAAGAACAGAAAAAATATTTTCATCAATAGCAGGAAAAACTTTGTCTGCAAAAGTATTTGCCCATGATTTTTCTAACATTCGTTTTTCGCGTTCTGTAAGATTAAAAGTACTGTCTAAAACAGTAAGCTGTTGATTATCATTTTTAACAAAAGACATATAGATCACCTCATAAAATGCTACCTACATTTTACCAAAGAATCCAATGTTTTTACATATCGTGTTAAGTTTTCAAGGTACAAATTTATATCAAAGGCTATAAACCTTTTGACACCCTAATCTTTTATTTTATCTTCTCCGGAGCAGTTTTTTACACTGGCTTACAGGTGCATCCGATTCCCAGTCCATCCGGACCGATATGACAGGACAAACCGAAGGAAAGTTTATCACACATGACTTCCATTCCCGGGAAACTTTCTTTAATCTGGTTTACCCATTCTTCTGTCACTTCATCGGTACTGCTGGACGCCGCCATCAGGTACACTTTACCCGCAGCATATTCTTCTCGGAAATTCGTTTCCAGCTCATGCTTCATTGCATCGATCATAACTTTACGTGATTTCTTCATACCACGGCATTTCTGGTAGATATCAAGCTTTCCTGTGCTGAAATGCATAACAGGTTTGATATTCAGGACATCTGCTGCCAAAGCTGTCACAGAGCTGACTCTTCCTCCTTTTTTGAGATATTTCAGTGTGCTGAGACCGATATAAATTGTCATTTTTTCTCTGGTTTCTTCAAGAATTTTCTTGATTTCGACTACACTGTATCCTTCTTCTGCCATTTCTACTGCATCAAGAACAGAACGATGCATCGGGGTTGCCACACGACCGTTATCTACGACAAACACCTTACCGGCAAATTCATCTTCATTTGCCATGGCTTCTGCTGTCATACAGGACCCACTTAAAGCACTACTAAGAGGAATATAAACAATCTCCTCATATTCTTTCAGCATCTCTTTCCACATATCCATAACTTCTGTTGGTGACGGCTGAGATGTAGATACATCTACGCCCTTTCGAAGCATATCATAAAATTCATCTCTGGAAAGATCTACTCCTTCACGATACACTTTCTCTCCGATATAAAAGGGCATCGGTAGTACCTTAATTCCGAGTCTCTGCGCTTCTTCGCTCAAAATTCCACTGTGGCTGTCTGTCATGATTCCTATTTTCTTCATAATATCTTCTTCCTTTGTAATCTATTTTTATAACGTCTTAATAATCGGCATTACACTTCATTTATATTTGTATCATATCATTATTTTTCATTCGGCATAATAAAGGATGACGCAATTTCCTCCTCCGCATACTCTTCCACATCCGTTCTCGTTACTCGTTTTATATGTTGTTTTTTTAGGCGCAGATATACGAACTCCCGGAATATAGTATAAAATACCGATACAAGTGGAATGAAAATCAGCATACCTATAATTCCCATAAGATTTCCGCCGATTGTAACTGCCGCCAGTACCCAAATTGATGGAAGTCCTACTGATCCGCCAACCACATGAGGATAGATCAGATTACCTTCTATCTGCTGCAAAAGCAGAAAAACTATAATAAATAAAACTGCCTGTTTTGGATTTACCATAAAGATCAGAAAACTTCCCACGGCACAGCCAATAAAGGCTCCAAAGATAGGCACCAATGCGGTAAACGCGATCAAAATTCCAATTAAAAGTGCATATGGCATTTTTAAAATACTTAGCGTGATAACAAACATCATTCCGAGAATTACTGCTTCCAGACACTGCCCTGCAAGAAAATTTGCAAATGTCCGATATGTCAGCGAACATATGTTAAGAATTGCATCTGCTTTTTGTTTTGGAATAAAAGCGAAAATCACTTTTCTTACCTGTAAATGTAATTTTTCCTTCTGAAAAAGAATATAGCATGCAAAGGAAAACGAAATAAAAAAGGTCGCTAATCCACTGGCAATGGAACCTACTGCTGACATCGTCGTATTCATCATATTTCCGACTCCGTTTCCAAGAAGACTTATTCCCCATTTAATTGCCTGATCAGGCTGAAACTGCAGCTGATCTACCAATTTCATAATATCCTGATTATCATGTGAAAATTCCCGAATCCAGTTTTGCATCTGTGGAATAAAATCTGAAATACTCGTCATCAGATTTCCCATGGTCTGTGTAAGCTGTGGAATCACACCAAACATTACCAATACCATTACACCTGCTGCCAATATAATTGTAAGAAGCAGGCTTATCGGTCTCGCAGCTTTTTTTCCTATTTTATTATTTTCTTTTATCTTTCCGAGCATTTTCTTTTCCAGGAAACTCATTGGTACATTAATCACAAAGGCAATTGCACCACCAAGCGCAAAAGGAAACACAATTTTCCATATTGACTTCAGCACTTCAATCACCACATCGAATTTCCACAAAGCAACTACAAGAAATGCCGTAAACACAATCAGTTCTCGAATTTTTTTCATAGAACATCTACTTAAATTCACTATCTTTCCCCTCTTTTTCTTAGTTTCATACGTATACACTTAAGTAATTGAATAATCAGAAGGCTTGCAAAAGCATATAAATATACACATCCAAGCTGCATCAGATTCAACGTTTCCACTTTGAATAAGTTATGGAAACCAGGAACCGTCAGTACTGTTGTAATGAGTACTGCACCTAACACAAATGCTCCCTGAAGCCACTTGTTATGAAAGAGACCTTTTGTAAAAATGACCGGATGATCTGATTTGCAATTATATCCATGAAACAAACGTGCCAGACAAAGAGTTCCAAAAGCATACGTGCTTCCAAGCAATGTACCATTCTGGTTGTATCCTGTCAAAAAACTGATCATTGTCATTGCTCCAATTACCAAACCTTCCAGACCGATTTTGCTAAGAAAATCTTTTGTCAATATCGACTCATCTGCCAATCTCGGTTTTTCACTCATCACTTCACTTCTATCCGGCTCTAAGCCTAACGCAATTGCCGGAAGACTATCCGTCAAAAGATTAATAAAGAGTAAATGTACTGGTGCAAATGGCACCGGAAGTCCTGCAACCGATGAACAAAGAACGGTTAAAATTGCTCCGAAATTTCCTGACAAAAGAAACTGTATCGCATACTTGATATTCTGATATAAGTTTCGTCCATTTTCCACTGCTTTTACGATTGTTGCAAAGTTATCATCTGTAAGTACCATCGCTGCTGCATCTTTCGCAACTTCCGTTCCGGTCATTCCCATTGCAACACCAATATCTGCCTGCTTTAATGCCGGTGCATCATTGACACCGTCTCCTGTCATTGCCACAATCATTCCTCTTTCCTGCCATGCCCGAACAATGCGAATTTTATGTTCCGGTGACACTCTTGCATACACAGAAATATTTGAGACAAATTCTTTGAGTTCCTCGTCACTCATATTTTCTATATCTGCCCCTTCACAGGCTTCCGATAAATCATGTAATATTCCAACTCTCTTTGCAATTGCTGCTGCTGTAATTTTATGATCTCCGGTGATCATAACCGGTCGAATTCCCGCTTTTATACATTCCGCTACCGCAGCTTTTGATTCTTCTCTCGGAGGATCCATCATCGCAATCAAGCCAAGAAATACTAAGTGATCCTCATCTTGTATCGTTAATGTGTGATTCTTAGGAATTTCACGATAGGTAAAAGCCAATACTCTTAAACCTTCCATCGAAAATTCCTGATTTTGACGTTGTATTTTTTCTTTATCTTCCTCAGTAATTTTTCGAATTCCCTCTTTCGTCCAGATTTGCTCTGTACGTTCCAGGAGCTTGTCGACTGCACCTTTTACAATCATTTGATTTTTACCATCTATCAGGTGAAGTGTTGACATCATCTTTCGATCACTGTCAAATGGCAGTTCTCCATTTCTTGGATAAAGCTTTCTTACGCTTGCCGCCTCTATCCCATATCGACTTCCAAGATTAATCAATGCTGTTTCTGTTGGATCTCCAATTTCTACTCCATTTTCATTTGTCGAATCATTACATAGAATACTGTAATTTAAAAGACATTTTTGTGCCTGATCTGATATATCAATTGCCTCTGCTGAAATTCTTTTTCCATCTATATAATAATCTTCAACCGTCATTTTATTCTGTGTGAGCGTTCCTGTCTTATCCGAACAAATAATAGAAACACTTCCAAGTCCTTCTACCGCCTGTAGTTTACGAATGATTGCATGCTCTTTTGCCATCTTCTGTGTTCCGAAAGAAAGTACAATTGTCACGATAGAACTTAGCGCTTCAGGAATTGCTGCTACTGCAAGTGCTACTGCAAACATAAATGCACTGCTGATCTTTTCACCGCGGAACACATTTATTGCAAATAAGAGTCCGCAAAATACCAGAATCATAATAGAAAGCTTCTTTCCAAAGACTTCCAAGCTCACCTGAAGTGGTGTCTGTTTTTCCGAAGTTGACTTCAAAAGTCCTGCAATCTTTCCGACTTCTGTCTGCATTCCTATATCCGTTACAACAGCTTTCCCACGCCCATACGTTACAAAACTACCGGAAAATAACATATTTGTCCGATCACCAAGTGGCGCTTCCGTCAATATTGTATCCATGTTTTTCTCAACTGCAAGACTTTCTCCTGTAAGAGCACTCTCATCAATCTTAAGACTTGCATTTTCAATCAGTCTTCCATCAGCCGGAATCATATCTCCTGCTTCAAGCAGTATCACATCTCCAACAACCAGTTCTCTTGCCGGAATTTGAACGACTGTACCATCACGCAATACTTTTGCCTCCGGGCCAGAAAGATTCTTTAAACTCTGCAGAGATTGTTCTGCTTTTACCGTCTGTATTGTTCCCAAGATTGCATTGATCGTAATAACCGTCACGATAACTGCCGCACTTTCCACATCTCCAAGCATACCAGATATGATTGCTGATGCAATTAGAATCAGTACAAGAAAATCCTTATACTGTTCAAAGAAAATCTGCAGGATACCTTTCTTCTTTCCTTCTGTAAGTTCATTCCACCCACACTTTTCTCTGGATCTTTTCACCTGTTCACTCGTAAGCCCAGATTTCTTGCCATTCACCCTTTCAAGAACCTCTTCTACCGTCTGCTGATAAATTTCCTTCATCACTTCCGCCTCCTCGTTCTCCTAAATATTTTTCTAGTCATTGCAATATAAAATTGCTTATACAGTCTCTCCCTTAAGAGTCCTGGTATTCTGGATAATATACAGAGCGGCCGATATGACCATCATTATAGCGCACAAACCAATCAACAGATCTGATACCATTGGTGTAATGTGGAACCATATAATATGCACCGCTGCAGTTCCATATAATAAAAAGGTTACTATCTTTCCATGCCAGTCTGCACCATGTACTTTTCCTGTCTTTCGTATCACAAGACATCCACTGACTGCCATATACAGCTCCTTACCTGCCATTATTACGATTAAAAGAAGCATATGCGGAAACCGAGTAAACAGACAGATTAACATCGCTGCCTGTGTCAGCTTATCGGCCACCGGATCAAGTATTTTTCCCAAATTACTAATCATATGGAATCTTCTTGCGATATATCCATCAGCAAGATCCGTAAGACCAGACAGCAATAAGATTTCTCCAGCTAACAGAGGATTTTTCTTTACACAATAGCTCCATATAATTACCGGAATCAGGCAAAGCCGAAAAAAAGAAAGAAGATTAGGAACCGTAATAATTCTATTCAAATTTTCTTCCTGATTCACTTCACTCTGCATGTACGGTCGCCTCACTTTCCTTTTTTTTTGACATAAACCAATAAAATATAACACAAAATGCTAAAGCAAACACAACACCAAAAACATTTTGAATCACTCTAAGACTAACCGCTCCTTGTAGTCCATAAGTCTCTGCAGCAATGGCTAAAGCACCAAATGTGTTAAATACTGCCTGCCAGCCATATTGTGCTGAAAGTCCTACACCGATTCCACCAAGAATTCCTATATATGCATAGATTGACGAAGGAAGCAAAAAATATAATACTGTAAAACATATAACACCTGCAATATTTCCGACAATCCTTTTACGGACTCTGTAGTGCATATCTTCCATAAATGGCAAAATCGCGGACATGGCCGCAATACCAGCCCACATTGCACGTGGCATATTACAAAGTTCTGCAATGCAAAGGACAATCGGTACGCATAAAATCTGACATATCTGCCATTTTGTTCTGGAAGAAGTGATATCAAATTCTTGTATCAGATCTTTCAGATTTCTTTTATAAGTTCTGTTTTTATGATTTCGATAAAATACGAAGCAGGTAAGTGCTGCACCTAAAGCCATTCCGACTAATCGCATCTGATAGCTTTTTCCCGTAACATCATAACCATATAGCAGCAGATACCCAAGAACCAATGTAGATTGATTAAACATGAATGGATTATGGCATCCGAACAGAATCAACACAGCCAGTGCCGCAATATTTAACAGCATTCCCAATACCGGTGAAAACTGATTTGCTAAATGCGGACATACAGTCATAATTACAAAGAACAAAGCCAAAAGCATCGTAGATTGTCCGGTGTGGATCCCCAGATCCGCATTCCGAAATACCATAAGGCATAATAAAACTACTACACCCACAATACTATTCTCATTTCCAAATAAGATACTGAAAATAGTAACAAATAAAAAACAAAATGCCATTGTAACAGCTATCTTTACCAAATATACCAGTATATGATATGATTTTTCTTTCACTGTTTCACTCTTTTTCAACAGATTTTTAGAACCTGCCTGATTTAACTGCAATTCCTGATAAAATGTCATGTAATTCCTCCTCTATCTGTTTTTCTTAAACTTATATGGCCTCATCTTTCTGTATTGGAAGCTCTACAACAAATCTGCATCCACCATATTCACGGTTTTCTGCTTTGATTGTTCCTCCGGCACTATCTACAATCCGTTTTACAAGTGCAAGACCTAGGCCATTTCCTTCTGCTTTATGAGAACCGTCTGCCTGATAAAATTTATCAAATATTCTGGATTTTACATCATCCTCTATTCCTGGTCCTTCATCTTCCAGAATGAACTTAACAGAATCCTGTTCTTGTTTCAGAAACATCGTAATTGTCCCCTTTGAAGGGCTGAACTTAATCGCATTATCCAAAAGATTAATCCAGATATGCATAAAAAGTCCTTCATTCCCAGTATATTTAACTTCCTCCAATTCTACCTGAAAACCAAGTTCTTTTTCTGTCCATTTTGTTTCCAATGAAAGAAATGCCTGGCGGATCTGTTCATCCAGACGATATTCTGTTTTTTTCATTGGTATATTCTGATTCTCTAACTTGGATAACAGCAAAATATTACCAACCAATCCGGAAAGTCTTTGGGTGTTAAATAAGATTTTTTCTACATATTCCTCTTGATCCGGAGACAGTTCTTCTCCCTGAAGCAGCATTGTATATCCTTCAATGGCATTAATCGGGGTCTTAAACTCATGAGAAACATTAGATACAAAATCCATCTGCAGCACCTCTGTTGCACGAAGTTCTTTT
Organism: Eubacterium ventriosum; assembly: GCF_025150745.1. Classification (NCBI taxonomy): domain Bacteria; kingdom Bacillati; phylum Bacillota; class Clostridia; order Eubacteriales; family Eubacteriaceae; genus Eubacterium; species Eubacterium ventriosum. The sequence goes on from NZ_CP102282.1 coordinate 2,499,833, forward strand.
GTCATAACGTTAAAACTTTGATAAGATTCTCCAACTTCTGCTATACGGCCGTTCGTTTCCAAATGCTGTTCAAAATCTCCCCGAGAAACTTCCTTCATTGCTTTACTAAGTCTGGTAATTGGTTCCAGTAACTTTGCATTGATAAAAGAAGTGATCAGCCCTGCAATCAATGTATTGAAAATCAAAAGCCAGCCAAGCACAGATATGCTGCCCGGCAGATGAAAAAAATGATTCAAAAAAGCAAATAATAAAGCAGATATGACTGTTGAAAATACAAGTGCCAGCCAGATTGCACCAGTCAGACAGGATCGGATCCGCAATCCTTTTTTTTTCTTTTGTTCCATTATTTTTTCACCACCTTGTATCCAATTCCACGCATTGTTACGATTTCAAAATCCGGGTTATCTTTAAAACGCTCTCTGATTCTTCCTATATGTACCTCTATTGTATGTGGGTCTGCCTCCGTCTCGTATCCCCATACTTCATCCATCAACTGTTGTTTTGTAAATGTTCTGCCTGGCGAAGCTGCAAGCTTATATAAAAGCAGGAATTCTTTTTTAGGCAAAACAAGCCTTTCCTTATCAGTTGTAACCGTCATTGCATCATAATCAAACTCTGTTGAACCGATCACAATTTTGTGTTCATTCAGTATCTGTGCACGGCGAAGCAGTGCTCCGACTCTTAAAACCATTTCATTCACATTTACCGGTTTTACCATATAATCGTCACTTCCCGAAAGAAATCCCTGGCGCATATCATCAAAGGAACCTTTCGCAGTGATCATAAGCACTGGTATCTGATATCCTGCTGAACGAAGTTCTGACACCAGTTCATAGCCATCCATAACCGGCATCATAATATCAGAAATGATCAGATCAATATATTCCTTATCCAATACTTCTAATGCCTGTGCTCCATCCGATGCACTTTTGACTTGATATCCATTCTTCTCAAGCACTTTTTGGAATAGCTGGCTTAATTCTTTATCATCTTCTACAATCAATATTTGAAACACGTTTTCTTTCCTCCTTATTAAAACAGATACCTTGCCCATCCAAGCAGATGCTGTACCAAAAATATTTTTCTCTGACGTTTCTTTGTTAATTCGATTGGCTCTACATGATATGGATCATTATAAGTTCCGCCTTCTAATATCTGGCGGGACACTTTTTCATATTCCACCATGCTCTCTTCCAACTGTTTATTAATATCTTTACTGCGAATTACAAGCATCAGTTCCGTATCCAGATATGCACTTCTCATGTCCATATTAAAGGAACCGATTACAGACAGATCATCGTCAATCAGAATACTTTTTCCGTGGTATGAATAACCGCCTTCATATTCCCAGATATTAATTCCTGTACTTAAGATTCTATTTCTGTTTTTCGCATAATCGGCAGCCCCAAATGGATTCCCATTATTCGCAACTGAATTTGTCATGATAGAAAAATCTGAAACGTTCTCTGCAATCTCCTCCCATGTATTATACATCATATCATTGCAGATAATATATGGCGTGTGGATCTTCACACGATTTTTTGCATTTTTCATCAATTCTCCCAACTGATACCACACTACCGGTTCTTTGGAACCTGTGTGAATAGGATTTGACACTAATGCAATCTTTTCTGTCTCAAAAGTTTCGTCCGTGTAATCGGTATCGCAGATTCTTTCCTTATTCTCTTCAAAATATTTCTGATAGCCGTTCTGCAGCTCTAAAACTGCGTTCTTTACAGATTTTCTATTTGCCAGTTTTTTATTGTCATGAAAATAACCACTGTCTTCTTGTTCCCATATCGTTTCAAAATACTCTAACAACTGGTTAACTGAATTTTCTTTCTCAGGTTCATCGCAAACCACTAACACGTCTCTGTCATAGTTCTTATGTCCCGGAAAATCACCCAGGAAATAATTGTATGTATTTCTTCCCCCAAGAATATATCTCTTTCCATCTGCAATCAAATATTTATCATGCATTCTACCCATCATCTTCCATGGTTTCAACGGATTGGCCTTATTATACAGTTTAATTTCAACATTCTCATGGGAAGATAATCCATAGAAATACGGATTTCCTTCCATATCAATCCAGCTCTCCATTCCATCTACTAACAGACGAATATGTACACCTCTGTCTGCCGCATCATGCAATGCTCCTAAAATCAATTTTCCACTTTCATCGGATTGAAATGCAAAAGTAGAAAGAATAATTTCCTTTTTTGCATTCTTGATCAAACGCACTCTTTGTAAAAGCGCTTCTGGATTCTTTTCTATGATTACTGCCCGTTCTGTATTTTCACTGCATTCGTTCCATGACCCATTTTTTGTTTCTTTTTTGGTTGTATTGGACACTTCCGGCTGCTTTTTATATGCAACGCAGATTCCGAGCAATTCATAAAAAGCCACACATAAAAAAATTGCCAGTATAACAAGAAGGATTTTACATATTTTATACTTTTTCATTGTACATCACCTGATTCCTTTTTATTTCATACTTATACAATACAAAGTCAATCTCAATTTAACCTCAACAAAATTTATTTTTCATAAAAAAATATGACAGGCTTCTTTTTAAAGAAACAGTCATATTTTTATTCTAATATATGAAGGAGCTTTTCTTACTCCGTTGTATTAATCACTATTTTATTTCTTCCATAAGCTGTCGGATTTTTCTCAATGTACACCGTGTAACTTCCAGGTCATCTTCTTGTATATTCGATATGATTTTTTCATAAGCTTCTATCATTTTTTCTTTCTGACAATTGCTTAATTCAATTGCCTTGTTCGTCAAAACAAGGTACGTTCTTTCTTTTTTTTCATCTAATTTCCAGATAATATATCCTTTATTTTCAAGACTTTTTACCATCTTAGATGTTTCTGGAATCGATAATTTCATGTATTCTGCCACTTCTGAAAGATATACTCCTTCATGACAGTCTGATTTTTCAACACATTCCTTTATACTATAAAGGAACAAATAATCTGTTCTTTCGACAAATTCAAATATGCTTTCAACATTAATGCTCTTTAAAAAAAACTCCTCTGCACTGGTTCCTGCTCCCATATTATCGTTCCTCTCTTTCTATATATTCTTTTTTGCTGACTAGACTCTTATATGCCGGGCGAATGATCTTATCTGTAGTTATCAATTCTTCCAGGCGATGTGCACTCCAACCAGCAATTCTTGCTATCGCAAATAATGGTGTGTACAATTCTCTTGGAATATTCAACATGTCATACACAAAACCACTATAGAAATCTATATTAGGACTTACTCCTTTGAATATCTGACGCTGCTTTGCAATCAACTTAGGTGCAATCTTCTCAATATTGTTATAAAGGGTCATATCTTTCTCACGTCCTTTATCCCTTGCGAGTTGTTCTACAAAGCCTTTGAACACCCTTTCTCTCGGATCGGAAATAGAATATACAGCATGTCCCATTCCATAAATAAGTCCTTTCTGATCAAACGCCTCTTTCTTCAAAATTTTACTCAGATATGATGCAATTTCCTCTTCGTCTTCATAATCTTTCACATGACTTTTAATATCATCCATCATATTCATTACCATCAGATTTGCACCGCCATGTTTTTTTCCTTTTAAGGATGACATTGCTGCTGAAATAACAGAATAAGTATCTGAACCTGAAGATGTTACTACCCGTGTAGTGAATGTAGAATTGTTACCACCACCATGTTCCATATGTAACAATAATGCTATATCCAGTACTCTTGCTTCCAGTTCTGTGAATTTTGTATCTGGTCTTAATAGGCGCAGGAAATTTTCAGCAATAGATAAATCTTTTTCAGGTCTATGAATATACATACTTTCGTTTTTTTCATAATGACAATAAGCATGGTATGCATATACTGCTAACATAGGAAATACTGCGATCAACTGCATACTCTGCCTTAGCACATTCGGAATTTCAAGACTTTCTTTCTCCTTATCGTAAGAGCCCAATGTAAGAATACTTCGAGTCATAGAACCCATAATATCTGATGTAGGTGCTTTCATAATGACATCTCTGGTAAAGTTAGTCGGTAGTTCCATACAATCAGATAGTCTTCCCTGAAATTCCATTAACTGTGTATCAGTTGGCAATTCTCCGAATAAAAGAAGATATGCTCCTTCTTCAAAGACAAACCTTTTTCCTTTACTTCCTGTTACTAAATCTTTTATATTATAACCACGATAAGATAACTCGCCATCACATGGACTCTTTACTCCATCACGATATTCAAAAGCTTTTATATCAGAAATATTTGTAAGCCCCGTCAACACACCTTGCCCTTTTTCATCTCGTAAGCCTCTTTTTACACCATACTCTGAATACAGATTCTTACTAATGCTATCATTTTGTTCACAAAAAATTGCTTGCTGTTTCATATAATTTTCCAAATTGCTCATTTGAATCGCTCCTTTCATTCTGTTACGAACTTACATACTATACTCAGATATTCTTGTTTCCAGAGCATTCAGCATTGTCTGTTCTTTTTCTTATTCATTAGCAATACAATACAATGGAAAACTCAATTTAACCTCAACAAGGTTTGTTTTTTCATCCATGCAAAATCTTCTTTGTACAACAGACTGTTAGATATAGCAAAAACGGCCTTTCAAAAACAGTTAACTTCTAAATCAACTGTTTTTTGAAAGGTCGTTTCATCAGATTCTTATAGCAATCCAGCAAATAATCTCATAAATAATTGTCCCAGTCGCAAATATGCACTTCGTCCGGTTTGATATTGGTCTGTCACATCACGACATTCTCCCATCGTTCTTATCAGATCATTTTTTATTTCCACAACTGCCTGACAATCTGCCATAAAACAGCCGTTTTCAAAATGGTGATATAAACTTCGATAATCCAGATTAATTGTTCCACAAGTTGCCATACAGTCATCTGCCACACTCATTTTTGCATGACAGAAACCAGGAGTCCACTCATAAACACGAACACCATGTTTAACTAATCCATGATAAAAAGAACGAGTTATATTATAAATGAATTTTTTATCAGGGATACCAGGTGTGATAATTCTTACGTCTACCCCTCGCTTAGCAGCCAGACATAACGCATGCGTCATTTCATCTGTTATGATTAGATATGGAGTCATAAACCAACAATAATTTTCAGCTTTATTTATCATACTGATATAAACTTCTTCTCCTACCTGCTCATTATCCATAGGGCTGTCTGCATAAGGTTGAACAAACCCAGTTTGCTGTGCCGCATAATCATAGTGGAAAAGGTATTTACTAAAATCAGGATCATTAGCATCCTTAGCACTTACTGCATTCCACATTTCCAAAAATGTCACCGTAAGCGACTGAACAGCATCTCCTTCTAAACGAATACCTGTATCTTTCCACTGTCCATACGGGTGTGTGTAATTAAAATATTCGTTTGCTAGATTATATCCACCTGTAAATCCGACTTTTCCATCAATAACTGTTATTTTTCTATGATCACGATTGTTCAAAAACAGATTTAAACCTGGCATAAACGGATTGAATACACGGCAATGAATTCCTATTGCCTCCATCTTTTTCACAAAATCTGTGTTAATAAAGCCTATAGAACCCATATCATCGTAGAATACTCTAACTTCCACACCTGCTTTTACTCGCTCTTCCAGAACATCTTGAATCTTATGCCATGCTTCAGCGTCTTCTATCGCATGATATTCCATAAAGATAAACTTCTGTGCTTTCTCCAAATCCTTAAGCTGTGCCTCTAATCCTTTCACTGCTTCATCAAAATACACAACATCCGTATTCTGATAGATTGGATACTGCGAATTTCTTTGTATGTAACTTGCTATATTTCCTGCTTTCGGAATTGTTTCTTTTATTCTGCTCAAACACTCCTGACTGTCCGGAAGCATTGGTAACAATTTGCTATCAATTTCTGCATATCGCTCACGCATTTTATGTGTGCCACCATTCAAACCAATCAGCAAATACAGGCCTACACCCATAATTGGAAAAATTAGAATTAAGATGACCCAAGGCATTTTCATAGAGGATGTCTTATTTGATGCGTACAATCCCAAAACCAAGATCCCACTCAAAATCCTTGTAAATAAATTTATGATTTCTGCATATTCATTCAAGCGTGTTACGATAGTAATAATAAAAATCACTTCCAGAAGAATGCAGATTATGGAAAAACACAGCCGTTTTACCCCATTTTTTGTTTTTGCTTTGCCCTCTAAAGTATCTTGTTTCATATATCTTCCACCTTCCTACTTGCTCAGTTTTCTCCCTAAATTTCGTGGAACATACCAATTTTGTCTTTTATTCTCTGCATTTCATTATCTGCTTCAATGATAGCTCTTGCAGAATGAAGTAATTCTTCACTTATCTCATCATAGCCAGGCATTTCTTCAATTCCTTTTTTATAGCGAAGTTGATGTTCCAATGTTGCCCAGAAATCCATACCATTGGTTCGAATCTGTAATTCTACACGCATAGGTGTTTTACCCTTAGCAAAAAAAACTGGTATTTCAACAATCATATGATAGCTTCTATAACCATTCGATTTTGGATTTTTTATATAATCTTTTATTTCAATAACTTTAATATCATCCTGTTGGGTAATCAAATCTGATATCATATAAATATCGTCAATAAACGCACAAACTATTCTAACGCCTGCTACATCATTGAGATATGTCTGTATATTTTCTGTTGTAAATTCATATCCCATCTTCTGCAGTTTATCGTAAATACTATTGGGCTGCTTAATTCTTGTTTTTATAAAAGAAATAGGATTTCGATTGTTCTCAACTGAAAATTCATCATCCAAAACCTCAAGTTTAGTTTGTATCTCCCGAATAGCACAACGATACATCATCATTAAATTATAAAATTTTGTAGCATTATTTAAAAACTGTAGTGATTCCGGACTGTTCATCCTGAGTTTTTTTACTTCATCTTTTGTCATGGAACTTTCCTTTCTACCTCATCACTGATTTCAAAACATTATTTATTTTGATAGTTGATTCGTTCTCCTTGAATTACTGGATAACAAATCATTTTATCACTATCCAGATTTTCTATATGCATATCTACTGCACTGATCTGATGGTTTTCATAAGTATTGTAATAATACCATCCTTATGGCAGACAGTGGTTACGAAAGTTTTAATACCTTTGCACCCCTGGTCCGGAAGAGAATGTATTTCGTTATCCGCATGAAGGATATCAACAGTAATGGTATCCTTTCCGCTTATGATTTGCCTGACAGCAAATTCGATACTCATATAAGAACAACACTTACCAGACGCCATACGAAAGAAACACTGGGGAATCATAACACCTATACCATACTTCAGCCTTCTACCGATTTTGATTTTCTTGATGAAAACTGCATGTATTACGATATTGAATTCCGTATTGTACGTATTCGCCTTGATAATGGAACCTATATCTGTATTGCCACCAATCTTTCAGAAGAAGAATTTCCTCTGGAAGAAATCAATAAACTTTACCGGATGCGCTGGAGCGAGGAAACAAGCTTCCGTGAACTCAAATACACCATCGGTCTGATTAACTGACACAGCAGCAAGTATGATGGAATCCTTCAGGAAATCAATGCCCGTATGATTCTGTATAATTTCTGTGAATTAGTGACTTCTCACGCTGTGGTAAAAACATCTAAAAATAACCAAACACGTCTATAAAATTAATTTCGCCATCGCAGTAAACATATGCAGGGCATATCTCAAACACGGTGGTAACGAAACAGAGACCATGCTTCTCATACAAAAGTATCTGACACCTGTCAGGTACAATCGAAAATATCCTATCTACCTCCGTCCAAAGAGAAATAGGGATTTCATGCATCGGGTTGCATAAAACTCGTTACCATTATACTCCATTATGAGGCAGATATGCAATCTGTCTTTTCGTCATACACAAAAATATCCTACGGCAAATACTCTATCAGCTTTTATCCTAAAATCATAAATATCAAATTCAGTTAATTTTTTGCTAAACGAATCAATATAATAATATTTTCCAGGAATGAATTTCACGCCTGATAAATCTATCTCTTTTACCTTATAATCTTTACCCATCTTTTCTACCTCACAAAATCCGACCATATCAACAATTATTATAACATGTCTACCACTGGCCATGCACTTGAAAAAAAAGGACGCAGAATCTCTCCCACGCCCTTACATCTATCTGGATTTATCTTCTCTTACCTTCGCTGTTTCCTTATGTGCTGCCTCCTGCTTCACCTCATCCACACTTCTAGCCTCAAATGCATCTGCATTATACTGATACTCCTGCGGCTCAGCGACCATCGGTGAATATACAATCTCTGCATCTACTCGCTCAGCTTCTGCCCTCTCTGGCTCTGTCTGTTCCTGCTTCTTCTCATTCTCCATATGCCTTTCCTTATCAAGCTGCACATTCATAGCCAGATTATCCAGCTTGTCAATAGATGCATCCAAATGAAGTTCCATTGATACAAGCATCTTTTTCACTGCTTTCATCGGAGCAAGTACTGCCTTTGTAATGGGATGTTTCTGCTTTTTCTGAGAATAATCCACCTCCGACTTGTCAGCAAAAGTACGGAATGCATTGGCTGCTGTCTGCCCGGCTTCACGAAATCCTTTTGCAAGAAGTGCTGTCTTTTCTATATCCTTATCCGTGGTCTTGATTGCACCTCTTACATTCTCTCGGATATCAAGAAGCCTTTTCTTAATTCCTAAGAACTCCGACAGCCTGTATAATACAGCTCTTCCCTTTGCCTTTGCTTCATCAACTATGCTCTTTGCTGTAGATTTGACCTGTGCTTTCACTTCCAATACCTGCGACTTTATCTGCTCACATCTGGCATTAAGTTGCTCCTGTGCTTCCGACAATGCCTTTATAGCATTATTGACAAGTGTATCTTCCTGCATTTCTTTGATCTGATTCTGCATATTGGTGAGTTCTTCCGTCATGGAATCAATCTTTTTCTCCAGTCCATCCACATAGCTGCATATCTCAAATACATCGTTTGCCTGCTCTTTCATGGCATTTTTCTTTAGTAATTCGAGAAGTTCCCTTATAACATCCTCATTGGTAAGTGTTTTTCCTGCTTCCATATCCATTCTGTTTCCTCCATTCTGTAAGTGGGGCAGCCATGGCCGCCCCTGTACCCTGATTACTAATTATCGAAAGGGTGTAGCCTCTTTGTCCTTCTCTTTATCGGGATTGCCATGATTTTTCTCGGCACTCTCCCTCGCCTTTTCGTTGCTCTTATCCTTTGCTTTCTCATATTCCGAGATAATCTCATTATAGAGTTTTTCCCTGAAATCCTTTGTAACCGGATAGCAAACATCCTGATAGATTGGCTTGCCCTGCTCATCTACCTGCTTTGTCTTATAAGATGGCATTGATACAAAGATTTTCTCTTTGCCCTGTACGATATTGATGTTATTTACAATGAAACTGTTTTCAAAATAAATGCGGGCAAGTCCCTTGATGTTACTGCCTTCCCTCTCATAAGGTGTCACAGTTACGGAAAACTCCGGCATTTCAAAGGAACCTTTGGTTCCTTGTGTTCTGTCCTGCATCTGTGTCTCCTCTTTCTCCGGTTCTTTGATTCTTGCATAGGCATCAAGAATATTGGTATAGAGTTCCTCACGAAACTCTGCTGTGATAGGATTGCACACATCCTTATAGATCACGCCATTGCTTTCATCACGCTCATTGGAGCGGTATCTTGGCATTGATACGAAAAGTTCTCCCTTAGCATTTGCCTTTACATCAAGGTTATAGGAAATGTTCTTGGCATCGTGACTACCAAAATTTTTCATCACAACTGCCCCGCCTCCGACAAATACAATCGGTGTAGTCTTTAAGTTATACCCAAACTCACGGATTGAGTTATATACCTTATCAACAAAATCCTCTATCTCTGCCTTAATAATGGCAAAGTATTCATCATCAATATCTGACCTGCCATATCGCATGATGTTCTGTATCTCTGACTCGTCTACCTCTCCGTTAAGCTGTCTTACACACTGCTCATTGATAGAACGCATACAGGTAATAAGACCTTTTGGAATCGTCACACACTTTGATTCATCCGGTGACTTGTTGATAACCGGCATAATGTCGATTGTCCAGCTTCCAATATCTACTATCAGCGTTTTCTTTACCATTGTAGGAATCTTGTCCACTACTGCTGCATAACACTGAGGGAATACTGCCACATCATCAATTTCAATATGATATGGCTCATTCTCATATTTGAAGCTTACACGCTTATTCTTTGTCAGATACTTGATAAAATCATTCTTCTCTGCACCAAACCTCGTAAGCGGAAGTCCTACAGCAAGGAATACCTTTGCCTCTGCAAGACCTCTTCTTTTAAGTTCCTTAGCAACTGCTGCAAGTGTGAGAAGATAAAAGCTGTCATCTTCGACCTTGGTATCCTTTACTTCCTGCCTCACAGTTCCAACCTTATAGAACTTTCCTTCATACTCAAGTACATCGCCAAACAATGCTGGAGTTGTTGTAATCTCCTTAACACCTGTGACAAATACCTGAGAGATTGTTTTCATCATTGACCAGCCATGATCAATGCCGATTACTTCTAACTTGTTATTCATGTTCCTTTCACTCCTTTTCTGTATTGTCTGCATTATTGTTTTGCAAAATTTCATATAATTACCCACACCCTTTCAAGTGCTCAGTTTTGTCAGATGCAGGAATATCATCAGACCTGCCATAAAAATGCTTTCTCATTAATTCCTCATACAGTTCATCACTCTCTGCCTTAACTTTCATAAGACAGTAGAGAACCACTGTACTAATAATGATTACGAACCAAATTAACACTTTGCCCATTCATCCACTCCTCTCAAATAAAAAGAGGACCAAACCAGCTGATGGAGTATTCCATCTCAAGTGCTAATTTAGTCCTCACTAAATGTTTTTGATATAAAATTGTACCTAATCTAAGCACACAGATTCACTCTCAGACTGATTGTGGACATCTGTGATACTGACTTGGATTTTCGGTTTAATATTGCAGCGCTGCCCTATCTTTACCGCTAAAATGGTATAAAAATAAGGACTAAATTAGGCATAACCCCTTGATTTTACTGGGTTTCATCTAACTTGGTCCTATTATAACTCAAACACCGTTTTCCCATCTACTTACAGCCTGTGGTGTTACACCAATATGTAATGCCAATTCTTCCTGTGTCAAACCAATCTGCTTTCTAATTATTTTTATATTGTTTCCTATTAAATTCATATTTTATCACTACTGTCTGACAGCTTTCTCCTCTTAATTTTTCGGTACCGTGACTAAAATATAACACTGAAAATTTATAATATCAAACAATACGATATTTATGAAAAACAATTAAGCATTGATTTTAACATATGAAATGATTTGCTGTTATAAATTTTCCAAATAAAGATTTGCTTCTTCTCTTGATTTAAAAATCACAACTTCTTTATCTTTGTATTTTTCAAGAAGCTGATATATTTCAGGGAGACTTTCATCTGAAAATTCCTGAATCCATTGTTTGAATTCTCCCTCAAATGTTTCCTCAGTTTCCACCCAAGGCATATCTTCTCTTTTTGTACCTATTCTTGATTTTACGCTCTCTAAGCATACTTTTGTCGGCAAATCGAATAGTATTATCAGGTCACATTCTTTCATTCTGACTTCCAAAGTTCTTTGATAGTTTCCATCGATTATCCATTGACTTTTAACAAGTATTTCCTTTAATTTTTTGTCAAATTCTTCTGATGAAATTGTAGTTCTGTCCGGTTTATGTTTTATCATATCTAAGTAAAACAATGGCAAATCTGTTTTGTCTCGTAATTTTCTTGCAAAGGTGCTTTTCCCTGAACCGGGACTGCCAATTATCATTATTTTGGTGTGCATTTTGAATCTCCCTAAAATCTAATTTATTTTTTATATATTATTTTTCTCAGTGCCGGTCCACAATACTGATGCGGCACAAGTTTGAATCCCTGCTTTATGTAAAATTGTTCTTTACCTGCCTCTGCTAACAATTGTACGCTCACTCTACTTCCATCATACATATTTCTTTCAATATAATTTAAAATAGAGTTTATTATTGCCGTTCCTATTTTCTTGCCCTGATATTCAGGTCTTACCACAATATCTACAATGGTGAAATATATGCCATCGCCCACAACTCTTCCCATACCAATTGCATTTTCATTTTCATTATCATAAATCACAATTGAGTAATAAGATTTTTTGAGTGCTTTCTGTGCCTGTACCTTGCTCCAGTTATTCCATCCAACTGATTCTCTAAGGTTGTAATATGTTTCATAATCCAATTGATTTTCTTTTATTGTATATTTCATAAATGCTCCAATTTTTCTATTTACCAGCTAAAATATCTGCAAATTTATTTTCAAGGAAAAATCTATAATCCGGTGCCAACAAACTATTAGCAAACTCATCTCGAATAGTTTTCTGTAACCATTCTTTTCTCTTTTTTATAAATTCATCATATCGGCAAATTGTTATTAAGCCTTCCTGTTCAGCCTTTATTATTTCATAATATGCATCTGAAACATATTCGCAATGTTCCACTTTTGTTGGTCGATCTGAAATATATGCATTAGGAATTTGAATATTTAACTCTTTGTATGTTGATATACTGTCGCATGAATATATATATCCTTTAACTCCACTATACGTTTCTTTCAATGCATTTGGATAATATTCTTCCAGGCACAACCTACCATCTTTATCAAATCCATACGGTCCCCATTTATGCCAGAAGCCCTCAAACTTAAAATGCTTTTCCTTACAAAATTTTTCAATAGCATTGCTTAAATACACCAATACATTCTCTCTTTTGTCTGAAAAGTAAATTAAAGGAATATTGTGATTTGATATATTTGGTTTTAAAATTTTTATATTTTTCGTCTGTGATGCATGAAAAAAAGTCATTGTTCCTCCGTTTTTATTATTTTCTCTTACCTACAAATTATATTCCCTAATGGCTTCCAACGTTCTCCTTGCTGCCAGTTCATTCTCATCTATTTTTTCAAAAGTTTCCTTATCCACCCACTTGTAATCTATTGTTTCACCCTCCTGCAAAACAACCGAGTTTTTGTCGAAATCAGACACACATAAATATATAATGTAAAGGGAATGATGACCGTCATGTACAACTCGTGTAATTTCCTTCATTTTATCAGCGTTCAAGCCTGTTTCTTCTTTCAATTCCCTAATTGCTGCTTCTAATCCGTTTTCGCCTTGCAAAGCAGAGCCTCCAGCTGTAACTTCCCATTCACCACCATGATGTTTGCGTAAATCACGTTGCATTAACAAATATGAACCGTCTGTATGTTTTACTATTACTTCGCTAACCAAATGATAAATACCATCCGGGATTGTTTCTCCTCTAACTAAAGTCGTATTTTCTATTTTATTAAATTTTTTATCATATGCATCCCATAATTCGGCCATAATAATCTCCTTACACAATACATCTTATCTCTGCACATGTTTCCATATATTTGATGTACTAACAAAATATAATCTATATATATTCAATTGGCAAAGCTATCAGGTTTTCTCTTAAATATGTTTTTTTATCTATCAGACAAAGAATAATTCCCATACCTCTTTTTTTATCAGGTATCTTGTCAAGGACCTGATTTGTGGCTCCCATAATAGCCTTTGGATTACCTGACATTTTTATTTCAACAGGATATAATACTCCATTCTCTTCGATAATTAAATCTATTTCATTTTCTCCTGTTTTTCTTTTGTCCTTACCTCTATAGTAATAAATATTGAAACGATAATCTTTACCTTCATTAGAATACGTTTTTAAGATTTCAGAAATAACAAATGTTTCAAACATATTTCCGGCTACTGCCGAATTCTTTAGTGCATCAGCTGTCAACCATCTTGTCAGATAACAGGCAAGTCCTGTGTCCCTAAAATATATTTTTGGTGTTTTTATAGCTCTGTTTAATGCGCTTGCACTATATGGCTGTAACAAATAAACTATCCCTGTTCTTTCTAAAATTGATATCCATTTTTTTACAGTCATTTCACTTATACCTATGTCACTTGCAATATTTGCATAATTAAGTAGCTCACCTGTTCGGGCTGCAACAGCCGTTAAAAATTTTGTAAATGTAATACTGTCAGTAGCAATCAACTCATTTATGTCTCTTTCTAAATATGTTGATACATAAGATGAATAAAACTCCTGCCAATCTCGATCTATATCGTATAATTCAGGATATGAACCCTTATGAATAATTTCCCATACGTTATCATATTTCTTTAATTCTGTTTCACGCTCTTTCAAATAATCCTCTGTAGGCACAAAATGTTTATTAAATTTTATCTTTTTAATTTCACGCATGGACAAACCTGAAAGTTCAAAAATTGATACTCTGCCAGCCAGTGATTCGCTAATTCCCTTCATAAGTTCTAATTTTTGAGAACCCGACAATATGAACTGTCCTCTTTCATCAGATTCATCTACTATTTGTTTAATCTCTTCCAGAATTGCGCCCTCTTTCTGTACTTCATCAATAAAGAGAGGACATGGGTTATTCAAAAAGAATAATTTAGGTTCTTCTTTAGCTTGTATTCTAGTTAATCTATCGTCAAAATTAGTTCTATTGTATTCTGAAAATTCATGTTTAATTAATGTTGATTTTCCAACCTGTCTTGCACCAACGACTAAAGTACATTTACTTTTTTGTACTCTATCTTTAAGAATTGGTGAAATGTTTCTTTCAATATATGACATTTTGATCCTCCATATAAACAATATTTAAGATTATTATAAACATTCTTCAAATAATATTCAAGCGACTAATCCATAATAAGAATATGGATTAGTCGCTTTTGTAATAATAATGTATGTTTTCGATTAATATAAATTAATTTTCTTTTACACATTCCTTATATTCATCTTATCTTTCAATTTATTTATAAGAACTGTCTTTCCTACACCTCTTAATCCACTAAATATAACTGATTGAATAGGTATATTCATATTTACATTATATCAAATTTTTATGTTCTATACACTAAATACATGTGTATTATCGTAGAAATATTCCTATACGATACTATAACTTTTTATTTTCACTTTATTAGTATGTATTTTTTCACAATTATAACAATTTTTTATTATTCTTTTTTCTTTTTTTCCGTTGTTGTGGTCAAGCTTTTCTGTCATATTTAATGATTTCCGGTGTTCCCCCAATTTTTAAATGGGGGAATAATTTTGAGCATTTGTTGCTTGATTTCAATTTCATTTTTTCCTATTTGGAGAATTCTTTTTATAAAGTTGGGGAGTATTTTTGTTCCCCAACTTTATAATCAGCAATGACTCATAGCTGAAATTCTCACTTTTCGAATTTCTTCATTATAATATTCTTCCAGTGTCTGTGTCTTCGCCACTCCAAATTTCTTAATGTCATTACCGGAGAGAACTGGCTTGTGCTGCCTCCCTCCCAGATTTCTTCCTTTTCATGACAACATCTCTTTCACACAAGTACTTCGATAATCACTTGGTGATATTTTATATTTTTCTTTAAATACTCGGTTAAACGTTCTCTGACTTTCAAATCCACTATCCAGACAAATATTTGTAATAGAATCACTCGTATTTTCCAAACGATGGCATGCATAGTTCAGCCTTGCATCGTTAAGATATTGATTAAAGTTTCTATGGAATGTCTTGGAAAAGAGTCTGGATAAAACATATTTGCCCACGCCCAGGTCTTTTGCCATCTCTTCTAACGAAAACTTCTTCTTGAAATTTGCTGATATATAGGAAACTGTCTGGTAAATAAGATCATTGCTCCCAACACTGCTCTTTTCTACCAAATTTAATTTTCCTATGCAGCGTGCCAACACAATTTGAAGATATGCCTGTGCAACAGTAATATCCGACTGTTCTGTCTCTAAAATTGCATTTATAACCCTATATACCTCCGGTTCAACCTTTTCCGCTTTGATGATTGGGTATTCAGGAGCCATGGATTGCATGATATCTGCAAATTTGTCTATCGAAAATGGCGATGCAATCAGATAAGTCGCTTTATTTACACCGGGTGTCAGTACCTGATAGTGATGAATAACATCTGGAAATACAAAGCCTATATCTCCTTTTTCCATATGGTATAGTTCCTGTCCGACACCAAGTTCTAATGATCCACTTGTTACACAAACGATCTCCAGTGCATTATGAAGATGTGGTTCAATATGTTTTGACTTCCTATTTATTGCTATAATCTCCTCTTTTGTGTCAACATATTTTAACTGCATGAAATACTCCCCTTTGCAACATTTGTCTATATCTTCTTTCGATTTGGCAAGCAATCCTTTTACACCTATCTTATAATCAACTTGTAAATAAGGAAAGGAGGAATTGCAAATGAGCAACCTAAAAAAATATATGAATGACCTTTTAGTATTCTACACTGAATATTTTGAGCATCCTTACCATGTATAAATACTAAAAGGACTATTTTGTGAAAACTGAATATTTTCTTAAGGCCATTTCACAAAAATGAAGTGGTCCTTTTTTATTTTCAAAATACAGTTCTATCACTTTATATATAGAAAAAAGCACTGTCTCATCGAGCAACGACCAGACAACGCTTTCTCCTGTCAATTCTAATTTATGTCTGATGCATCCGTTACTTCATCTGCAGTAATTTTTTTTTCTGCTTTCAGTTTTTTATTTGCATCTTCTACATTCATTCTTGAAAGTGCAAACATAATCAATACATCAAAGATTAACGGAAGCCAAAGATACATAAACTGCATCATGTCAAGTGCAGACTGCGGCTGAGTTGCATTTGTTCCGACATATCCACTGAACTCAAGCATCCATCCAACAACAGCGGTTCCAATACCTCCACCGATTTTTACGCCAAGAGAAGTACAAGAATACATCGTTCCGTCAATTCTCTTTCCCTGTGTAAGATAAGTGTATTCAGAGCAGGATGCGATAACTGCATTCATATCTCCCTGCCATGGTCCCTGACCTAAGGCTGCAAGAGCTGTAAACGCCATCATCAGCGGAACACTGCCCATATATCCGGCAACAACAACAAGTGCTCTACCAATGACTGCTAAAACATAACCTCTTAAGTTCAGTTTATACATACCTTTCCATTTACCAACTAATGTCGGTGTGAAAATCAGGGCAATGATCAGTGGAATATTTACTGCCCATGCAAATTGTCCAAACAAGTTCTTATTTTTCAGTACCCATGTCATGTAATAAATGCCAGCTCCAATCATGGCACCATATAACTGCTGTAAAATATATGTTCCACAAATCATCATGTAATATTTGTTTTTAACAAGAAGTTTGAATGCCTGTACCATTCCGTACTTTTCATTATCATCCTTTACTTCTCCTTCGTTAAGTTCTTCCTCAGGAAGTTCCTTAACAGAAAGTGCTGAAATCGTATTTATAACAAGACCAATGATTGCATAGATAATAGCAACCATTCTCCATGCTGCAGCATCTCCACCACATTTATCTACAAATCCAACTGTAATTGCCTGAATCAGAAGACTTGTTGAAAACGCAAAAATAAAACGATAAGATCCCATCTGCACACGCTCTTTGCTGTTCTTTGTAATCAGTGACGTAAGTGCTGAATAAGCAATATTGTTTGCTGTATAAAACACACCATTTAACAGTGTGTAAGAGATAAAGAACCATGCATATTTAGCCGTTGTTCCCAAGCTGACCGGTACTGCAAAACAGCAGACCAGCGTAATGGCACAACCAATATATCCGTATAGCATCCAGGGTTTCGCTTTTCCCATTTTACTGTGTGTTTTGTCAATCATTGCTCCAAAAAATATATCCGTAAAACCATCAAATAGTTTTGATACGGCAATCAGGGTACCTACGACACCTGCAGCAAGTCCTACCGAGTCCGTCAGATAGACCATCATAAAAGATGTCAGGAACGCATAGACTACATTACCTGCAATATCACCTGATCCGTATCCAATTTTGTTATACCATTTCAAATACTTTTTTTCTTCCATAGAATTTCTCTGCTCCTCATCTTCATCGCACTTAGAATCTCAATATGGCTAACCATATGATATCTAATTCTGTTTTTTTCTCTGATTTTGTCTGATTGCTCTGTATATCCGGATTTTACATTACAATCAGACTCTCTTTCCTTGTTTACGGGTTACATGAAACTTTATTATCCCTTTACATACGGTATCAGTGTAAACTTAAACCGGAATAATACATCATCAAATCGGTACTGCTCCAATACAACTGGACCACAACTATTAGAACCAATGCCATTTAATGCGTAGTCAACACAGAATACTACACTATCTGATTCTATTAATTCATAATTATGCTTTTTCTTCTCAAGTTCTTCCTGTGTATAATAAGAAGCATTGAATGAAAATGCCTTTTCTGCGGATGCCACAATTCCATATCGGCTGTTGTTAAGCTCTACATATTCACAATCATAATGGCTTCCATTTTCCTGTGGACGGATATAGTCCTCATGTAAATCCCCTACATCTGCCCGGTACAAACCGTGGCTCGCAGCCTGATGTTTATCACAATAACTTTCCTGTGGTCCCATTCCAAAGTATCTTACAGCTGAAAGTTTTTTATCCAGGAACATCCTCACACCAAATCTCGGAAGATCCGGGAATTCATCGTCTTTTGTTACTGCAATATCTGCATCAATCTTTCCAGCAGCTTCTATTTTCCATGTAATCGTCACATCAAGAATCTTCTGTACTGTCTCTGCCACAACGGAAGCATGGCTTGTAATCTTCACACCATGTTTTCCCTGCACAACCTCTGTCGTATAGGCTCTTGTGTAAGCCTTATCATAGTGGGCTTTCTTCCATTCAGACTTGATGTACATATCGTTATCTGTTGGAGCTCTCCAAATATTTAATTCCATCGGATGGTTCAAGTATTCCCGCCCTGCGAATTTCATCTCTATAAAGAGTGCAGTACGTTTGTCTATGGTATAGGCAAATTCACGCCCCTTGATATGAATCTGTGTATCATTTTCATTTACCTGTAATTCAGAGTCCACTACTGTTTTTGGTATCCATTTCTCTGCAAGTTTACATTTTGTATCCTCTTTACTTACCTCAATTTCATCAAATCCAAGAATATGGTCTTCATCCAACAGTGGCAATTCTTTTTTCAGATGGTAAATAAGTTTTAAATAACATTTCCCATTCTCTGGAACATTGATCTTCAGGTTTGTTTTTCCTTCCCCGTGTGGTGCCACAGAAAACTCCGAAAGTATGCCTTTGCTAATCACAAGACCATCCTGTGTCAGCTCATAACTAATCTTCACATAATCTTTCAAGTCATCAAAATCCATGTAGTTATGAAGCACCAGTTCTCCGCTTTCTTTGTTATAGGAAATAACTCTTGCCGGGCGATAAACATTCTTGTATTCCAAAAGTCCTGTATGTGCCGTTCTGTCCGGATATACTAATCCATCCATACAGAAGTTGCCATCATGAATTTCTTCGCCATGGTCGCCCCCATAAGCATATATAGTCTTTCCATTCTCAGCAGTTCCATGAGCAATCGCATGGTCACACCATTCCCAGACAAAGCCGCCGCACATTTTATCATTATCCTGAATCATCTGGAAGTAATCTTCAAAATCTCCAGGTCCATTTCCCATGCTGTGACAGTACTCTACCAAAAGGAATGGTTTGCTTCCATCTTTATCCAGATATTCCTGAATTTCGGAAAGCGCCGGGTACATCCGGCTGTACATATCCAGATTGCTGTAATCATATGTTTCATCATAATTACGGTATCTTGCACTCTCATATTGTGTGATACGGTCTGGATCAAAATTCTTTGTCCATTCCAGTGCTTTTTCAAAGTTGCAGCCATAAGCACTCTCATTTCCCATTGACCACATAACAATACAGAAACGGTTTTTGTCACGTTCCACCATGAGTTTTACGCGATCAACGATTGCCTTTTCCCATACCGGATCATCTGCAATCTTCTCATTCCATCGTTTGAATCGATTGTAATCAGTGTCTTCTTTTCTGTAGAGCATAAATGGACCATGAGCTTCAATATCTGCTTCATCTATTACCATAAATCCATACTTGTCACACATTTCATAGAAAAATGGTGCGTTCGGATAGTGGCTGGAACGGATCGCATTAAAATTATGCTGCTTCATTAATGTAAGATCGGTTGTAATCTGTTCCGGATTGATTGTAAATCCAGTAACCGGATCAGAATCATGTCGATTGACACCACGGAATTTAATCTTCTGTCCATTTAAATAAATAACCTGGTCTTTAATCTCTATCTTTCTTAATGCAATGTGATCTACAATTACTTCATTCTCTGTTTCAAGAATCAGTTTATATAGATATGGATTTTCTGTATTCCAAAGTTCCGGACTTGCGATTTCTAATACAGCTGTTCCTTCTTCAGCAATACTTCCTAGTGCTACAACTGCTCCGTTTCTATCTTCAATCGAAATTTTTACATTTAACGGAGAGTAGAATTTCATTTCAATTTCTACTTTCGCAAGCATATCCTCAATTCTTGTTTTAATATGATAATCACTGATTGCCTGTTTTGGGCGTTTCAAAATGTACACATCCCGGAAAATACCACTCATACGGAATTTGTCCTGATCTTCCAAATAGGAACCATCACACCACTTCATTACCAACACTGCCACCGTATTCGTTCCATCCTGAAGTACATCGGTAACATCAAACTCACTGGTCATATGCGAAACCTGGCTGTATCCTATGTAAGAGCCATTGATCCATACGTAAAAGCAACTGTCTACTCCTTCAAAGTTCAAAAAAGATTTTGGTGCTTTCTCATCTCTACTGTACTCAAAAGTATGTACATAGGCTCCACACGGAATGTCCTGTGGCACATATGGTGGATCAAACGGAAATGGATACCGGATGTTTGTATACTGGTGTGTATCATATCCAGCCATCTGCCATACACTTGGAACCTGAATCTCCTCAAAATTTTCTGTATCATAATTCTTCTCAAAGAAAGAATCCTGAATGTCATAGATGCTGTTAAAATACTGGAATTTCCAAGTTCCATTCAATAACTGCATACGATCTGACTCTTCTCTGTGTTCCACCAAGTTATCCATTCTTCCGGATGCTGGAATATAATAGGCTCTGGCTGGCATTGTGTTTTCGTGAAGTACGCTTAGATTTTCATAATAACGTGGTACAATCATAAATAACTCTCCTCCAATACATATACTTTTTTGTTCTTTGTTTTCCTAAAGCAAACCTTATACTTTACTTTTTGTTTACGTTCCTTAGTTATGCTATGTATATAGCTTATCCTAATTTGCAAAATATGTCTATGAATTAGATTAGACAAAATATGCACTAAATGATACAATGATAAAAAATACGAAAAGAGGTGCTGTCCCATGTATTTGAACACCGGTTATTTGAACCACTCACATATGGATTTCAAAGACAAAAGTCGTCCGCTGATTGTCGGTAGCTGTGGTACTTACCGTCTTTCCAGACATCCCAAACTTCCGACCTACCGTCCAAGGGGGCGTCTGGATTATCAGATTATATATATCACTGCTGGTTGTGGGCATTTTCATTTTGATAATGTAAATAATGAAACGATTGTTCCAGCCGGCAACATTGTACTGTACAGACCGAAAGAACTCCAAAAATATGAATATTACGGAGAAGATAAGACAGAAGTATACTGGATTCACTTCACAGGAAGCAATGTGAAAAATATCTTACGTCAATATGGGTTTCCGGATAAAGAACGTGTCTTTCAAGTGGGTACATCTAATGAATATGAACAAATTTTCAAACGTATCATTATCGAGCTCCAACGCTGTCAAGATAATTATGAGGAAATGCTTGTCCTTTTGCTACGTCATCTTCTGATTAGTTTCCACCGGGAACTGACTAGAGAGCACATATTAAAAAATGAATATCTTGATCATGAGATGGATAATGCTGTTACCTTTTTCAGTGAAAACTACAGTCAAAATATCAATATTGATGATTATGCTGCCTCACGAGGCATGAGTGTCAGCTGGTTTATCCGAAATTTCAAAAAATATACCGGTTCTACACCAATGCAATTCATTGTGGGAATCCGCATCAACAATGCTCAGATGTTACTTGAAACAACAACTTATTCCATCAATGAGATTTCTAAGATTGTCGGATATGATAACCAGCTTTATTTCAGCCGGCTTTTTCACAAGCTGAAAGGATATTCGCCGAGAGAATACCGAAAGCTGAGAAACAAATTCTGAAATGAGTCGAGGGTGCGGACATTTGGTGTTATTAAATGGGACAGATATTATAAAAGACTATTCAGAAGAGGCATGGAAAACGTAAATTTGGAATTAACGCTGACTGCCTGTGCTTTTAATCTTTATAAATATCATAATATACGTAATAGATTGAAGCTTATTGCCTGACTATCGGTAACTGAATATATCGAAAAAAGCTCTTATTAACATAGGGCTTATTAAAGTACCCTAAAAATCGACGATAATTATAAATTAACATAAGAAACAGAGATGCATTGGCAACAGCCAATGCATCTCTGCTAATTAAGGACTTTTTTTACAGCCCCCTAACCATACGTTAGTTTTCTTTTACCAATCATCTTCATCGTCATCATCCCAGCCTGACACCATATGTATTTCTCCTGTGTCCAGATCAAAAGCCATATTATCAGACATTCTGTTCATCATATGACCATCTGAATCAAATCCAGTATCTCCGCTTCCAAAAATAAAATCGCCATCTTCTAAATCAAAAATACTCATGCCGTTCCACCTCCTGCGCTCGTTTTTCCTATTCATGTTTACCTAACTCAATAATATTTTTTACCAATCCATTTAATTCGTTTATCTTTTCAGCAATTTCAGTGTCCTTTGGTTTACAACCCACCGAGATAATATTAGTTAGCATTCCTTCAATTTTTCCTTTATCCGTACTGTAATGATAAGAAAGCATTCCATCATCTTCTTTATAATATAATCCCTGCTTAGCCCAATACTCAGCCTCACGATGACATTGTTCTTTATATTCTTTGATTAACTCGTCGTCATCCTTATCGTTAAACATAATCGTTCTTTCTCGATAAAGAATATCTGTATATTCGTCTAATTGCTGTTTCAATTGCTCCAAAGCATCCCTGTTATGCTTAATAGCTTTATCTAATACACTTCCAACCATTGGATTTTTATTTTTAATCATAATTGCAACAACTCTATTCAAATACGGAAACATAAAAGTGTGTTCTCTTTTATGAATGTCCTCAATTACGAATTCTTCTGTATAATATTCAATTATTTTTTCATCCGCATTTGCTATCGTTTCAATCAACTCATCATCCCTTTGTTCTTCTAACCTCTCCCCACGGTTATCGAATATAGTCAAGTTATATATTGCCGGATTGACTCTTGCATTTAATTCTTCCAAACATTCATAATCATGATTTTCGATAGCTAACGTTATAGCTTTTGTTCTTAATCGTTCTTCATATACTAAGCTTTCAGGTACTCCTAATCTGTGAGCTATCGGCCAAATATCGTTATATCCAATCTCTCGTCTTTTAATATCAGTCGACAGACCAAAATTAAACCCTCTCTCCCACTTACTATTATCCACAAAATTAAGATGCCCTGTTTTCATCAGATACTTAATGAAATCATAGTTATGAAATTCGAGAGCATAATCAACCACAGATTTACCATATTCATCATAATTTAAAAACAGTTTATCCTCTCGGTTCATATATGATTCCCAGACTTTTTTATCCTTTGAGAATGCCACTTCATAATTTGTAATATGACTTTTTACCGGCTTATAACATTTACCGGCACTAAGAATCTGTTCACAGGACACGTCTAGAAGTTCACAGAATATTGGGAGATCATAAGTCTGAACTGTTCCCTCTCCTCTTGTTATTGCAGATATTTTAGTGGTGAATTTTTCTAGTAATGCTTCATCTACTTTACCATCGCGCATCTCAAGAAACGCCTTGCAAAATTGTCTCTGAGATTTATACTTATCTAATATTAATTTTTTCAGATATTTTCCTGTCTTTTTCTTATTATCTTCAACCTTAAACATCGCTTTCTCCTGTTTATTTATTATCGGCTTATCTTCATACTACATCTTTTTTTCAAGAAGCGATACCCCCAAATTTCCATACATAAAATATGGTGAAATCATATATCTTAAATCATGTATGGTTTTACCATATATAATTTATTATAACAAACGTTATTATGGGCTTTTATTCACATACTAAAAGTAGCTTTTTTGCTGTCATGATGACAACAAAAAGGAGCCAAACAATCCGTCTGACTCTGCAAAATCTAAATATATTTTTCTTTTTTAGTAGCAACGGAAAGAGAGGGACTCGAACCGAGCATCTCAGCCTTGAAAGGGCTGCGCCCTAACCTTTAGACTAGGGGACCTTGCACAGACTCATTTATCTGAATCTACATTTTTTCATGCACCTATTTGCATGTTCGTTTTATTATCAATAACTATAATGTCGTCAATAGGTACGTTAAATATTGTTGCCAACACGATAAAATTATCCAGTGTTGGCATTGCAGCACCATTCTGCCATTTGTATATTGCATTTGGAGTTGCAAATCCAAGCATCATCTGTAAATCTTTGACAGATAATCCTGCTTTCTTTCTTAAATCCATGATTCTTATTCCTGTACCAACTGTATCTATTGTGGGTAATGTAAACATCTTTATTTCCTCCATTCAAACTTGCTAATCAATTCTCCGGTGGCATAAAATGCTTACTTTTTTTGCATAAAAAATACCACCTATCTTCCAAAAAGATAAGCGGTTAATGAAAATCGAATTTTTGTTTTTGCCACAATGACATCTATAGCAATCATGTTCGTTTTCGCATTTTGCTTACCGTTTTGGAGTGCACACAAACTAAACTCTGTTCATATTCCTGAACGAGCTGCTGTTCGTACTGATAGCTATAGTAGTTTGCAAAATTGAATCTAAACATAATCTTTTTTCTTTCCCGATGGATTTGTCCACCGCATTTAATCTTTCTTATAGTCCTAATGTGACATAATTTTTTCTATTTGTCATTCTTCTCGTGGGAGAAAGTTTAAATCATAATTTACGGAAGCACAAATTGAATCACAAGTCCTGCCATTGCGCAAACAACAAGAGCCAATGCATCACCAATAAAAAATCCCTTTATGTGAAACCAATAATCTCTATACTCTTTGACCATATCCTCTGTCCCCTTGAAAACAAAGTAAGGATCATGGCAAAACCATATTATATCAAGTACTATTGCATCGTATGCATTAACTATGGTCCATAATAGGAATCCATATCCAAAACCTTCAGCAAATGTAGTGTATCCGTTTACAAAGCAAAGGATCAAACTAAGAATGATTACAAACAACACAGATGCTATGCACTTTGCGACAATCTTATTTTCCTGTGTTGGTATTTAATCCTTGTATTCATCCAGTTCTCTTACCCTCTCCTGTATCTTTGGTGGGTAGTTATATGGAGTCTTAATCGGTTTTCTCGACATGATGTAAACCATCAATGTAAAAATCAAACATAATACAATACTCTCAATTACTAATAGCATATTTTCCCCTCACAATCGATGTTTTTTAGCGTTCATTACGACAAACTGGAATTTGGAGTGTACTTTATAAATTTTTTCCGATTTTCTCAAGTTCGTTCATGGAATTCTTATTTTTTTCAAGTTCATCTCTGGCTGTTGCATAATATGATTTATTGAAAAGCATGTCCCATGAAAGATATTTTGCCATACAGTCAAACTGCTTATCAATCAGCTCATACTGGATACTGTCTACGGGAGAACCACCTACAACAATCGTGCCCACTTTTTTATTTTTTAACTGCAATCCACGGCAGTAGCACTTATCAATGACTAATTTCAATTGTGCTGACATTCCCCACCAATAAACTGGCGTAGCAAAAAGAATCATATCTGCGGCAGCAATTTTATCAATTGTGGGATTTGTATCATCCTTATCGACGCATCCCTTAGAGCATTGACAGACACCACATCCCTTGCATGGTGCAATGTTGAGTTTGTCGGGTTCAATGATTTCAATTTCATTCTTTTCTGACGCTCCTTTTATAAATGCATTGATTGCTGTCAGCGTGTTTCCTTTTCTGGCACTTCCATTAATGATTACAATTTTCATGCGTGTATCCTCCAACTTTCGATTTTACTTTGTAACTATGACTTTTCCTTCTGAATCCAGAAGAGGTGTAATAGCCGCTCCATATCCAGATTTCCAACAAAGATAGTTAACCCCAGTCTCCTTATCTACAAGGATTTGGCGAACTCCTTCATCCTTAAGTTGACTTCCGTCTCTAAATGTAACTTCAAATCTTTCTTCTTTCTTTGCCATGTTTATTTCTCCTTTTTTCAAGCGTTAAATTCCGATTTATTTAGCTCTAAAAACTAAAATTTTCAAACTTTTTATTTTTTAATTCTACCACACCCACCTCCCCTTATTCAATTACTGTTTTTCTTTCTCCAGCCTTTCCATCTTCTCATACATATTTGTATTATAAAGTCTGTAAAGTTCACTGTCTTTTGTTATCACATTGTCAAACGGTACCATTCTGCTTCCGCATTTTATCAATCCGCATCCTGACGGTGAATCTATCACATAGTTAAGCTGCTCTTCTGATATTTCCAGTGACTCCACTATCTTTTCTATGTCCTTGCTTGACTGATTTAAAAGTAGTATGAATGCAGAGTTTGAAAGCATTGTTGTACTCGTTTCACTAATAAGAAGGTCCACTATGTTCTGTGTTATTCCTGTGCAAATTCCTCCCTGCTTTCTTACCTTTTTCCACATCTGGCGTAGATATTCTGCACTGAACGGTGAATTTAAAAGAACATACACTTCATCAATGCAAAACCATATTGCTCTTCCCCTTTCTTGCTAATCCAATACCTAAATTAACTGTTGTGGTTGTTTTTCCTACTCCACCATTCTGGTTTGCTATTGCAATTACCTTACACATTTCTTTCTTCCTCCTTATACATTTTTTAGAATGAAAACTCATATCGGCTCTGATTATTCTGTTACATTTTCGTCTTACTAAAGAAACAGGAAGACTTCGTATCTAATTTGGTTGAACCAAAATTTTCCCAAATCAAACCAAAATAAACCAAAATTCTACGATAAGACGTGATAATTTATGATATTTTATGAATTTAAGATATTTTTAATTTTCAGGATTCAGAAAGCAAAAAAAATCCCTCAAACATACTAAAAATAGTACATTTAAGGGATTTTCTCCTCTATAATGTGGGTTTTCACCCATTATAAAATAGAATTCTTTTTTATAAAATCAAGTTATGATAACTTATGATTTACTGCATCTGTTTTGCAACTTCTGCAGCGAAGTCTTCTTCTTTCTTTTCAATACCTTCGCCTGTTTCAAATCTTACAAAGCTCTTAAGTGCAACTGTAGCACCAACTTCTTTTGAAACTTCAGCTAAGTATGCTTTTACTGTCTGCTTTCCGTCTGCAGCCATAACGTATGTCTGATCAAGAAGACATACTTCTTTTAACTGCTTTGAAATACGACCTTCAACTAAGCCGTTGAAAATCTTGTTATCCATAATTGCTTCCTTCTTGCTCATTGCAATTGCAGCTAATGCAGCGATTGCTTCTTTTGAAAGGAAGTTGAATAAATACTTGTCATTCTGCTTTTCTTCTAATACAGCCTTGTCTTCAGCATTTAATGCATCTGAAGCAAATGCTTCAGCGAAGATATCCTTCTGGATTGGCTTTGGAAGTGATGATACATCATTTAAAGCACTGTCAATTGTGATTTCTCTCATCTTAGCAAGTTCTTCATCTGAGATGTCTTCTCTGCTAACGTACTGAGGGCTCATAGCTGCAATCTGCATAGCTACTGTCTTAATTGCTGCTACAACTGTATCGTTTGCTGGAGCATCAGCGTCAACTAATACACCAATCTTTCCACCAGCGTGGATGTATGAAGCAAGAACTCCGTCTGATTCAATCTTCTTGAATCTTCTGATATTCATGTTTTCACCGATTACTGCGATCTGTGAAACTAATTCGTCTTTAACTGTCTTTGTTGTATCAAGTGCCCATGGTTCAGCCATGAATGCGTCCATGTCTGCTGCATCAGAATCAAGAATCTGATTTGCAACGTTTGATACGAATGTCTGGAATTTTTCGTTCTTAGCAACGAAGTCTGTTTCTGAGTTAACTTCAACGATTGCTGCCTTGCCGTCTTTTACTGCTGTAAATACAACACCTTCTGCTGCAATTCTTCCTGATTTCTTAACTGCTGTAGCTTCGCCTTTTTTTCTTAAGATTTCGATAGCTGCTTCCTGATCTCCATCTGTTTCTACTAAAGCTTTCTTACAAGCCATAACACCAGCGCCTGTTAATTCTCTTAATTCTTTTACCATTGCTGCTGTGATTGTCATAATTATATCCTCCTAAAAACTATATCTTATTCTTCTGTTGCTTCTTCAGCTGCATCTTCAGCTACCATTTCTTCACCCTGGTTTGCTTCGATAACAGCATCAGCCATCTTAGAAACGATAAGTTTTACTGCTCTGATAGCATCATCGTTACCTGGGATAACATAGTCTAATTCTTCTGGGTCACAGTTTGTATCTGCAATACCGATTAATGTAATTCCAAGTGAATGTGCTTCCTGAACACAGATTTTTTCCTTCTTAGGATCTACTACAAAGATAGCATCTGGGATTCTCTTCATATCCTTGATACCGCCAAGGTTCTTTTCAAGCTTGTCCCATTCCTTCTTGATGTTAACAACTTCTTTCTTAGGAAGAACATCAAATGTTCCATCTTCTGCCATCTTTTCGATGTCTTTTAATCTCTTAATTCTTGACTGGATAGTCTTGAAGTTTGTAAGCATACCTCCAAGCCATCTTTCGTTAACGTAGTACATTCCACATCTTTCAGCTTCTGTCTGAACAGCTTCCTGAGCCTGTTTCTTTGTACCAACGAAAAGAATTGTACCGCCTTCTGCTGCGATATCTGAAACTGCCTTGTAAGCTTCATCTACTTTACCTACTGACTTCTGTAAGTCGATGATGTAGATACCATTTCTTTCTGTGTAGATGTATTCTGCCATTTTAGGGTTCCATCTTCTTGTCTGATGTCCGAAATGAACACCTGCTTCTAATAACTGTTTCATTGAAATAACGCTCATTCTTATACCTCCTGGTTTTTTTAAATTAATTATTGATACTGTTCCGGTTGTTAACCCGGCATATATCATGCCTTCCATCTGCTTCACCAAATCAGACAACCCCGAGCGTGGGCACCGGTCTGACTCTCCACAGATGTGCTTAATGCAACTCAAATATCATAACACAAAAAAAAGCAGTATGCAACTGCTTTCTTTCGTATAAATTATGTTTTTTATAAAATTCTCATTCAGACTTTCACACAATTTTTCCACAACATTCTTTTGCTATGTTGTCATATTGTTTTTTAGTTAGCCTGCTTTTCTTTCTTAAGTTCTGTAACATAACCACACTGTGGATCTGCACATGCAAGCTTGTTACCTTTTTCAACCATATAGCCTCCACACTGTGGACACTTTTCTGCAGAAGGTTTCTGCCATGACATAAAATCACATTCAGGGTTATCTATACAACCATAATATCTTCTGCCCTTCTTGGTTTTCTTAAGTAATACATCCTTTCCACACTTTGGACAAGGAACACCAATCTTTTCTAAGTATGGTTTTGTATTTCTACATTCAGGAAATCCCGGACAGGCAAGAAACTTACCATGTGGGCCGTATTTAATTACCATACGTCTTCCACATTCTTCACAGATTTCATCAGATTCTTCATCTGCAATGTCAATCTTTTCTAAGTTCTTTTCAGCATTTTCTACCTGTTCTTTTAAGTCAGGATAGAAGTTTCTGATAACTGTCTTCCATTCTATTGTACCTTCTTCAACTGCATCAAGAAGTGATTCCATGTTAGCTGTAAACTGTGTGTCTACAATAACACTAAACTCTGTTTTCATTACATTGTTTACTGCTTCACCTAACTCTGTAACATAAAGATTTTTCTTTTCTCTTGTTACATAACGTCTTGCAATAATTGTTGTAATAGTCGGAGCATAAGTGCTTGGTCGTCCAATACCCTGTTCTTCCATTGCCTTTACAAGTGCTGCTTCCGTAAAATGTGCAGGTGGCTGTGTAAAGTGCTGATTTTCTTCAAACTTTTCAAATTCAAGTTTTGAATCTTTTTCAAGCTTTGCAATGGTGTTGTTTGTAACAACTTTCTCATTATCACTGTCTGTATAGACTTTCATAAAACCGTCAAAATCAAGTTTTGATGTTGATGCATTAAAAATATACTTTCCTGCATTAACTTTTACGTTAGTTGTTTCGTAAACTGAATTTTCCATACGGCTTGCAACAAATCTTCTCCAGATAAGCTGATATAATCTAAATAAATCTCTTGGAAGCTGGTCTTTTACTTCTTCAGGCATTAAGTTTACATCTGTAGGTCTGATTGCTTCGTGAGCATCCTGAATCTTCTTGTTTGACTTCTTTGAGTTAATCTCTTTAGCCATATATGAATCGCCATATTTGCTTTCGATAAATTCCTTTACCTGAACTTCTGCTGTTTCTGATACTCTTGTGGAATCAGTTCTCAAATATGTTATAAGACCTATTGTTCCTCTGCCCTTAATGTCAACACCCTCATACAACTGCTGAGCTATTCTCATTGTCTTCTGTGTTGAGAAGTTAAGCGCCTTTGAAGCTTCCTGCTGCAATGTACTTGTTGTAAAAGGTATAGGTGCTTTTCTTGTTCTGCTTCCCTTTTTAATGTCCTTAACAGTAAACTCACTGTCTTTTAATTCCTTAACAATTCCGTCTAACTGTTCTTTTCCGGTAATTTCTAATTTACCCTTGTTGTCACCATAAAAGCTTACTGTAAATTCTTTATTTTTGTGCTTTAATACTGCATCCATATCCCAATATTCTTTTGGAATAAATGCGTTTATTTCATCTTCTCTGTCACAGAGCATTTTTAATGCTACAGACTGAACTCGTCCTGCACTTAAACCTCTTTTAATCTTCATCCATAATAGCGGACTAATGCTATATCCCACCATTCTGTCTAATACTCTTCTTGCCTGCTGGGCATCAACTAATCCCATTTCTATATCTCTTGGATGTTTTAATGACTCTTTTACTGCCTGCTTTGTAATTTCATTAAAAGTAATTCTGTAAGTCTTCTTTGGATCTAATTTCAAGGCTATTGATAAGTGCCATGAAATTGCTTCTCCCTCACGGTCCGGGTCAGTTGCCAAATATACTTTGTCTGCTTTTTTTGCATAGCGACGAAGTTCTGCCAACTTGTCTCCCTTTCCCCTAATTGTAATGTACTTTGGTTCGTAGTCATTTTCCATGTCTATTCCCATTGTACTTTTAGGAAGATCTCTAACGTGTCCATTTGAAGCAACTACTTCATAGTTAGAGCCCAAAAACTTTTTAATAGTCTTAACTTTAGCCGGTGATTCCACAATCACAAGATATTTTGCCATAAACATCTCCTTAAAATATTTTCGCTGTTGTCGTTAAGCCTTTGAATAATAATTTTCTGATGGCTGCTCTACCAGTCCCATTAACTGAAGTTTTAGCAGCATACCTGTAAGTTCTTCATACTTAAAACCTGTTTCATTCATCAGTTCATAAATATTTTTCGGCTGTAAACGTAACCCACTATACAACAAGGCTAAATCTTTTTCAAGACTTTTTTCTTTTTGTTTTTTCTCATTTTCGTTTTTTGAACCACTATATTGTATGTCATTTAGCACGTCGTTAGCACCTGTAATTATGCCTGCTCCTGCCCTTATGAGACAGTTGCATCCATCGCTTAATTTCTCGCCCACTCTACCCGGTACTGCCATTACGTCTTTCCCCTGTTCCAATGCCCATTCTACGGTAATCAGGGAACCACTTTTCTCTCTTGCCTCAACTACTATAACCTTGTCCGAAAGTCCGCTTATAATTCTATTTCTAAGAAGAAAATGCCAGGCTATTGGTCCTGCCCCCGGAGGATACTCAGAAATTATTCCACCATTTTTTAAAATATCATTATAAAGTTCTATATTTTCTGTTGGATAGCAAACATCCACACCACTTCCAAGTACTGCAAATGTTGGCGTTCCACCTTCCAAAGCTCCTATCTGACTATAAGTGTCTATGCCTCTTGCCATTCCGCTTATAATCTGAACTCCGTTTTCCGACAGCTCTCTTGCCAATGCTCTTGCCATTTTTCTTCCATAATTAGAGCACGCTCTTGCCCCTACCATTGCCACTACAGGCTTGTCCCTGTCAGGCAGTCTTCCTTTATAAAATAAATATTCCGGTCTATGATCATAAGGCAACAACTTAGCCGGGTAATCCCTGTCATTTACTGATACAACTTTTATGCCCTGTTTTTCTAATTCCTTTATGTAGTTTTTGTCCTTTAATTTTTCCAGCTGTTCTTTGTATTCACTGCCTCTTTTATTGTTTATTTTTTTATTTTCATTTGTATTTGAATTTTTATTTATGTTTTTATTTGTATTATCCATATTTATTTGAAAAGCACCGGTCTGTAACTTACAGCCTCAGCTATATCCCCCTGTTGTATTTTTTCGTGTTGTTTTAAATCTGCTATTGTTCTAGCCACTTTTATGATTTTGTCATAAGCTCTTATACTTAAATCCATTGTAGTATATATTTTTTCCATTAAATGCTGTTCTTCTTTGTTAAGCTTGCAGTATTTCTTTATGTTTTCGCCTGAAAGCTGACTGTTAAACTTAAACTTCTCATTGGCATACCTTTCACGCTGAATCTGAACAGCCCTATTTACTCTTTCTTTGATGGTTAAAGAATCTTCCGGCTGTTCTTCTTTTTCCAATTGAAAATATGTAACCTGATTCATATGCACGCACAAGTCTATTCGGTCTATTAGCGGACCGCTTATTTTTTCCATGTATTTCTTTACTTCCTGCTCTGTGCAAGTACATTTGTTCATGTCAGGGTAGTAACCACATTTGCAGGGATTCATTGCCCCTATCAAAATAAATTTAGCCGGAAATTCATATGTTCCTCCGCTTCGGGACACAATAATCTTCTCATCCTCCAATGGTTGTCTTAATGTTTCAATTACCTGCCTTGAAAATTCAGGCAATTCGTCAAGAAACAGTATTCCCCCGTGCGCCTGTGTAATCTCCCCGGGTTTAGGATTAAATCCACCTCCAATCATTGCCGAAACTGTTGCCGTGTGATGTGGACTTCTCACAGGTCTGGTCTTCACAAGGCTTCCTGAAAGATTTCCTGCCACACTTTGTATTTTTGATATTTCTATTTGTTCTTCCAATGTCATGTCAGGAAGTATGGATGGCATTGTTTTTGCTATAATGGATTTTCCTACTCCCGGACTTCCCATCATTAACATATTATGCATTCCTGCCGCCGCTATTTCCGATGCTTTCCTTGCCTGAATCTGTCCTTTTATATTTTTAAAATCGTATTTGTAATCTTCTGTTTCCTGTGGAATGATTTTTATTTCAGGCGGTTTCATATTAGTTGCCAAAATCATTACCAGTTGATTAAGATTCTCTACCCCGATTATTTCCAAGTCTTTTATAAAATCACATTCGCCTACGTTTTCAATTGGAACATAGCACTTCTTAATTCCCTGTTCCATCGCTGACAGCGCCAGTGGCAACACTCCGTTAATCTTTACAATGTCCCCGTTAAGGCTTAATTCTCCTATGAACATTTTGTCATCTACTGTGCAGTTAATCAGTCCCATTGACATAAGTATGGATACTGCCACAGGCAGGTCAAAATAGGTTCCCGTCTTTCTAATATTAGCCGGCGAAAAATTTATTGTAATTCGCTTAGGCGGTATCATAAAACCTGAATTCTTAATTGCTGTTCTAACACGTTCTCTGGATTCTTTAATATTGGATGCTAAAAGGCCTACCATATCAAAAGATGGCAGGCCATTACATACGTCTGTTTCCACAATAACAGGTTGGGTGTCAATTCCGGTTATTGCGGCACATTTTATCTTACATACCATATAAGTCCCCCGCTTTCCTTTAGTATTTTGATTATATATTTAGTTTTGTTTTTTAACAAAATCTAACATATTTTCTGACTATTTTTCTTTATTTCTGAAGCCAGTTTATGTTGCATTTTGTTTTAAGTGTTTCATTTGTAATGTAGTTTTATCACATTCTATATGAATTATCAAGAGCTTTTTTTAATTTTTCTAAAGCTCTTTTTTCTATTCTGCTTACATAGCTTCTTGATATGCCAAGTTTTTCCCCAACCTTTTTCTGAGTCATTGGCTTCTTGCCATCCAATCCGTATCTCCAGACAATTATTTCTTTTTCTCTTTCATTTAAAATCTGTGCCACATATTTCTGAACAAGGCTGATATTCTCGGCTTTTTCTATTTGTTCAAGCGTATCCATTTCATCATTTTCAACCACGTCTATAAGGCTTATGGTATTTCCCTCTTTGTCCGTTCCAATAGGCTCGTTTAATGACACATCCTTGCTTCTCTTTTTTTCCGCTCTAAGCATCATTAGAAGTTCGTTTTCTATACACTTTGCAGCGTAAGTTACAAGGCGATTCCCCTTGTCAGGATTATATGTGTTAACAGCTTTTATAAGTCCAACTATTCCAATGGAAATAAGATCCTGGTTTTCCCTGTTCTCATCATAATATTTTTTTACAACATGGGCAACAAGTCTTAAATTCCTCTCAATCAGTATGTCCTTAGCTTTTTTATCCCCAAGCCTCATTTTTTCGATATAAATCTTTTCTTCATCAGGGGTAAGAGGTTCCAAAAAAGTTTTCAAGCCGGATACCTTTCGACATACTTAATCTAGTTTATGCTTTACCTGACTTCTTTGTGCCTGTACTCTAAAAAGAAAAAAACTTGAAAAGTTACTTATCTAAGTTCTCTCCAAGTCTTTTTATATTAACATTTATTCTGCTTTCATTCTAAGTATGTCTCCGGCCTCCGGTACCTGGTCAAGCTTTATTGTAATAATCTGCTTTGGATGCGGACAACTTTCCATTGCCACTCCATCCTGATCTGTAATCGATATTACATTAGCTTCAATATCTCTTCCGTCAGCTTTCATTATTTCGATTTTATCACCTACGCAGAATTTGTTTTTCTGCTCAATTACAAAACTTCCATCTTCCAAAGGTTCCCCTGATATTCCAAGATATACATAATCTCGTTCATAAACGTTACAATCATATATCTGTGTTGTTTCATCAGGTTTTCCAAAGAAAAATCCTGTTGTATACTGTCTGTAAGTACACTGTGAAATTAGTGTTTTGTATTTTGGAATGTTTTCTTCGTACTTCTTTGGATTTTCAAAATAATCATCAATTGCCATTCTGTATGTTCTGGCAACTGTTGCCACATAAAGAGCTGTCTTCATTCTTCCTTCTATTTTGAAGCTGTCAATTCCTGCGTCCACAAGTTCAGGAATATGGTCAATCATGCATAAATCCTTTGAGTTGAAAATGTATGTTCCACGCTCATTTTCTTCTACAGGCATATATTGGCCCGGTCTTGATTCTTCCACTACTGCATATTTCCATCTGCAAGGATGAGTGCAGGCACCTTTATTTGCATCTCTTCCCGCCATAAAACTACTTAAAAGGCATCTTCCTGAATATGAAATACACATTGCACCATGTACAAAAGTTTCAATTTCCAAATCATCCGGAATATGATTTCTAATATCTTTTATTTCGCTAATTGAAAGTTCTCTTGCTGACACAACTCTCTTTGCACCTAGTGAATGCCAGAAATTGTATGTTCCATAGTTAGTATTGTTAGCCTGCGTGCTTATATGAAGTTCCATGTCAGGCAACATTTCCTTTGCAATTGTAAAAATAGCAGGATCAGCAATAATAAGCGCATCCGGCTTTACTTTTTTCAAGTCATTGAAATATGCCTTAACCGGTTCAATATCACTGTTATGAGCCAAAATATTGGCTGTAACATACACTTTTACGTTATATCTGTGGGCAAATTCCACCCCTTCTTTCATCTCTTCCAATGAAAAATTTTTAGCTTTTGCTCTTAAGCCAAAAACTTCACCACCTATATATACAGCATCTGCTCCATATCTCACAGCAGTTTTTAAAACTTCCAAACTGCTTGCAGGAACTAATAATTCAGGTTTTTTCATCTTTAAATCCTTTCCTCATTATTCATCTATCAAAATAGTATCTTGTATATAATATCTTTTTTCAAATATTATTTCTTCACTGATATTGTTATTCCATCACCTATTGGAACAATAGTTGTTTCAAGTTCAGGATGATTCTTTACTACTTCCAAATATTCACGCATACGCTTGTGAATTGTTCTGTCACGTCTTCTCACAACGTACTTAGACTGGATAATATCCCCTTCCTGCAAAACATTGTCTGTTATAAGAACAGCCCCCTTCTTCATTAAGCGCATAACTTCAGGTAGAAAATGAATATACTGTGCCTTTGCCGCATCCATAAAAACAAAGTCAAAGCTGTCTCCTTCAAGGCCGGGCATAATTTCCATGGCATCTCCTTCAAGCATTGTAATAACATCTTCCTTATCTGCTTTTTTGAAATTATCCCTTGCCTGAACAATTCTCTTTTCGTAGTTTTCAATTGTTATAATACTTGCGTCCTTTTCAATTGCTTCACTCATTAAAATGGCTGAGTACCCAACTGCAGTACCCAGCTCTAAAATTCTTTTTGGTTTTGTTATTGTAAGCATTACTCTCAAGAAGCTTTCCATTTCCTTTCGGATAATCGGAACTCCGTCAATATGAGCCTGCTGTTCAATTTCTTCCAACACATTATTATTTGGTTTTTCAAGTGAATGCATGTAAGTGACTATTCTCTCATCTACTATCACACTATTCTCCCTTTGATTTCGTAGTTGTTTCCGTTTCTTTCTTGTCCTCTTCCGGACCGGCATTTATAATCTTAAAAATCTCCTCATTGCTCTGAGATGTATTAAAAGAATATGTTCCTGCCTTTATTTTTCTTACTTCATAAAGATATGACTGAACCGTAAAAACTCTTGAACTTTTTATAACATTAAACTCCTCTAATGTTTTTCCAAAACTTTCTATTGAAGTTCCCTCATCAACAGTAAATGTCATATCTGTTCCCGGCTTTGGATCCACACCTTCATTGCTAAAAATCTGTGAGCCAAAACTATATGCCGTTGTGGCACAGACAATGGCAACAACTATCATTACAACATAAACCAATGTTTTTATTGAAAATTTTGCAAATCCCTGTGAGGTCTTTCTATTATCCATGTAAATCTCCATTTCACTCACTTACAAAGCGATGTTCTTTATTACTCAACTTCCATGATAATTGGTAAAATCATAGGATTTCTCTTCATTGTTTTCCAAATATATTCACCAAGGCTGTCTTTTACTACCATCTTAATCTTGCCCCAGTCAGCATTTCTTCTGCTTAAACATTCTTCCAATGCCTCAGTTACCACAACTTTTGCATTTTCGATTAAGTTCTCTGATTCCCTAACATAAACAAATCCTCTTGTTACAATGTCAGGTCCTGCCAATATCTGATTTGTGTATTTTTCAAGTGTTAATACTACTATTATAATTCCGTTTTCAGCAAGGTTCTGTCTGTCACGTAAAACAATATTTCCTACGTCACCTACTCCAAGTCCGTCCACAAGAACTGAACCTGCAGGAACCTTTCCTACTACCTTGGCATCTTCTTTTCCAATACTTAACACATCACCTGATTCCATAAGAAAAACATTCTTCTTAGGAATACCCATTGACTGTGCTAACTTTCCATGTTCCATTAAATGTCTGTATTCACCATGAACAGGTATAGAATACTTAGGTTTAATTAATGAATACATTAACTTAATTTCTTCCTGACACGCATGTCCTGAAACGTGAGTTTCATTAAAAATAACATTTGCGCCCTTCATATAAAGTTCATTAATAACCTTTGATACAGCTTTCTCATTTCCCGGAATTGGTGTTGAACTAAATACAATTGTATCTCCCGGTTTAATCTGTACCTTTCTGTGAATTGATGCAGCCATTCTTGAAAGGGCTGCCATTGATTCACCCTGACTTCCTGTTGTAATAAGTACAAGCTGATCATCTGTATAATTCTTCATTTCTTCAATGCTAATTAATGTATTGTCAGGAATCTTAAGATAATCCATCTCTCTTGCAACAGAAATAATATTTACCATACTACGGCCTTCAACTATAACCTTTCTGTTATATTTGCAGGCTGTGTTAATAATCTGCTGTACTCTGTCCACATTAGATGCAAATGTGGCAATAATAATTCTGCTTTTAGTATTTTCTGAAAAAATATGGTCGAAAGTCTTTCCTACCTTTCTTTCAGATGGTGTAAATCCCGGTCTTAATACGTTAGTACTGTCACACATTAAGGCCAAAACACCTTTCTTTCCTAATTCGCTAAATCTGCATAAGTTAATTGCATCACCAAAAACCGGTGTGTAGTCTACCTTAAAGTCACCTGTATGAACAATTACACCTACAGGTGTGTGGATTGCAAGTGCTGCTGCATCTGCAATACTATGGTTAGTTCTAATAAATTCAATTCTGAAGTCACCTAAATGTATGCTTTGTCCAAACTTAACAACCTTACGCTTTACAACACTTAAAAGGTCATGCTCTGAAAGCTTTCCTTCAATAATGCCCATTGTTAACTTTGTTGCATAAATAGGTACGTTAATCTCTTTTAAAACATATGGCAGAGCACCAATGTGGTCCTCGTGACCATGTGTTATAACGAACCCTTTAACCTTATCTTTATTTTCAAGTAAAAATGTAATATCAGGTATTACACAGTCAATTCCTAACATTTCATCATCAGGAAATGACAAACCGCAGTCAACTACAATAATTCCGTTATTATACTCAAATGCAGTCATGTTCATTCCGATCTGTTCCAGTCCTCCCAATGGAATAACCTTTATTCTTGAACTATCACTCATATTTTTTATTTTTCCTCCTAAATCTCTATTCACGTTCTTCTTTTCTTATACTCATAATACCTTGCTAACTATAAAATCATCACAATTCTCTAAACACATAGTCATCCCCATATTTACAAACTATCACATTTTCTATGATTGAAACGATTTTACTTAATATTTTTCTATTTTATCGCTCTATATCAATATCTTCAAGCAGTTCTGAAAAAATTCTTCCGATATAATCTAATTCAGAATCATCTTCTACCATCTCATATATTGCTTCTTCATCATTTTCATCTGATACATCTTTTAAAATATGTGCAATTTCTTCCTCTTCATCCCCTTCCTCTGTTACAAGGATATAGTTAACGTTGTTAATTCTTGTTTCTTCAACAACGTACATTTCAACTTCATTACCTTCATCATCTGTTAAAACAATCTTTTCTTCCATTAAATAAATCTCTCCATATTCTTTAATCCTATTTACTACACAGTTCCTATCGTTATAATAATAGCTATATCTTTTTAATCTTATGTGTTCTTTTCAATCCTATTAATATAATCTTCCAAAATAATTGTGGCCGCAATCTGATCCACATACTTATACCTGTCCTGTTTCTTTATGCCTGCTTCATCCATAATCTCGTAGGCTTCCACAGTTGTAAGTCTTTCATCCTGAAAGACTATTTCAAGACCTGTTCTTCTCTCAAGCATTGCGCCAAACTCTTTGGTCTTTTTAACTCTTTCACCTTCCGTACCACTAAGCATGACAGGATAACCAAGTACAATCTTCTCTATATTGTATTGTTCTACTAACTGCTCTATTCTTGCTAATGTCTTTCGTAACTTGTTTGGAGAATCCCTTCTTATAATCTCAACTCCCTGAGCTGTATATCCTAAAGGATCCGTAACTGCAACTCCAACCGTCTTAGAGCCAAAATCAAGTCCTAAAATTCTCATTCCATTTTCCATTTTATTTTCCATTTTGATTTTTATACTGTGGTATATAAAAGCATCAAAAACTTATCAGCCGGGATATTCGTGATTTCAATAGGATTATTGCTTACAATGTTAGCTATAATACCATTCCAAAACCACATCTTAATTAATCGCTTTCCCATATTTCCGCCTGATAAGTTTAATTTTATGTTATTCTTATGCTGTTTTATACCACCTTTATTTCAACTTATGGTTAATGTAATACTTTACTGTTTCTTCAATAAGTTCATCACGTTCCACTTTCATAATCAGGCTTCTTGCATTCTTATAGCTTGTTATGTAAGTTGGATCCCCTGACATAATATAACCAACAATCTGATTTACAGGATTATATCCTTTTTCAGCTAAGGCTTCATAAACCTTTTCGAGAATCTCCTCTACTCCTAATTTCTGTTCCTGTGGAACTCTGAAAAATTGTGTATTTCCTAAATCGCTCATCTTATCACGTCCTTTTTCTACCTATCAAGTAGGCTTTCTTTATCACTAATTTTAATATAAAACTTACATAGTGGCAAGCATTATTTCATTAGTTAAAAAATCTTTAACATTTACTTTTCGTATTTGTCCT
Source organism: Eubacterium ventriosum (assembly GCF_025150745.1). Taxonomy (NCBI): domain Bacteria; kingdom Bacillati; phylum Bacillota; class Clostridia; order Eubacteriales; family Eubacteriaceae; genus Eubacterium; species Eubacterium ventriosum. The sequence goes on from NZ_CP102282.1 coordinate 2,540,578, forward strand.
TCAAGATTTTCCTTTTCGGGCACTGCAATTTTAATATAATCAACTGTATGTCCAACCCAATATTCCTTGTTATCCAGTAGGATTTTTTCTTCAAACAATACTGTGGTATCTTGACCTATTTTAGCCTGTCTAAATTCTTTTGTAAGTTCTTCTCCTGTTTTGATTAAGTCTTCACTTCTTAATGTTTTTATTTTTTCATCTATCTGATTTGGCATTTTTGCTGCCACAGTGCCATCTCTCTTTGAATATTTAAAAACATGTAATTCTGCAAACTTAACCTTCTTTACAAACTCTCTTGAACTAATGTAGTCTTCCTCGGTTTCTCCCGGAAATCCCACAATAACATCTGTTGTAAAAGCAGGATTATCAATATACTTTCTAATTAACTGACACTTTTCATAGTATTCATCTGAAGTATAATGTCGATTCATGGCTTTTAATGTTTTGTCGCATCCGCTTTGAAGTGAAAAATGAAAATGCGGACAAATCTTTTTAACCTTGCCCAGTCTTTCCACAAAATCCTCTGTTACAACTTCCGGATCAAGGGAACCTAAACGGATTCTTTCAATTCCATTAACATTGTCTGCCATTTCTATAACATCTATTAACTTTTTGCCATTGTCATCATAGCAGCTTAAGTTAATTCCTGTTAAAACTATTTCCTTAAAGCCTGAAGCTGAAAGTCTTTCAAGTTCAGCTTTTATGCTTTCCATTGTTCTGCTTCTTATTCTTCCCCTTGCATAAGGAATTATACAATATGAGCAGAAATTATTACATCCATCCTGAATTTTCAAGTGGGCTCTTGTATGCTCAGTTACTGTTGAAATTTCCAAATCTTCGTATTCATCTGTGTGGTTAATGTCAATTACATATTCTTCTTTAACCTGTTCTCCGGCTTCTTTTTCTGCATAATATTCATTAAGAATTTCCACAATGTCTTTTTTTCTGTTATTTCCTACAACTAAATCTATTGAAAGATCCTGCGCCACTTTTTCAGTTGCAGTCTGCACATAACAGCCTGTGGCCACTACTACTGCATTAGGATTTTGCTTCTTAGCCTTATGAAGCATCTGTCTTGATTTTCTGTCTGCCATATTTGTAACAGAGCATGTATTTATAATATAAACGTCTGCCTGATCCTGGAATGATACAATTTCATAACCTGCTTTTTTAAGCAATTGAGTCATTGCTTCTGTCTCGTATGAATTTACTTTACATCCAAGATTGTGAAGTGCAGCTTTTCTCATATTTTTTCTCCTTTATAAAAATTAACTGATTTTTGCAAATATTTTTGGGCATTTATACACATTGACAAAGATTCAATCCGTGTTATCATTTTACATATAAAGATTAAGAGAGGTATTGATATATGAAAACAGTTACAATCAACTTAGGATCAATTGATAAGGTTAAATCTTTTGTCAATGACATTACAAAATTTGATAGCGATTTCGACTTAGTATCAGGTCGTTATGTTATTGATGCAAAATCAATTATGGGAATCTTCAGTCTTGATCTTTCAAAGCCTATTAATTTAAATATTCATGGTGATGAAGATAATGCTGAAATTATGGAAGTTATTAAGAAATACGAAGTATAATTTCTTCTATTCCTAAATAAGTATTTTTATTTATTTTGATTTTATTAGCAGGTTTACATTTAAGTAAACCTGCTTTTTTATTACAATATCAAATTTTTTAATATCATCTATGCTTACACAGTAATGGATTTCTAACCAATCTCTATAACTTCTGCTGTATTTACAGCATCCTCAAACATTCTGTCGATTTCTTCTGCCAAATGTTTTTCTGAGTTTTTAATTACATTAATGTTAGGTTTTGTTACAGGGTGCTTTGCAACAAATGTTGTACAACAGTCTTCGTATGGAAGAATTGATGTTTCATATGTTCCGATTTTTAATGAAATATCAACAATCTCCTGCTTATCAAAAGCAATAACCGGTCTGAATACAGGCATTGTACATACTTCGTTAGTTGCTGCAAGACTCTGCATTGTCTGGCTTGCAACCTGACCAATCGATTCGCCTGTAACAAGTCCCTGTGCCTTTTCCTTGTTTGCAAAATATTCTGCAATCTTCATCATATATCTTCTCATAATAATTGTTAATTCATCATGAGGGCACTTGTCATATATATACATCTGAATTTCTGTAAAGTTTACAACATAAAGTCTCATTGGACCTGAATATTTTGATACTAACTTAGCTAAATCCACAACTTTCTGTTTTGCTCTTTCTGATGTGTATGGTGGTGCGTGGAAGTAAACTGCATCAACCACAACGCCTCTCTTAGCTGTCATCCAGCCTGCTACAGGGCTGTCAATACCACCTGATAAAAGCAACATCGCCTTTCCTGCTGTTCCTACCGGCATACCACCTGGTCCCGGAATAATCTTTGAATAAATATTAATGTGATTTCTGATTTCAACATTAATTTCAACATCAGGATTATGAACATCAACCTTTACACCTTCAAAAGCATCTAAGATTCTTCCACCTAATTCTGCGTTAATCTTCATTGAATCCATTGGATAATTCTTTCTTGCTCTTCTTGCCATAACCTTAAATGTAAAGTTTTTGTCAGGGTATGTTTCATCAATGTATTTAATAACCTGTTCTGCCAAATCATCAAAACCATTGTCTTCAATCTGAACCATTGGACAGATTCCAACAATACCGAAAACGTGCTGTAATGCATCTACAGCTTCATCAAAATCATAATCACCTTCTGCTATTGCATAAATTCTTCCGTTTTCTTTTGTTACCTTAAAGTTTCCGTCAATCTTATCTAATGCTCTTTTGGCATTATCTACCAAAGCATTTTCGAAAAGATATCTGTTTTTTCCTTTTACGCCAATTTCAGCGTATTTAATCAAAAATGATTTAAACATCTTCCTCCTCCAAAATAAATTGTACTAATTTTTATGTTATTTATCTACGCACATATTTTCTCAAAATAGGCAATAATTGCTTTATTTCTCCAACTGCATAGTCAACTTCTTCCTCTGTGTTAAATTCACAAAAACTAAATCTTACTGTTGATTCCAAAAGGTCTTTGTCAATTCCCATAGCCTTAAGTGTTGAGCTTACGGCAGGTCTGTTAGATGAACATGCACTTCCTGCTGAAATATATATGCCCTTGTCCTCTAATGCATGAAGAAGTACTTCACTTCTGACCCCCTTAAAACTTGCACTTACAATATGAGGGGCTCCAAGATTACCTTTTCTGCTGTTTACAGTTACACCTTCTATTGCTTCAAGGCTGTCAATTAACTTGTCCTTTAAATTAGTCATAATTTCAACGTTATGCTCTAAGTTGTCATAACAATCCTTTGATGCCTGACCGATTCCTGCTATACCCGGCACGTTTTCTGTTCCGGATCTAAAGCCCATCTGCTGACCGCCACCAAAAATAATGGGGTTAATCTTTGTATTCTTTTTAATATAAATAAATCCGCTTCCCTTTGGTCCGTGAATCTTATGTCCACTAACTGTAAGAAGGTCTATATTGTCTCTTCTTGGTTTAATTTCCAACTTACCAAATGCCTGAATTGCATCTACATGATAAACCACAGAAGGATTTACTTTCTTAATATACTGACCGATTTTTCCTACCGGCTCAATTGCTCCAACTTCATTATTTACATACATTGTTGAAACTAAGATAGTATCTTCTGTCATTTCTTTTTCCAATGCTTCCATCTGTACAACGCCATATCTGTCAACAGGCAAATAAATAACTTCAAAGCCCTGTTCTTCCAAATATTTCATTGTTGCAAGAACAGATGAATGTTCAACTGATGTTGTTATTATTCTGTTGCCTTTACGCTTATTGGCCATTGCTGTTCCAATAATAGCCATGTTATTTGACTCTGTTCCGCCTGATGTAAAGAAAATCTCTTTTGGATCAACTTTTAATATTTTTGCTATATTTTCCTGTGCTTCTTTAATATATTTTTCAGCCTTAACTCCAACCATATGCATAGCTGATGGATTTCCAAAATCTTCTGTCATTGTTTTTACAACAATGTCTTTTACTGAATCTGTAACTATGGTTGTAGCTGAATTATCAAAATATGCTTCCATTTTAACCTCTATATTTAACTATCAATTATTTACATAACTTTAATTATTTTTGTTTCACTCTTCTGTTTCAAACATTAAAACTGACATTAATGCCATTCCGGCTGTCTCTGTTCTTAAAATTCTTTTGCCAAGAGTAATGTCATAAGCTCCGGTATTTATTGCCTGTTCTACTTCTTCCTCTGCAAAACCACCTTCAGGTCCAATAAATATTCCAACGGTCATGCCCGTCTTAATCTGACTTACAACCTGTCTTGTATGAGCCATATTTTCTGCATTTTCATATGGAATAAGTACCATATCCATAGCTTCTGCCATTTTAAGTGCCTCTTTGTATGTTACAGGCATTGAAACTTTTGGAATAATTCCTCTCTTAGACTGCTTAGCCGCACTTTCAGCAATTGAATTCCAACGTTTTGTTTTAGAAACAGCTTTCTTATTATCAAGCTTAACTATGCATCTCTTAGTGAATACAGGAACTATTTCGTATGCTCCAAGTTCAATCATCTTCTGGATAACCGTTTCCATTTTGTCCCCTTTAGGCAATGCCTGAAAAAGAGTAACCTTAATTGGAAGTTCCTTTGCCACTCCATTTACGTCTTCTATTTTTGCTCGCACCTGTTCATTTTCAAGTTCATCTATTGTACAAACATATTCCCTGTCTTCTCCGTCGCTTATAAGAATGGTTTCGCCCTTCTTCATTCTGAGAACGTTTTTTATATGATTAACATCTGAACCTATAATTATAACTGCGTCTTCCTGTATCTGGTCTTTTTTAACAAAAAATCTATACATCTTATTTCACTCTTACCTATTTCTTAATTGCCATAATGGCACGCCAGTCACCCTGATTTACTACTTTTGAAAGCTGAAGATTACTATTATTATTAATTGCATCTTTAACCTCTTCCTCTTTCATATAAATAATACCTGATGAAATAAATACTCCGCCTGGCTTTAAAAATCTATCCACAATACCTGCAATTGGAATAATTACATCTGCAAGAATATTTGCAACAACAATATCGTACTGCTCTGCCTCAAACTCAGCCTGCATTTTTTCATCTTCCAAGACATTGCCTGCTTCAACTTTCACATTATCCATAGAAAGCTTATTTACCTTAAAATTATCATAAACAGCCTCAATTGCCGCAGGATCAATGTCGGTCATATCAACCTTTGAAGCATTTAACTTCTTTGCCACAATTGACAAAATACCACTTCCGCAACCTAAATCAAGAACCTTGTCACCATCCTTGACATATTCCACAAGCTGCTTAATACAAAGCTGTGTTGTGTCATGCTTACCTGTTCCAAAAGCAGTGCCCGGATCAATTTCAATCATCTTCATACCCTTATGCTCTTCATCTACTTCTTCCCAAGTAGGCTTAATAAAAAACTCTCCAACAGTAAAAGACTTAAAATACTTCTTCCAATTGTTAACCCAGTCAACATCTTCAGTTGTACTTTTTTCAATACTGCCTTCGCCCACATTAATAAAGCTCTTAGCTTCCTTTAACTTCTCTCTTAACTGATCAAGAAGCTGCTCTGCATTATCATCTTCCTCTGTATAAAAACTAATATATGCAGTTCCGTCATCTTCAGGAAGATCGGCCAAATAATCAATAAACTGCTTCTCCTTATCTTCCTGACTAATCTGCACATTATCTTCAACCTGAATACCACTAATTCCAAGTTCCATCAAAACACCACTGACAAAATCCTCTGCCTGAGTAGTTGTCTTTAATTTATACTTATTCCACTTCATATAAACGCTCCATTTCCTGAACCCTTTTTAACTGATTTATCATAACACATAAACATCTAATACGCAAATTTTCTTTTTCCCACATTTTGTAATTTCAAATTTTCGATATATAATAAAAACAACTCATATACAATTTTGATATATTTCGGAATATTTTATATAATTCAATAATAGGCAGAATTTTCCAATTTTGTGCTATAAAATATTCCAAAATACACCCAAAAATTATATCTAGTTGTTACTTTATACAAAGGAGATTAAATGATTGAAAAGAATTGATTTTGATAATGGCAATGTTGCCGGCAATATTCTTAATGCTGCCATTCCTATGTTGGTGGCTCAGATTTTAAGTCTTTTATATAATATTGTTGATAGAATTTATATTGCCCGTATTCCTGATGTTGGTACCGCAGCTCTTGGTGCGGTGGGACTTTGTTTTCCTATTATAACTATTGTAACTGCCTGCAGTAATTTGTTTGGAAGTGGCGGTGCTCCTCTTTTTTCCATTAGTCGTGGTATGGGTGACTCTAAGAAGGCTAACCGTATTATGAATACTTCTTTTTCTATGGTTTGCGCGGGAGCTGTTGTTTTGACTATTTTGGGAATTGTTTTTGCAAAGCCTATTCTTGTTTTGTTTGGGGCATCTGACAATGCATTGAGTTATGCTTATCCATATATGACTATTTTTATGCTGGGCACTCTTCCTTCCATGATTTCTACAGGAATGAATCCTTTTATTAATGCACAGGGCTATGCCACAACAGGCATGCTTTCTGTTGCAATTGGTGCCATTGCCAATTTTATTTTAGACCCTATTTTTATTTTTGTTTTGGGACTTGGTATTAGGGGAGCTGCTATTGCTACCGTTATTTCGCAAATTTTGTCTGCTTCTTTTGTTATTTTCTTTCTAAGATGTAAATCTGAGTTAAAAATAAGACTTTTGCACTTAAATGAAATAACAGATTGTGTTGAGTATGCTAAGAATATTGTTAGTCTTGGAACTGCCGGTTTTATTATGCAGGTTACTAATAGTCTTGTTTCTATCTGTTGCAATAATGTCCTTTCTGTTACAGGTGGGGATGTTTATATTTCGGTTATGACTATTGTTTCAAGTGTTAGACAGATGGTTGAAACTCCTATTTATGCAATTAACGAAGGGTCATCTCCTATCTTAAGTTATAATTATGGAGCTAATCGCCCCGGTCGTGTAAGAAAGGCGGGAGTTGTAATGGGCTGTCTGATTCTTGGATATACTGCGATTATGTGGACTTTGATTATTGTTGCACCACATTTTCTAATTCAGATTTTCAGTTCTGACAGCGCTCTTATAGCTGATGCTGTTCCTGCGCTGAAACTTTATTTTGCAGCTTTTATTTTTATGGATTTGCAGTATATTGGTCAGACATTTTTCAAATCACTTAACAAGAAGAAACATGCTATTTTCTTCTCTTTGCTTAGAAAAGTTGTTATTGTTGTTCCTTTAACTTACATATTCCCATATTTGTTTAATATGGGCTCTAATGGAGTTTTTCTTGCAGAACCTATTTCTAATGTAATCGGTGGAAGTATGTGCTTTATTACAATGCTATGCACAATATTACCGGAATTAAAAAGAATGGAAAATAAATAAAAATACCCCTTATACCGGCTAAGGTTTTGATTTGTATAATCTCTGCCTTTCCGTTATATGGGGTATTTTTTCTATTATTTTTTAAAGAATTTCTTTATTTTATCTTCTGCTGTTTCATGTTTGTCTTCACCAAATTCATTTAAAGTGTTACCTGAAACTGCATCAAATTTTTTGATTAATTCCTTCTGTTCTGATGTAAGTTTTGTAGGTACTTTTACAACAAGTGTTGAGTACTGGTCTCCTCTCATTGAGTTGTTACGTACGTGGCATACACCTTTGCCTTTTAATCTGATTCTTGTTCCTGTCTGTGTTCCCGGTTTTATGTTAAATTTAACATCTCCATCAATTGTTTTTACTCTGATGTCGCCACCTAAAGCAGCCTGAGCAAATGAAATTGATGTAGTTGTATATATATCCATTCCGTGACGTTCAAATTCATTACTTGGTCTTACTCTAATATCAACTAATAAGTCACCTCTTGGACCTCCATTACGTCCCGGCTCACCCTGTCCTGTAATTCTAATACTCTGTCTGTCATCAATGCCTGCAGGAATATCAACAGAAACTTTCTTCTTCTTTGAAATATATCCTACGCCATAGCAGTCAGGACATTTCTCTTTAATTACTTTACCTGTACCATTACAATCAGGACAAGTTGTTACTGACTGCATTGTTCCGAAAAGTGTCTGCTGCTGGCTAACATACTGTCCACGTCCACCACATTTTGAACATTTTTCAGGAGATGTTCCAGGTTTTGCACCTGTACCATTACATTTACTACATGTTTCCTTAAAGTTGATTGTAACTTCTTTCTTGCAGCCGAAAACTGCTTCATTAAAGTTGATTGTTATACCAACTCTAACATCTGCACCACGCATTGGACCATTGTTGGCTCTTGAGCTTCTTCTGCTTCCGCCACCAAATATGTCTCCAAATATATCTCCAAATCCACCAAATATATCGCTAAAATCTGCTCCGTTAAAGTCAAATCCACCTGCGCCGCCTGAGCCGTCAAAAGCTGCGTGACCGAACTGGTCATACTGCTTTCTCTTACTGTCATCACTTAAAACTGCGTATGCCTCTGATGCTTCCTTAAACTTTGAAGCTGCTTCTTCATCTCCCGGGTTTGCATCCGGATGATATTTTTTGGCTAATTTTCTATATGCTTTTTTAATTGTGGCACTGTCTGCGTTTTTGTCTACACCCAGTACCTCATAGTAATCTCTTTTATCTGCCATAGCCTGCCTCCTAAACAACTAAGACTTACTTGCGTGTGAAAACCCGTCCGGGATAACTCGGGCGGGATTTTCACATGCATGTTGCATCATTTATTATACTTCTGTAAATTCACCATCTACAACATCATCATTTGCATTTCCGGCACCCTGAGCACCCATGTCTGGACCTGCACCCTGAGCTCCTGCTCCCTGTGTCTGTTCATACATCTTAGCAAATAATTTCTGTGCACTGTTCATTAATTTTTCTTTTCCAGCCTTAAGTTCTTCAATCTGAGCATCTGTAACTTCTTCGCCAATTCCTGCGATTGTAGCCTTTAATGCATCAAGGTCTGCCTGAACTTCCTGCTTGTCGTTAGGATCAAGCTTGTCGCCTGCTTCATTCATAGCCTGTTCTGTCTGTGATACCATAGCATCAGCTTCGTTCTTAGCATCGATTCCTTCTTTACGTTTCTTATCCTGTGCTTCGTATTCAGCTGCTTCTTTTACTGCCTTATCGATATCTTCATCTGACATATTTGAACCTGCTGTAATTGTAATGTGCTGTTCTTTTCCTGTTCCTAAATCCTTAGCTGAAACATTAACGATACCGTTTGCATCAATATCAAATGTTACTTCAATCTGTGGAACACCTCTTCTTGCTGGAGGGATACCATCTAATCTAAACTGTCCAAGGCTCTTGTTGTCTCTAGCAAACTGTCTTTCACCCTGTACTACGTTAATATCTACTGCTGTCTGGTTATCTGCAGCTGTTGAGAAGATCTGACTCTTCTTTGTAGGAATAGTTGTATTTCTTTCAATAAGTCTTGTAGCAATACCACCCATTGTTTCAATTGATAATGAAAGTGGAGTTACATCAAGAAGAAGGATTTCGCCGGCACCTGCATCACCTGCTAATTTACCACCCTGGATAGAAGCACCAAGTGCTACACATTCATCAGGATTCATCTTCTTTGATGGTTCATGACCTGTTAACTGTTTTACTTTATCCTGTACAGCAGGGATACGTGTTGAACCACCTACTAATAATACCTTGCTCAATTCTGCTGCTGTAATTCCTGCATCCTTTAATGCATTCTGTACAGGAACTGCTGTTCTTTCAACAAGGTCTCTTGTTAATTCATCGAATTTAGCCTTTGTAAGTGTCATATTAAGATGCTGTGGTCCCTGTTCATTTGCTGTAATGAAAGGAATGCTGATTTCGACCTGAGTTGCTGATGAAAGTTTCTTCTTAGCATCTTCTGCTTCAGCTTTAACTCTTTCCATAGCCATCTTATCGTTTGAAAGGTCGATACCTGTCTTGCCCTTAAAGTCTGCTACCATATAGTCCATAATCTTCTTATCAAAGTCATCACCACCAAGTCTGTTATCACCTGATGTTGCAAGTACTTCGATAACGCCATCACCGATTTCGATAACAGATACATCAAATGTACCACCACCTAAATCGTATACCATAATCTTCTGTTCGTTTTCATTATCAAGACCATAAGCTAAAGCTGCTGCTGTTGGCTCGTTGATAATTCTCTTTACATCAAGACCTGCAATCTTACCTGCATCTTTTGTTGCCTGTCTCTGTGCATCGTTAAAGTAAGCAGGTACAGTAATAACTGCTTCTGTTACTTTTTCACCAAGATAAGCTTCTGCATCAGCTTTTAATTTCTGAAGAATCATAGCTGAAATAGCCTGTGGTGTATAACTCTTACCATCAATTGTTACTTTATAATCTGTACCCATATGTCTTTTAATTGATGAAACTGTACCTTCAGCATTTGTTACAGCCTGACGTTTAGCGTTATCACCAACTAATCTCTGACCATCTTTCTTAAATGCTACTACTGATGGAGTTGTTCTGAATCCTTCAGCGTTTGCTATTACTGTAGGTTCTCCACCTTCCATTACTGCTACACATGAATTTGTTGTTCCTAAATCAATACCAATAATCTTTCCCATGATTGTTTCCTCCTATATAATCTAAAAACTTGTTAATATCTTTATTTGAAATGGTATGTTGTTAATTAGTTAGCAACCTTTACCATACTGTGACGGACAACTGAATCTCTGTATTTGTATCCTTTCTGTAATTCCTGGCATACCATATTTTCTCCAAGTTCCTCGTTGTCCTCATGCATTACTGCATTGTGAAGTTCAGGATCAAATTCCTTTCCTTCAGCTTCGATAACTGTAACTCCCATATCTTCAAGAGCTGCTGTCATCTGTTTATAGATAAGATTCATTCCCTGACCTACAGGTGAATCCAAATCCTCTTCACTAAGAGCTGCAACGCCTCTTTCAAAGTTATCAACAACCGGTAAAATTTTTTCTATGATTGCCTTAGCTCCTACTTCATACATTGCTGTTTTTTCCTTTTCGCTTCTGTTTCTGTAATTCTGAAACTCTGCAAAAAGTCTTTGATATTTATCATTTAATTCTTCAATCTGCTGATCCTTTTTGTCTTTCTTATCTTTCTTTTTGAAAAACTTCTTTTTAGTATCTTCAGATTCTTCAGAAGTTTCTGTATCTTCAGCTTCCTGTTCATTAGCTTCTTCTACAGTTTCTTCTGTCTTAATATTTTCAGCCTTTGTGTTTTCAGCTTCATTATCTTTAACTTCATTACTAGTTTCTTCGGTAATGTTTTCATCCAAAGTTTCTTTTTCTTTTTCCATTGGACTTTCCTTTCTTTCTTATTCTATTGTCTAACTAAGCTTTGCTATGAATGTTCATCCTTAAATGTATCACTTAGTTGTTCTTTCACATTTCTTAAAGCATCTACTACTTTCTCGTAGTCCATTCTCTTCGGTCCGATGATTCCTATTGTTCCCTTGAAACCATCTTCCAATTCGTATGTTGCAGTTACAACACTGCAATCTTTCATGGACTGTACAGGACTTTCACTTCCAATGTAGACCTGAATACCTGTTTCCTCATCTCCTTCATTAATTAATTCGGTAAGCTGAGACTTTTCTTCTAATGTAGTAAGTAACTGGCTTGCTCTTTCTTTATCACTTAATTCAGGATATTTGAAAATGTTGGTTGCACCTGAAGTATAAATCTTCATCTGCTCCTCTGTTGCAATTGCTTCCGTTATTGCTTTCAAAACCTCGCTTACAACTGATTCAAACTCTCCTGCCTGTGATGCCAGTGTAGTCATAACTCCTAAATTAATTTCTTCAATTGATAATCCTGCAAGGACTGTATTAAGAGCTACATTTAATCTGACTACTATTTCCTGGTTAACATCCTTGCTGACTTTGACAATTTTGTTAACCACATGGTTCTTATCTGAAACTACCGTACAAAGAAGACTCTTTTCTTCCAAAACTGAAAGCTGTACGAACTTAATTCTGTTAGTCTGTGCTTTCGGTGTGGAAACCATTGTGGCGTAATTAGTATTAGTTGCTAACATCTTCGCCATATTCTGTAATAAGGTTTCAACCTTATCAACTTTCTGAATAAGTAAATCTTCCTTTTCAGTAACTTTCTTCTCTCTCTCATCAAGCTCTGCCATCCTGTCTTTAAGAATATTGTCTACATAAAATCTGTAACCTTTATCAGTTGGAATTCTTCCTGCCGATGTATGTGGCTGAACTATGTAACCTAACTCTTCAAGGTCTGACATTTCATTTCTAATTGTTGCTGAGCTTAAATTTAAATCTGTATATTTGGAAATGGTTCTGGAACCCACTGGTTCGCCTGTCTCAAGATAGTTCCTAATAACAGCGTCTAATATTTTTTCTTTTCTCTCATTAAGTTCCATGGCATCTCCTTTCTTTTTCTGTTAGCACTCGTTTAATTTGAGTGCTAATATTTTATCTGTGTTAAAGTTACCACTCCTCAACCGCTTTGTCAACATTTTTCTAAAAAAAGTTTTGTAAATAATTTGTGAACTTTCTTTGTACGCGATTGCATTGTCCAAAGGTCTTTTCTCACCTTTGCTTGCACAATGATGGGAAAATGACCTTGGGACACGCCCGGATATGAACATAAAGGTGAAGCGTAAGCTTCGCGATATGCAAATATCAGGGAGGATTGCGGGAGTGCGTAACACGTAACAATCCGTGCAATCAATTGGTGCGGATTTCTAATCTGTATAAGAAAAAGAACTGTTACTCCGGCACTTGAACTCTGCCAACTTAACAGTTCTTTTCATTGTGGTTATTATATTTTTATTATAGCTTTCATCGTCATTGCTATTCCAACATTTATTAACTAATTCTTTGCTTTTTCTACTGCTATAAATCCAAATGTTTCAGGTCCAACATGAGTTCCTATTGTAGGTCCTATCTGATAACATTCCTTAAACTTAATTCCTTTTTCTTCAACTTTCTTTACAAAGTTATCAAGATTCTCTGTTCCGTCTGAATAAATTCCATAAATTGGAAATCTTTCATCTAAGTCCATTCCTTCTATATAACTAACAAGTCCTGCAATGGCTTTCTTTCTGCCGATAAACTTACCTTTTACAATTAACGTTCCTTCCGGAATTGAAATAACCGGCTTAAGCTTTGCAAAATTACCAAAACCTGCCTGCATCTTTGTAAGTCGTCCACCTTTGTATAAATTTTCAAGATTGTCAATTGCAAGGTTAATTGATATTCTTGATTTTAATTCTTCCAATGCCTCTACAATTTCATCTACAGTTTTTCCTTCATCTCTTAACTGCATTCCGTAATCTACCATTATCTTTATAGCATATACTGCTGTTTTTGAATCTATAAGATGGATTCCGTCATATTCAGCCATATCTTTTGCAATATTGGCACTCTGATACGTTCCACTTATTCCACCTGAAAGCATAACACCTATTATCTGGTCTCCATTAGCCTTAGCCTCTTCGAAAACATCAAGAAATGCCTGTGGTGATGGCTGAGCTGTCTTGGGAAAAATATCTTCCTCCCTCATTCTCTTATAGAATTCACTTCTGCTTATTTCAATTCCATCTTTATATGTATCATTATCAAAAGTAATCGACAAAGGAACAAATGCAATTCCTTTTTCTTTTGCTTCATTTACATCATAGTCTGAACCTGAATCTACCATAAATTTAATCATTATATTTTACCTCTTCACCTTTAAGTGTTTTTATTGTACTTGCTTGTATCGTATACGTCAATAGGCTATTGAATTCTTTTCAAATCCGTAGCATAATAGTATTTCAGCACAAAATAAAAATCAATATATTTTGTACTAATTATAAAGGAGAGTTAACAATATGAATGAATCTGTTTTATCATTTAAAGATAAATATTTTGGCGATAAAAATTTTTACAAAATGACCCTTACAATTGCCGTCCCCATTATTATCCAGAATCTTCTTACTAATCTGGTTAGTATGGCTGACAATATTATGGTAGGACAGCTTGGAACCAATCAGATGTCAGGTGTTGCAATTATAAATCAGTTGTTTTTTGTTTTTAATCTTTTAGTATTTGGAGGAATGTCCGGAGCAGGACTTTTTTCAGCCCAGTATTTTGGACAAAAGAATCACAATGGTGTTCGTGATGTTTTTAGAATGAAGATTCTTATTGGCATTACAATTATTGCTATTTCTCTTTCTGTTATGATTTTTCTTCATGAACCGCTAATTAATATGTTTCTTCATGAAGGAAGCAGTTCAGGAAATATTCAGGAAACATTCAATTATGCAAAAAACTATCTTTACATAATGGTTATTGGAATTGCACCTTTTGTTATTTCTAACTGCTACAGCACTACTCTTAAAGAATCCGGACAGACTGTTGTCCCTATGAAAGCCGGAGTTTTGGCTGTAGTATTTGATATAGTTCTCAATTACATATTTATTTTTGGAAAATTAGGATTTCCTGCCATGGGCGTTGTTGGTGCAGCCATCGCCACTGTTATTTCACGTTTTGTTGAATGTGGCTATCTTGTAATTTATACTCATAGACATTCAAATGATTATCCTTTTATTAAACATTGCTACAGAACTCTTAAGGTTCCGGGGTCTCTTGTTAAGAAAATAATTATAACCGGTGCCCCTCTCATGCTTAACGAATTTTTATGGGCAGGTGGTCTTACATTGCAAACACAGGTTTTGTCCACTAAAGGTCTTGCCACTGTAGGAGGCCTAAATATTTGCAATACTATTGGAAATATTTCTAATTGTATTTTTGTTACAATGGGAACAACTATTGCTATTGTTGTAGGACAACTACTAGGTGCCGGAAAACTGAAAGAGGCCAAAGTGACTGCTACACGAATGGCTGCTTTTTCACTTTTAATATCATTTGGCATGATTATAATTCTTGGCCTACTTGGACCTGTATTTCCACATTTCTATAATACAACCGACGAAATACGCGAACTTGCCACAAAATTTATATGGGCTGTAGCTGCTGCAACACCATTTATATCGCTGTCAAATTCTGAATATTTCATTTTGAGAAGTGGTGGAAAAACTATAATTACATTTCTATTCGACAGTTGTTTTGTCTGCCTTGTAAATGTACCTGTTGCAATATGTCTTACAAAATTTACTGCCATACACATTGTTGGAATATTCTTCCTTGTAAATATGCTTGAAGGTGTTAAGGCATTAATAGGATTTATAATGGTGAAAAAAGATATTTGGCTTAACACAATTGTTGACTAAAAATAATTAAGAAAAAAGAACAACCGATTCATTTTTTGAAATCAGTTGTTCTTTTTTATATTATTGAAATGTAAAACATCAAACTGTTAATTACTTGAATTGTCACCTGCCTGGTGCTACCACAATTTAATATATTTTTAAAACAAAAATTCTGACATTACATAATTGCTTAAATCTATACCAAACTCTGTAAGCTTAACGTAACCATTGTCATTTATAAGAAATCTTTTATCTTCCATTCTTTTCTGAACTTTTCCGTAAACTTCCATATAAGGCTTCCCAAAATACCGTTCAAACTTTTCCATGCTTACACCTTCCATCATTCGAAGCCCTAAAAACATAAATTCTTCCATTCTGTCCCGTTCAGTAAGCTGCTGTAGATTTTTTACTATACTGTTTAGAATATTAACCTGATTTTCAACTTCACTGGAATTTCCCACATTATTTATTGAATTCTCTTTGATATTGTTAGTTAATACTTCAATATATTTATTTATATCTGAAATATTATTATAACGATTCTCTTTATACAAAGATGCCGCACCAATGCCAAAACCTAAATATTCTTTTCGCTGCCAATAACCTATGTTGTGCTTACATTCTTTCCCCGGTTTGCTATAATTAGATATTTCGTATTTTCTATATCCATTAGAACGCAAAATATTATTTGTAAGATAATACATCTTTCTTTCACTTTCTTCATCGGGAAGAATATTTATACCTTTTATCTGAGCTTTTTTTACTCTGTCATACATTAATGTATTTTCTTCAACTATAAGACTATAAGCTGAAATATGCTCCGGCTCTAAGCGGACTACTTTGTTAAGGGTCTCCTCGTAACTTTTTAAAGTCTGTCCCGGCAAAGCGCTCATTAAATCCACATTAATATTGTCAAAGCCACATTTTCTTGCCAAATTATAGCTTTCAAGAAATCCTGCATAATTATGGATTCTTCCAATGGACTTTAGTTCTTCGTCATTGGCACTTTGGAGGCCAAAACTTATACGGTTAATTCCACTTTTCTTATATTCCCAAAGCTTGCTTTCCGTAATAGTTCCCGGATTGCACTCTATTGTAATCTCAGGATTTTCAGACATATTACAATTATCCCTTAAAACTGACATAATTTTTGAAATCTGATTTTCTTCTAAAAGTGAAGGTGTGCCTCCACCAATAAAAACAGTGTCCACAACATATTCTGACATTTTATTCTTACTTAGCTTTATTTCATTAATTAATGCCTCGACATATTTCTCTTTAGTTTCCAAATCTGCCGGTGCTGACAGAAAATCACAGTAATCACATTTTTTTACGCAAAAAGGTATGTGAATATAAATTTCAAGACCATTCATTATTTCTACTCCAAAACTTATTCATCATCAAGTTTTAATACTGCCATAAATGCTGACTGTGGAATTTCCACATTGCCAACCTGACGCATACGTTTCTTTCCTTCCTTCTGTTTTTCAAGAAGTTTTCTCTTTCGTGAAATGTCACCGCCGTAACATTTTGCCAGAACGTCCTTACGCATAGCCTTAACTGTCTCTCTTGCAATAACCTTACTGCCAACTGCCGCCTGAATTGGAACTTCAAATAACTGTCTTGGAATTTCAGTTTTTAATTTTTCACACATCTTACGACCGCGTTCGTAAGCTGACGCTTCAGGAACGATAAATGACAATGCATCCACTTCCTCTTTGTTAATCAAAATATCAAGCTTAACAAGCTTAGCCTGTTCGTAGCCCTTTAATTCATAATCAAAAGATGCATAACCTCTTGAACGTGATTTTAAGGCATCAAAGAAATCGTAAATTATTTCATTTAATGGAATATCATATTTAAGTAATGCTCTTGAACCTTCAACATATTCCATACTGATATATCGTCCTCGTCTCTGCTGACAAAGCTCCATAATTGCACCGATAAACTCTGTTGTTACCATAATTTCCGCACTTACAATAGGTTCTTCCATATGTTCAATCTCACTTGGATCCGGAAGGTTTGTTGGGTTTGTAAGGTCAATTACTTCGCCATTTTCTTTATATATTTTGTAAATAACACTTGGCGCTGTTGTTACAAGGTCAAGGTTGTACTCTCTTTCAAGTCTTTCCTGAATAATTTCCAAATGTAGAAGTCCTAAGAATCCACATCTGAAACCAAAACCTAAAGCAATAGATGTTTCAGGCTCAAACTTTAATGCTGCATCGTTAAGCTGTAACTTCTCCAACGCATCTCTTAAGTCAGGATATTTTGCTCCATCTGCAGGATAAAGTCCACAGTAAACCATAGGATTAACTTCCTTATATCCGGGAAGTGGTGCGTCTGCCGGATTATCTGCATCAGTTACTGTGTCACCTACTTTTGTGTCAGACACATTTTTTATACTTGCAGTAATATATCCAACCATACCTGCAGGAAGTTCATCACATGGAATAAACTGACCTGCACCAAAATAACCAACTTCAACAACATTGGCTGTTGCCCCTGTTGCCATCATTTTAATATTCATACCCGGCTTAACTGTTCCTTCTTTAATTCTACAGAAAATAATAACGCCCTTGTATGCATCATATAAACTATCAAAAATCAAAGCCTGAAGTGGTGCATTAGCATCTCCTTCCGGTGCCGGAATTTTTTCAACGATTGCCTCTAAAACATCTTCACAATTAAGACCAGTCTTGGCTGAAATAAGTGGTGCGTCATGGGCTTCAAGACCAATAACGTCCTCTATTTCTGCCTTAACTCTGTCAGGATCTGCTGAAGGCAAATCAATCTTATTAATAACAGGGAATACTTCCAGGTCATGGTCAAGTGCCAAATATACATTGGCCAAAGTCTGTGCCTCAACTCCCTGTGCCGCATCAACTACAAGCACTGCCCCATCACAGGCTGCAAGGCTTCTTGAAACTTCATAGTTAAAGTCAACGTGTCCCGGTGTATCAATAAGGTTAAAAATATACTCTTCTCCATCTTTAGCCTTGTAAATAGTTCTAACGGCCTGAGACTTAATAGTAATACCTCTTTCTCTTTCAAGTTCCATGTTATCAAGAACCTGAGCCTGCATCTCTCTGTTAGTCAAAAGACCTGTCATTTCTATAATTCGGTCAGCCAATGTAGATTTACCGTGATCTATATGGGCTATAATACAAAAATTTCTAATTTTACTCTGATCAATATGTGACAATTTATTCGCTCCAATCTGTTTATATTTTGTCTGTATTATTCTATTTGCTTATATTTTTTAACATTTCTAACAATTAGTTTTCTAAAATTCATTCACATTTTAACATAAATAAATCATAGGTTCAAACATTTTAACTTTATCACTTTATTATTTTCATTTTATTTGATAAACTTAATACTATGTGCCATAATTTTATGTCACTTAAGTGACGGAATGGAGAAAATATGAACTATGCAGAAATAAAAACATTTGATGTGGCAAATGGTCCCGGTATCAGAGTTTCTCTTTTTGTAAGTGGCTGTAATCACAGATGTCCCGGATGTTTCAATGAACAGGCTTGGGATTTCAACTTTGGTCAGCCCTTTACACAGGAAACCATTGACTACATTATAGATACTTTGTCTTTTGGTGCTTATCAGGGAGTTACATTCCTAGGTGGTGAGCCAATGGAGCCTGTTAACCAGAAGGGGCTGCTTCCACTTGCCCGAAAGATAAAAGAAACATATCCCGAAAAAGATATCTGGTGTTTCACAGGATACGACTTTGAAAAAGATATAATTGGACACATGTACAACGAGTGTCCTGAAACTAAAGAACTTCTTTCCTATATAGATGTTCTTGTAGATGGTCCATTCATCGAAGCACAGAAGAACCTAAACCTGGTATTTCGTGGTTCCGAGAACCAGCGCTTAATTAGAATACCTGAAACATTAAAAACCGGGAATATTGTTTTATGGGAAAAAGAAATGTAATCTAAATGGTATCTTTTACCCATTGCAGGCAGAAATTTCTGCTTGCAATGGAGCAAGATACCATTTGGATTACATTACATTTACAATAAAAGGAGAATTGTTATGGCTGTTAATGTTAACGTAAAAAAATTAAAGGAGAATGCTACTATTCCAACTTATGGAACTGAGTATGCCGCAGGTGCTGATTTGTATGCCTGCATTGAAGAAGCTGTTACTATTGAAGCCGGTGAAACTAAGTTTATTGGTACTGGTATTGCAATGGAGATTCCTGAAGGTTATGCCGGTTTGATTTATGCTAGAAGTGGTCTTTCATGTAAGAGAGGTCTTGCTCCTGCTAATAAGGTTGGTGTTGTTGATGCTGATTACCGTGGAGAACTTACTGTTGCTCTTCATAATCACTCAAACAAGGCTGAGACTATTGAACCTAATGAAAGAATTGCACAGGTTGTTATTACACCATTTCTTTCAGCTAATTTTAATCAGGTTGATGAACTTTCTGATACAGTTCGTGGTGTTGGAGGATTTGGTTCTACAGGCAAATAACATTATTTTAAAAAGGCGCATTTCTATTCCATGCGCCTTTTTGCTTTATGCTTTAAATTTTTCATCTCAACCTTACGATATATTTTTCATACCCATAACGTTTTACTGTTGCAGTATAAGATTAAAATGTATCATTTTTGTAACAGCCGTGTTTACGTCATAAAATTTTTTTCTTAGTAATTTATTATCAATAATTCTTTATGGATTTTTATTATACTTTTTAATAAAAATCATTATCAAATCCGTCTATTCCAACTTCTATGCTTTTTTTGCCAAGTTCTACTCTCCAAACAAGTCCACTTATTATTTCACACTGCCATATGTAATTCTCATCTTTGTCAACTATGTCAATTCCTTTAGTTTTTTTATCTTTGTCAACTATGTCAATTCCTTTAGTTTTTTTATCTTTGTCAGCTAATTCATTATAATAAATACCCTGTTCATATGGTTCTACATAAATTCCATTATAGTAGTCTGATAGCTGCTCTATTATTTCTTTTTGAAAAGTATCCAAATTAATAAGAGTTAACTTATTTTTCTCTGCGTTCTGCTTAGCGTAGCTAAGTATACTTTCCACATTGTCTCCCGTGATTTTTATGTCATATATTTTGTTGGTCGTATTGTCCAAATACACGGTTGCCATAATCTTTGGACTCTTGCTTAATGTTGCTGTCGCCTCTAAATATGGGAAAGAAGCACTTTCACCAACAATACTGTAACACTTTTGAATAACAATATTTTTAGGGACCAGTTTTATTGTTTTTTTATTGTATATTAACTCTTTACATCCAAAAAGCTCAAGCCAATAATTTATTTGCTTTTTTACATTTTTTCTAATTGTTTTCAATTCGTTCTCTGACGGATCAAACAATACTTCAACTTTCTTTTTTGCATATTCTTTATCAGTAATAATAGAGTTAAGGTCCTCTAACTTCTGGTCTATTGTTTTAGTCTTTGCCGTTGATGCCCTTTCAAGGTTTACACTGCCTGTATCCTTATCACTATATTTAACCTGATTTAAGTAGCTTGTATCACTGTAATAATATAATAATTGAGGCAGAAAAACCGCCAAAGCCACAATTAGCAATACTGCCACAGGTAATATTCTTTTCTTCATTTAGTTCTGTCCTTCCTGAAAAACAATACTTATTATCGTACCTTTTCCTGGTTTACTTCTAACACTCCACTTAGCATTATGTATGCTTACAATCTTTTTGCAAAGGGACATTCCTATGCCTGCACCGCCCTCTTTTCTTGCTCTTGACTTATCAATCATATAAAATGCTTCAGTGATTTTTTTAATTTCACTTTTCTCCATTCCACAGCCATTGTCCTGAATGAAAACTGTGTATCCTTTTTCGGTTTTTATAGCCTTAAGGGCAATTATTCCCTGACCTGAAATGGCTTTTCTGCCATTATCGATAATATTCATAAACAGGGACTTAAGCAAATCCTCATTTCCAACAATCACAGCCGGTTCAACAGACATTTTAAACCTGATATTGTGTTCCCTAAGCATTTGTTCTACAGTTTTTTCAATGTCATTAAACATTTTCTCTGTACTAATTCTGTTAAATTCGATTTTCTGCTTATCAAGAGAAATCAAATCCATTAAAGTAAATGACAACTTCTCCAGTCTTTTTCCCTGCAAAAATATATAATTGGAATATTCTGAAATCTCTTCTTTTTCAAGGTCCATTGAACGCATCATATCAGAATAGCCTATAATTGAAGTCAAAGGCGTTTTCAATTCGTGAGCGAAAGCTGCCGTAAAATCTTCCTGTCGTCTTGCTGTATCTTCCAACTCTTCAATATTCTTCTCCAGCCTGTCTGCCATAATATTAAAGCTATTAACCAAGTCTCCAACTTCACCGTCAGTTTTTATCTTTGCTCTTGTGTCGTACTGACCTTTTGCCATTTGACTTACGGTATCAGACAACTTTTCAATTGGTCTTGTTATTTTTTTAGAAAAAACATATGCAAGAATGCAGGTAACAACAAGGGCAATTCCCAATATTACCCTATAATTTTTCATCATTTCATTTATGTCATTGTAAACTTCATTAATGCTGCTAACAATGCTTATGTAATATGTTCCGCTTTCAATTGTCATTTTTGACATTGTTTCCAAATAATAACTACCATTATTTTTAAAAATCAAGTATCCAAAATTATTGTCTTTTAAATCTTTGATTTTTATATTTTTTCCTATTTTGCTGTCAGTATAAATTGCTTTTTCTTTCTGATTTACAATTGTAATTCCTATCTGGCTTTCGCCCATACTTCTTTTGACTGAATCAATTATTTTTTCTATGTCATTTTTTTGAATATATTCAGTATCCGATGACAACATTGAGGCTGAAGCTTCAAATGAATATACAAACATTTGATTCTCGTTTTGCTTTCTTGACAATTCTCTACTTAAAGAATTATCAAATGATAACTTTATGAATATTCCTCCAAATATAGAAAAAATAACCGTAACAATTATAATCAGTGAGAAAAACATTTTCCCAAAAAGTTTCATTTAACACCTTTTCCTGTTTGATTATTGTTGATTATATGGATTGCTTTGTGCTCCTGTAATCACACTAACTTGTATCCAACTTTGTACACAGACTGTATCTTGTCTCCCCAGTCCAGTTTTCTTCTAAGTCTTTGAATATGTAAATCTATAGTTCTGCTGTCTCCAACATAGTCGTTGCCCCACACATTTTCATATATTACATCTCTGTAAAGGGCAATATTTTTGTTTCGTATAAGCAGAACCAAAAGTTCAAACTCTTTATGTGTAAGGTCCAAAGTCTTGCCTGCCTTCGTTACACTTCTTGACTGAAAATTAATTACCACATCATCTTCAACCAACTCGTCGTTTGTCTTCTTGTATCGTCTGAGAACACTTTCAACCCTTGCAAGCATTTCAACTACTTCAAAAGGCTTTGCAATATAGTCGTCTGCTCCTGCTCTAAGGCCCTTAACCTTATTATCTGTAGTTCCCATTGCAGTAATAAAAATAGACGGAATGTCCATTGACTTTGCATACTCCAAAAGTTCATAACCGTCTATTTCCGGTAGCATTATGTCGAAAAGACATAAATCAAAATGCTTACTGTCTAAAAGATTTGCCGCATCCTTTCCGTTATATGCGCATGTGCATAAATAACCTGCCTTTACAAGATTTATTTTTATTAAATTTGCAATCATTTCATCATCTTCTGCAACTAAAATTTCTATCATTAATTTTCTCCCAGTATACATATTAGTCCACATTGTATTTTACATTAAATTGTATCTTATTTGTAAACTATTCTCCAAGTACTTTTTTTATTAAAACAGCCAAAGGCTCTGCTGCATTTTTTGCCTCCTGATATGTATTGGTCTGTGCCCCAACCTCAATTAACATACACTGCTTACCAAGGGACAAATTATATTCATAAGCATTTACATAATTTCTTCTTGTAAAACCCGGATAATAGCATTCTGCATTTACTTTCATTTGTAGTACAAGGGCAAGATTTTCGAACCTGTATGGATTTTTCAAATAATCAATATCGCCACTTAGCTTAAATCTGGACATGCCATTAAAAAACATAATCTGGGCAGTTTTCTTTCCATTGATTTCCGTAACCAACCTTGTTCCGTCATTTACTCCGTCTCTGTGAATATCCAAAATCAAACTAATTGACGGATATTTCTTTAACTGCTTCTTTACCCCAGCCTTAGACTGGGTGTATGCCTCGTGTCTGTCCAACTTACCATTTACTATATCATATTTTGTTTTGTCGTGTATTACATTATAACCAAACTGCTCTCTTAAAATCTGTGCCAGCCTGTTTCCAACACCAATAATTGTTGTGTCCTCATCCTTTGTTGTGTTGGAAAAATCCTCCATTGAATGAGTATGATATATTAGTATTTGAGGTTTCTTATTGTTTCCCGTTATTTTAAATTCTTTATTTAAAGCCTGTTTAATTGGCATATCACTTTCTTTTATGGTTGTTGCATTTGTTACCGTATAGAATCTGTTAATTACTTCTTTAAAACTGCCAATATTTTTTTCCGTATAAAGTTTTCCCGATTTTTTAGGCATTGGAACTATAGCCTTATTTCTCGTCTTTTTATTGTTGTTCTTTTCATTATTTTTAACAGTTGTTTCCACAGGTTTAGCAGTAGTTTCCACTTCTTTTTTTGCAATCTGATTTTCGGCTTTCATATTTTCATACAAAATATTTATAACCTGGCTATATGCCGGATCACTTGTGTCATAAGTGTATTCGCTTTTTGCTATATAATCTGTTACAACCGTTGTAAGAATCCTCTTTTTTGCATCCTCTGCAATATCTTTGTGATTCTCCAAATATATCATATATTGTGTCATTATATTTGAGTTTTCCAAAATCTCCTGAGCAAGCATATTTCCTGTTTCCATTAATTCTTTACTTGCGGCAACTTTTATTTTCTTATTAGTTATCATATTTACACAGGAAAAAGTTATATAAGCACACAATGCAACAATAATCGCCTTTACAATTACACTAAACATATAATCAGGCGATTTAAATTTATACAGTTTTATTATTCCATGTTTTGTATGTTTCTGCACTTTTCCTGTCTCCCTTTGTCCCACTTTTAAAATTATATGAAACAAGGTCCTGTAATATTAATTTCTATTTTAAAACATTGCAAAACATATTTATTCCACAGGCAATTATTTTGCTTAAGTTATCAACAATTTCATCTATATCCTTTGGAGTTACAAACATTTGCTCTGTATCTTCCGACAAAAGTTCTTCAAACAACTGATATTTTTCATCAGATGTGTAGTCCTTAAATATATTTGAAATGCTATTATTTTGGTTATGAGAAGCAAGTATTTCCAAAAGCTTCTCCATTGTGTCATTAACAATTGTTGCCCCACTTACAACCATGGGAACCCCAATGGCAATAACCTTGGTATTTAGAGATTGTTCATTCAACCCTTTTCTATGATTGCCTATTCCTGAACCGGGAATTATCCCTGTGTCCGTAAGCTGTATTGTTGTTGTAATTCTTCTTACATTTCTTGCTGCAAGTGAGTCTATTGCAATAATAATGTCCGGTTTCATTTGAGCTGTTATGCCTTTTACTATTGAAAAAGTTTCCATACCGGTCTGAGCCAACACCCCCGGAGCCAAACAGTACACATTAGGCAAAATTTCAATCTGCTCGGCAACTTTTGGTCCCAATGAATCAGGCGTAGCCTTTGAATTTCCAAGACCCACTATAAGGATTTTTTTTATGTTTTGATTCTTAGTCATCTCTTCCATATGATTTGCTATTTCTTTTGCAAAAATAGTTTGCCTCTCCAAATCATCTTCCTTAAAAAGTCTTGTTTCCATTGTAACATAACTTCCTATAGGCTTTCCCATGGACTTTGCGCCATTTTCATTAAATATTTCCACATCTGTTGTTGTCATAAATAATTCTTTATTGTAATTTTTGTCTATTTTTACTCCACTAATTTCAATATTTCTTTTAAATCGTTCTCTTTCCTCTAATGCCAAATCCGTATAAATGTTTATTTTTTTCATAAAGCCCCCTGAAAACTATATATTCTTAAAGACGTTATTTGTTATTCATCAAATTCAATTTTTTCTTATAAAGCCATCCATCGTAAATTCTAAAAAATAAAGCGAAGCACTTTATGCTCCGCTTTATTAATATCTACATTATTATTAAATTTATTCAAACTCAAAATATGGCTGACCTTTTTTAAGCTTTACACCCTTAGCCTCTGCCATTTCTGATACACTTACTATCTGATATCCTTTCTTCTGAAGCTTTGGAATGGCTTCTATTGCTGCATCCACTGACCAGCTATGAATGTCATGCATAAGAATTATCTGTCCATCCTTTGCACTGTCCATTATAGATTTAACTGTTTTCTTCTTGCTTTTAGTCTTCCAGTCCAATGTGTCAACTGACCAACATACAATAGGCATCTTAGCAGCTTTCTGCACCTTGGCATCTCTTATTCCTGAACCATATGGTGGTCTTAAAAATTTAGGATTATATCCTACTGCCTTTTTAACCAATTCATTAACTCCATTAATCTCGTATTTACGTTTACTCTTAGATACCTTGTCTAGTGCACAATGATTCATTGTATGATTTCCCAAGTCACATCCAAGAGCATCCATTCTCTTAAGTAATTCATCAACCGGAATATCAGTTTTCTTAAGGCTGTATCCACACATAAAAAATGAAGCTCTTGCATTATACTTCTCTAACGCATCCAATAGCTTTCCTGTATATTGTCCCGGACCATCATCAAAAGTCAACGCAATCATAGGCTTGTTAGGATCTATTGCTCTTGTGGTTTCTTCCTGAACTGTGGTCTCAACCTGGGTCTGCTTCTGGCTTGTTTCCACATTTCCCGCTGTTGGTACTGATTTTTTCTTTCCAAAAATCATCTTTCCGGCAAAAATTATGACAATAATAACCCCCACTGTTATGGCTATTTTTTCATACTGTCTGCGCACTTCTTTCTTTCTTTGTAATTTCTTTAGTTCGTTTTTCTCTCCCGTTGTCATATTTACCTCACTTTCATAGAACTGCATTATATTACTTATATTTAAGTTTTGCAATACTTTTTTTTATTATTTTCGACTTTTTTTTACCACTCTATTTTCACCTTATTTTCCCACTTAATTTTTGCCTCTTTTCTTTTAATCTTATGTTTATTTTTTGCTTGTGACTACTATAAAATAATGATAAAATTTAGTCAGCATATTTTGTGAGGTGTAACGTGAAAACTTTAGCTAATGATATTAAAAATAAAAGCTTTAAAAACGCATATCTTTTATGCGGTGAAGAAGAATATTTGAAACTTAATTATAAGAACCGGCTGATTAAATCCATTGCCGGTGATGATACAATGAATCTTGGAATGTACGAAGGCAAAAACATTGACATTAACGAAGTTATAGACAGTGCGGAAACTGTTCCTTTTTTTGCTGAATACAGACTTATTGTTATGGAAAATACCGGTCTTTTCAAAAGTGGCGGGGAGCAGCTTGCCGAGTATATGAAGACTATTCCTTCAACTACTATTTTTCTCTTCGTTGAAAGTGATGTAGACAAGCGTAGCAAAATGTACAAGGCTGTAAAATCCGCAGGTTACATCTGCGAAATAAACCGACAGACTGAAAATGATATTGCAATTTGGGCTGCAAGAATTTTTGATTACAATGGCAAGAAAATCACAAAAGCCAATATGTCATACCTTATTGCCAGCGTTGGCACCGACATGGAAGTCTTATCAAGAGAAATCGAAAAGCTTATTAGCTACGCACTAAACAAGAACGTTATTTCTAAAGAAGACATTGACGCTGTTTGCATAAAACAGCTTAACGTTAGAATTTTTGATATGATGGATGCAATTTCCGTAAAGAATCAAAAGAAAACCTTGGACTGTTATTATGAATTAATTGCAGAAAAAGAACCTCCTATGAGAATCCTTTTTATGATAAGCAGACAGTTTAATCTTATGCTTCAGGCTAAAGACCTTTCATCCCGCGGAATGAACCGCGAACAAGTGGCACACACAATGGGCGTTCAAAGCTTTATAGCCGGCAAATGCATCAACCAATGCCGTAATTTCTCAATGGCCGAACTAAAATCAGGGCTCGCTGAAAGCGTAAACACCGAATCCCTAATTAAATCAGGAATGATGGACGAAAACATAGGGGTTGAAATGCTGCTGGTAAAATATAGTAAGAGAAACTAAAAAAGAAGTTGCAGAAAACTGCAACTTCTTTTTTATTCACAATTGTAATTATGCAACTGTGTTAACTAATTTTGTTAATCTTGAAATCTTTCTAGCAACGTTGTTCTTGTGGTAGATACCCTTTGAACCAGCCATTTCGATAAGCTTTGTAGCTGCAACTAAAGCTGTGTTAGCTGCTTCCTTATCGTTAGCTGCAACAGCTGCTTCAACTTTCTTAATAGCTGTCTTAACTGCTGACTTAGCTGCCTTATTTCTTTCGTACTTTGTCTGATTAACTAAAATTCTCTTTTTTGCTGACTTAATGTTTGCCATTTTTGTCCACCTCCGTGAAAAATCTAATTGTGATTTCCGTTGAGAGAGATTGGAAATCAAGTTTCACCATCTGCGCCATTGGAAATGCGGACGTTTGACGCAGACACTAAAAATTATTCTAGTAAAAAAAATATATATTGTCAATATTATTTTTTAAATTTTCATTTAATTTTTTACCGTATAGTTATCCCACCTTTTTCATCCGTCCTATATATCACCCCACCCTGCTTTCGTAATCTTTCCATTGTTTCATTTCCAGGATGTCCGTATGAGTTGTTTTTCCCCACAGATATTATGCTGTACTTTGGATTTACTTTTTTCAGAAATTTTTCTGAGCTTGAATAGTTTGAACCGTGATGTGCCACTTTTAGGACTGTGTAGTTTTCTTCTATATCATCTTTTATTTTCTCTTCAATTTCCTTTGATATATCTCCTGTCAGCAGTATTTTTGAAGTTTTATTTTTAACGGAAAGCACTGTACAGTAGTCGTTTTTATCCGATGCTGTTGTTGTGGTTTCCGGATATATACACTTAATTTTCGTTTTGCCAAGGCTCAATGTATCTCCTTTTTTTATGTACAAAACATTGATTTTTTTTAACTTTGCTTTTTCAATCAGTTCATTGTAAGTATCATCCTTCATATTAATGTCTGGCATCACAAGGTTTTTAATTCTTATTCTGTTGGAGTTATTATTTTCTAAAATTTCCAGTATACCGCTTATATGGTCTTTGTCCGTATGGGTTATTATGGAATAGTCGATTGTTCCTATGCCTTCGGCTTTTAAGTATGGCACTATGCAATTTTTTGCCACCTGTTTTTCAGACGTACTTCCCCCATCTACCATAACTTTCGTTCCATTATCTCCATGTATCAATATGCCGTCACCCTGTCCCACGTTAATAAATGTTATGTAAAACCCCGGATTTGGAATATAATATATCAAACAATTTAGTAGCAAAAATCCTACAATACAAGCTAATCTTAGTTTTACATTTTGACCCTTTATTCTTCTCTCTTTTTTAGCTTTCTTTTCCAGTACAAGTCCTGTTTCTTTTTTTATTATGTTCCTTTCCTTCTCAGCCCTTGTATACTTAGTTCTTATGTTTTTAAGTCCAAACAAAACCACAAGTAATATTGCATAATAAACTATAATTATAGTCACTTTAGGTTGTCCCACCACTATACTTGCAACTGAGCTTTTGTTAATTATGTTACACAGAAATGTGTAAAGTTCCAATATTCCACAGCCGGGAAATATTACAACTTTTCCAAAGCCAAACATTATGCATGAGCAAAATATTCCCACAATTGAAGATACAATTACCACGCTCATTAAAGGCACTACAACTATGTTTAACAAAAAAGAAAATGTTGGCAGTTCATAATAATTCCACGCCAGTATTGGATTCATTACCAAACTTATTGTAAAATTAGCACTTAAGACTTTGATTATTTTATTATCCGTGTTCAAAATTTCTTCAACTATTGGCAAGATAAGCACTATAGCTATAATTGCCCCAAAGGACATTTGAAATCCACTATTACAAACCACAAAAGGGTTCTGAACAAGCAACACAAGTCCTGCAAGGGATATGGCTGTTATGGCATCGTATTTTCGTCCAAGAACTTCCCCTATTATTTTTAGTATAAACATTATTATTGCCCTAATTGTTGAAATTCCAAAACCTGACATTATTCCAAAACTCAAAACAACAGGTATGGATACTGCTGCTGAAAAAAGAAATCTGAATCTTCTTCTAAGCAATCTGTAAATTGCCATGCCGATAAAGCTAATGTGTAGCCCGCTTATGGCAAGTATATGTGCTATTCCTGACACCGAATATAACTCCTTTATGTCACTGTCAAGGTCGGTTTTGTCCCCAAGGATTATTGCGCCGATTATTCCATTCTTATTATTTATAATAGAAAATATCCCCTTATTATCACTGCAAAGCTTTTCCAGTCTTTCAATTATTTCCATTCTCATTTCATAAAGTCCCTGTCTTATTCCGCTGTAATCACTATTTATTACTTCAATGGTTCCTGCTTCTATTTTTCCATAAAAACCTAATGACAGATAATATTTTTTTGAATCAAAATTTCCCTTATTGGCAGCTTCTTCAAACTGTCTTAACTTTCCCATTACTTTTATAATATTTCCTATTTTTACATTAGGAATCTTCTCTGTATTTACAAATATTCTTTTAACACTTATGTTCTTTTCTCCATTCTCCACTTCTACACCTTTTAAATAAATATTTGTACCAAATGCAGTATTTTCTATTTTGTATATTTTTCCCTGTACAATTACAGTATTTTCCTTCAAATCATATATATGATTCCGTGTTGTAATTTCGTTACTCATTAACATAAATCCCATAATTAAAGTAAAAAAAATCACCACAAAAGCACCCATATCTTCATATGCTTTTATGATGATTTTTCTAATAACTATAATTGCCAGCACAATGCATGACACTGCTATATTCAAGTCAAAAACAGCTATTACCTCTCCAAGTACAAAAGCCAGTAATATCCAAAATACCGGTCTTTTTATAACTGTCACTCCTTTTTTATTTATTTTTCTGTTCAACCAAATCCAAATTTCTTATAAAAGGCTCTGCCAATGAAATATCGTCGTGATATTTTAAAGCTGAATCACCCTCTACACTTATCTGAACCTTATGAATGTTATCAAGTTCCAATAAAGAATTTACGATTGAGTATATTACAAGCTTGTTGGAAACCGTACTCTGTTCCGTTAAGAAATTGTCTCCAAAATCCACATAACATATGTTTCCGGCTGTTGCAACACTTATAAGCTCTGTGTCACTTGTAAGGGTGGCTGTATATTTTCCTTTCTGCGGGCCCTTAATAAGTTGCTCAACTATAAACTGCTCTTTTGATTTTCCACTGTAAGATGCATTATTAAGATTGTATTCCTTTAATTTAGTACCTTTCTTATTGGCAAAATACAACTTGAAATCATCCTTATTCTTATCTGCTAAATCCCCTCTTAATCCCGAAATAAAATCAGATGCTTTCATTGCCGTTACTGTTTTGTCATCTCCTGTCTGTCCATATGGTACACCCCCTATTGTAAATGCCACATAGTCAACACCGTCAATCTGATTAAGAGTGCAAACTACTGCTGTCCTGCACAACACTTCCACCTGTGGATTTAAAACATTATAGCTTTCGCCAAAATCCACTGTTAAAAGTCCATCTGCCAAAGTATAACCGTTAACTGTTACAGTGTCTGGAATTGCTTTTTTATCATTGTCCTTACCATTACTTTGCAATGCCTTAAGTGCTTCAGAAATCTGATTTTCAGTTTCGCCTTCCTGAAGTTTGTAACTTTCCGTAACTAATTTTGTATTTGCTGTATTAACATAATACATCTGAAAGCCTTTTTCTGCTTTAGTTACTGACTTGTTTCCACAGCCCCACAAAGTTGCAATAAGACTTACAACTAATATTAAATTAACTATATTTTTGATAGTTCTTTTCATACCTTTCAATCTCCATTTATGCAATGTACTTAAGAGGTATACGTACAGTAAATGTTGTACCTTCTCCCTCTTTACTGTGAATCTTAATGGAACCATGGTGCTTCATAACTATTTCCTTAGTTATGGCCAGACCAAGACCTGTTCCTCCTGTCTCCCTTGAACGTGCCTTGTCAACTCTAAAGAATCTTTCAAAAACTCTGTCCTGATTTTCTTCAGAAATTCCAATTCCTGTATCTGTTACTTTTAAATAAAAATACTGGTGATCTGAATTTAATGACGCCGTAACAGTTCCATCTGTATTGTTGTACTTTATTGCATTTTCAACTAAGTTAGTTGCCACACTTGCAAACTTAAGTTCATCTACATCTGCAATAACCGGTCTGAAACTTTCAAATATTAATTCAATGTTTTTGCTTTCAGCTATAGGCTTTAATCTCTTAAGAACAGCTTCCAATATTTCATTAATATTAACTGATGAAATATTAATTTCTGACTCTGATTTTTCCATTCTTACCAATGCCAAAAGGTCTGTTATTATGTCATTTTCCCTGTCTATTTCTTTTGAAATATCATGCAAAAATTCCTGATATAATTCTTCCGGTAATCCCTGCTGACCTAAAAGTGAATCAGCCAAAACTTTCATTGACGTAATAGGTGTCTTTAATTCATGTGACACATTAGATACAAATTCCTGTCTTGATTTTTCCTGCGTATTTAATTTGTTTACAAGCTGACGAAATTCGTTACTTATATCCATTACTTCCCGGTAATCTTTTTCTTCTTCCATATTGCCCTTTGCAATTTCTTCAATGGAAATACCGATTCTCTTAATTGGTTTTGTAAACATAACTGCGCATAACCAACTTGCAAATAAAGCAAAAATCAAAACAAGTACATCTGCAATGGCCACATTTCTTACTATATAATCCTTGTAATCAACTGCATCTGCTGTTGAATAATTGATGTATAAAGAACCTATAACCGTGGTTTTAGTCTCTCCTTCACCGTCTGAAACAGTTGATGTAATAGGTATTGCAAATTCTATGTAATTATGACTCTTGCTATCAACCTGAACAGTCTCACCCTTAAAACTTTTAATAACATTTTCAGATATACATGTCTTGCCTTTTTCACTGCTATTGCTATCCTTAATAATAACATATCGGCTGTTTACAACCTGAATTCGACAATTATATTCCTTGGCTAACTGTTCAATCTGGGCATCTACAATATCAATGTTCTCATTGGACTGGTCCAAATAATTATTGTTAATAATATTATTCTTTAGCATTGTATTGTTAGCCTTAAAGCTGTCTATTCTGTTTTTTAAATAATTCTTTGTTGTTACGTTAACAATAAATATGCTTGAAGCAAGAGCCGGTATAATAATAGCAAGCATAATTACTACAAAAACTCTTAGCTTCAAGCTTCTTATTGGATTAACAAACTTTAAAATCTTATTATTATTCATGTTTCTATCCCTGGAAATAATATCCCATACCCCACTTTGTGTGAATATACTCCGGTTTAGCCGGGTTCTCCTCTACTTTCTCTCTTAATCTTCTAACGTTTACATCTACGGTTCTTGCATCACCCGGATATTTAGAGCCCCAAATCAAAGTTAAAAGCTGCTCTCTACCATATATCTTTCCCGGATTTTCAGCTAAAAGTTTCAAAATGTCAAACTCCTTAACTGTTAATCTAATTTCACGGTCCTCAATATAAAGACGCTTAGCTTCAATGTCAAGCTTAAGCTTTCCTGATGTAATAACCTTTGGTTCCTCAGGTTTTGCAGGAGCTTTACGCTTATTTCTTCTGATAATGGCTTTAATTCTTGCCTTTACTTCCAATATATTAAAAGGCTTTGTAATATAATCATCTGCTCCATATTCAAGGCCCAATATTTTGTCCATATCATCACCCTTTGCAGTAAGCATTATAATAGGCATATCGGAAAACTCTCTAATCTGCTGACAAACCTCATATCCTGTTAAAATTGGTAGCATCAAATCTAAAAGAACTATATCATATTCAGTTTCTTTCGCCTTATCAACGGCTTCCTGTCCGTCATAGGCACAATCAACTTCATAGCCTTCCTGTTCCAAACTAAATTTCAGTCCCTTTACAATTAATTTTTCATCATCAACTACTAACGCCTTCATTACATAAACCTTTCTACTTAATCAACAGTTATCATTTTTTCAATGTTTGAGTAAATGGAATCACCTATTCCCGACACGTTTTTTATATCTTCCTTAGTTTTAAAATCTCCATTCTCCTCACGGTAGGCTATAATTGCTTTAGCTCTTGTTTCTCCAATTCCTGACAACGAAGTAAGACCCTCAACATCTGCAGTGTTAATGTTAACCAGATTCTCCTTAATGTCTTCACTATCATGTGTCTTGTCATTAGTGCCCTGGCTGCTATTCTGGCTATCATTGCCTGAATCAGAATTTCCGTCTAAATTTTTCTCTGAACCATTCTGATTCTCCTTAAGCTTAGCATAATATTCCTTCTGGGAAAGTACTACAATATTCTGGCCGTCTTTCAAAACTTCAGCCATATTAACTCCCTGCTTCTGGGCTTTCTTAGTAAGCCCTCCTGCCTTCTCAATAGCCATAAAAACCCTGTCGTTACTCTTTAAACAATACACTCCCGGATTGTTAACCTGACCACTGACATAAACATAAATCTCTTCCAAACTTTCTGATGGTTCTTCACTGTTCTCACCGGCTTCCACACGTGTAGTCTGACTGTTGTTTTCAGCCTTGTCCGTTAAAGAAACCTGAGTATTTTTATCCTTACAGCCCGTAAAAAATACTAAAACCGCAACCATTGTTAAAACAATGTATTTCTTTGTATTAATCATTCAAACTCCTATCCGGAGCTTCCCCTTGAACGCATATCATAATTGTACAAAATTATGTTTCAGTTAGCAACACTCATTTTTCACAATTTTATATTAATTTTATCTTTCAAAAATGAAAATACCTACAATTGCAATAATTGCACCCATTAACTTGCTCCACTGAAAATCAACCTTTTCAACTCCAAACATTCCAAACACCTCTATCAGATATGCAATAATAATCTGGGATATTACAATCAAAAGAACTGCCTTTGCAGGGCCAAGTATGTTCATACTCTTTATAACTGTCAAAGTAATAAATGCCCCAATGACACCACCCAGCAACATATACTTATTTTCCATATGAAACATACCCGACACATTTTGACGTCCCGTAATAAACCAAGCCAAAATACAAACGATAAAAGCCGTTAGCTGCACCCATGAATTGGCAGCCCAAAGGCTACTACTTTTCGTAACCTGCGTGTTAAAAACACCCTGAACACTCATCAAAGCTCCTGAAATCAATGCAATAATAAATCCCCACATATAAAAAACCTCCACTATTCACTTAGTAAGGTATTTTATATATATATCGCACAGAAATTCCCGTTGCAAACACGTTGATTTTCTTATTTTTCTCCGCCGCCTATTGTAAGACAAAAATCTAAACTCGCCTACGGCTCAGACAGTAGATTTTTGCCTTACGCTATGCTGGAAAAATTGCGAAAATCTGCCTATCGTTTGCAACGGGAATTTCTGTGCCATATTAAGTCAAAAAAAATACCCACCAAATGTTTATAGTGGATATTTTTTACATATTTGATTTATTTATTCATTGTTTTAAATATTATTGATATTGTTGTGCCTTCCCCAAGGGTGCTGTCGATTTGGATTTCTGCCTCGTGTTGTTCTGATATGTGTTTTACAATGGCGAGCCCAAGTCCTGTACCTCCTGTTTTCTTTGAGCGAGCTTTGTCTACTCGGTAGAATCGCTCGAAGATTCGGTTTAAATCGTCTTCCGGTATTCCAATACCGTCATCCTTTACCTGAAGTATTATGTTGTCATCTTTTTTGAATACTGATGCCCATACGTGTCCTTCCGGCTTGTTGTATCTTATGGCATTATCGCAAAGGTTGTATATAAC
This sequence comes from Eubacterium ventriosum, assembly GCF_025150745.1. Classification (NCBI taxonomy): domain Bacteria; kingdom Bacillati; phylum Bacillota; class Clostridia; order Eubacteriales; family Eubacteriaceae; genus Eubacterium; species Eubacterium ventriosum. The sequence goes on from NZ_CP102282.1 coordinate 2,575,994, forward strand.
CTCCTGTATCATTTCCTGATTTGCCTTTATTATACAGTCTTTTTCTATTATGTCTGTTGCGATTGTTATGTTGTGCTTTTCAGCATTCATCTGCAACATGTCCACACAGCTTACTACTTCTTCATTTAAGCTTACGTTTGTTGTTGACAGCTGATGGTCCATAACATCTAACTGTGACAATTCAATTATGTCATTTATAAGTGACAATAATCTGTTGGCACTTTTATGAATTTCACTGGCAAAATGCTGGATATCTCCCTCTTTTGCCATTCCTGTTTCTATCAGTTCTGCGTAACCTGAAATTGAAGCTAACGGTGTTTTCAACTCATGGGATACGTTTGCCGTAAATTCCTGTCTCATTTTTGAGCTTTTCTTTAATGCTTTATGCTGGTTGTGAATTTTGTCCATAAACGGCTGGATTTCTTCATATGTTTCCGTTGCCTTATCATCTTCAAGATGTTGTGCCATAAGCTCTATTGGCTTTATAAGACTTTTTGCCAAAAGTTTTGCCACAACAAGACTTACTCCAATTGCCAAAATAAGAACTACCAAAAAGATTGGGAATATCTGTGCGCCAAACTGCCACAGGTTTCCTGCTTCTTTTGCAACTCTTATTATTTGACCGTCGTTCATTTTTTCAGCATAGTAGTATGTATTTTTTTCAAGTGTTCCTGACTCTCTTATTGCACTTCCACTACCTGTCTTTAATGCCTGTTTAACTTCCGGTCTGTTTCCATGATTTTCCATGGAACCAATGTCTGCATTACTGTCATATTCAACTTTTCCGTCACTGTCTATAACTGTAATTCTCAGATTATCTATTTTAGGATCAAAGTCCTTTTCTATATATTCAAGAACTGCCTCCGTTGTTTTTAAAATATGAACATGAGTCTTAAGATCCTCCATAACCTGACTTCTGTACATATTATAAAAAATTCCTACACTTGCTATCATTGTTATTATTGTAAAAATCACCGAAATAATGGTCATTCTTGTATATATTTTCTTTTTCACTTACTTGTCCTTTCTGTAATTCATTGTGTAACCCACATTCCTTACAGTCTGAATAAGACTTCCTTTTTCGCCTATCTTACGTCGTAATGTTTTAATGTGCATATCAAGAGTACGTGATTCACCTTCGTAATCAATCCCCCATACTCTGTCAAGAATCTGGCTTCTCTGAAGAACGATTCCTGAGTTCTGAATTAACATTTTTAATAACTGATATTCCTTGTATGTTAATTCAGTCTCTTGTCCATCAACTAAAACCTGATGCTTAGCATCATCCATTGTTATGCCATCAAAACTGTAAATGTGACTTCCACCTGAAACATTTGCTCTCCTTAACAAAGCTTTCACTCTTGAAATTAGTTCCATAATTCCAAAAGGCTTTGTCATATAATCATCTGCTCCCTGATCAAGCCCTTTTACCTTGTCCATTTCAGAAGTTTTTGCAGTAACCATTATAACCGGTAACTTTGCCGTACTCTGCTCAGCTCTCACATCCTTTAACACAGATAATCCGTCTCTGTCAGGTAACATTATATCCATAATTATCAAATCCGGATGCTCTTTTGTCAAGGCATTTTCGAAATCTGATGCTGTTGCAAAAGCACTTACCTCATATCCTGCATTTTTCAATGCAAACTGTTCAATTTCCGAAATATTCTTATCATCTTCTAAAATATAGATTTTTCCCATATGCGTTTCCTATTTTTTTTCAGGTAAGATTGAATAAGCAATGTTTACGGCATGATCCGCTATTCTTTCTAACCCAATTACTAAATCAGTAAAAATAAGTCCAGCCTCAATTGAGCAATCACCTGCTGCCATTCTTTCAACATGACCTTCCTGATAATCAATCTGCATCTGATCAATAATGTCTTCTAATTCATTAATCTTATCCATATTAGACTTGTCATTGTTAACAAATGTTTTTACTGATTCATCAAAAATCTTAATTACTTTGTTATACATTTTTATAAGTTCTTTTTTTCCTTCATTAGAAAAGTTGATTTTTTTATTTTTCTCTTTAAAAGCGTCATCCATAATATTTACTGCATGGTCGCCAATACGTTCTACGTCAATAACAACGTGGAATAAACCACCTAATCTTTCTCTATCCTTAATAGGCATACCATACTGGTTAGCTTTTACCATATATTCTGTTATTCTATGACTTAAGAAATCAATGTACTTCTCTCTTTTATAAACATCATCTGAAGCACTTCTGTCATTTTCAATTAATGCTCTTGTTGAAAATTCAAGATTCTCTCTTACCATTAATGCCATACGTTCAATTTCCTGAACAATTTCAACCATGGCTGTTGATGAAGATGGTGCACCTGAAACTCCAATGTATTTTAATACCATTTCGTTTTCATCATGTTCTTCATTTCCCTTTGAATGAATAACCTTCTTTGATAATTTTACAAGAAGACCTGAACATGGGAATAATATAATAGTCTGGAATACCTTAAATAATGTGTCTGCGTTGGCAACAAATCTCTTAAAGTCACCTGAACCGCTAATACCCATAATTCCATTAATAATAGTCTGGCTTGCAAAAGCTAATATTATTGAAATAACAACAAGACCTACAACGTTAAACATGACGTGGATAAATGCTGTTCTCTTAGCGTTTCTGTTAGCATTCATTGCAGCCATAACTGCAGGTGTACATGAACCGATGTTTGCACCTAAGATAAAGTATAAACATGCCAATGGTTCAACAAGTCCTGAGCCTGCCAATAATACCAATACGCTGACTGTTACTGATGAACTCTGAACAATAACTGTTAAAACAAGTCCAAGCAAAACTGCTATGAAAGGATTGTCCAAATATTCAAAAATCCTTACTAATGACTCATATTCCGGTATCTGGCCAAGTGCCCCTGTCATAAAGTTAATTCCAAGGAATAATGCACCGAAACCAAAAATAACCGCTGCTATCTTTTTAAGTAATGGTTTCTTTCCGAACATTAATACGGCTGAACCAATAAATATAATAAATGGTGCCACTGCCGTAAGTTTTAATGATACTAACTGTGAAGTGATTGTTGTACCGATGTTTGCACCAAAAGTTAACCCTACTGATCTTTCAAGTGTTAAAATGCCTGCATTTACAAAACTTACTTCCATTACAGTTGTTGCACCTGAAGACTGAATAAATGCAGTAAATAATGCACCAAATACTACTCCTATAAATTTAGTTTTTGTGCATTTGTCTAATACCCCTCTAAGTTTTTCACCTGCGGCCTGCTGAAGACTGTCACTCATATATTTCATTCCAAATAAAAAGAGTGCAAGACCACTCAACAATTCTGTTATCATTGTGTACATAACTCTAATTAACTCCTAAATATCTTTTTCATTATTTTCGCTGTCGCTTCTTTACAATAACAAGCCTAAGTAAAATCTACGTAAAAATTTTAACATAGTTTTTACTTTTATACTAGATAAATATCTTTTTTTTAATATTATTTCGATTTATTAGTACTTTTCCACAAAATTTGCATAAAGATACTGCTAATTTTTTTCAGTTTGGTTTTAAATATACGCCTCTGCAATCCTTTGGAGAATTTTTGCTTAATATAATTTCCATATGAATTTCTTATTAAGAAAAAAAATGTGGGACATTTTCTTACATCCCACACTTTTTCTTAACAAAATATTTACTCCATTATTTTGTATTTTTTCATTAATTCTTTCTGATAAGACTCATCTTCTGCTGATTTTTCAAGCTCATCATATTTCTTTTCTGACATTAATGCTTTGATTAACTTATTAACCTGACCGGATCCCTGAGCTTTTCCTTCTGCAATGCCTTTTCTCCAACCTTCGGCAAGTCCTCTCTTATACTGTCGGTCCATTTCTGTATTATATGACATGTATATTACCTCCAATGCCTATTTTGTCTATCGAGTTATCCTATGGACATCTTTTCCCATAATCCTATATTATAAGCATTGTGACAAAATTTCAATCATTTCATCAACATTTTCTTTTGTTATAACAAGAGGTGGTACCATTCTAAGCACATCACATCCTGCTGATATAACAAGAAGTCCTTTTTCAATGGCTTTATTTACAGTGTCTATAACAGGTGTTGTAAGAACAAGTCCCTGCATAAGTCCTTTACCACGTCTTGCAACAACATTGTCATACTGTTCCACTAATTTGTCCAACTGTTCTTCCAAATAATTGCTTACTTCATTAACATGTTCAAGAATATTCATTTCTTCAAACAAATCAAATACTTTTGAAACTGCTGCTGTTGCCAATGGATTTCCACCATAAGTTGTTCCGTGATCTCCCGGAACTAATGAATCACAACACTTCTCCCCTGCAACAAATGCTCCAACAGGAACACCACAGCCTAAAGCCTTGGCTGTTGTAATAATATCAGGTTTAACATTATAATGCTGGAATGCATACATCTTTCCTGTTCTTCCCATACCACACTGGATTTCATCACAAATCATTATAATGTCATTGTCATCACAAATCTTTCTGACTCCTTCCATAAATTCCTTAGTTGCCGGATAAATTCCACCTTCACCCTGCACAGGTTCAACAATAATGGCACATGTTTTTTCATTTATCAATGCCTTTACACTGTCTAAGTTATTAAACTCTGCAAACTTAATTCCTGAAATCATTGGCCCAAAAGGTTCCTGATAATGTGAGTTACCTGTTAATGCCAAAGCTCCCATTGTTCTTCCGTGGAAAGAATGATTCATTGCAATAACTTCGTGGTCTGAATTTTTATCTCTGTCATAAGCATAACGCTTAGCCATTTTTAATGCACCTTCAATAGCTTCTGCACCACTGTTAGTAAAGAATGCTTTCTTAAGTCCTGATGCTTCCACTACCTTTTTTGCTGCTTCAATGGCAGGCACATTATAATACAAATTAGATGTGTGTATAAGCTTGTCAATCTGAGCCTTTAACGCATCATTATATTCTTTGTTTCCATATCCTAATGCAAATACAGCTATTCCTGCTGCAAAGTCTAAATATTTCTTTCCATTGACATCATAAAGATAAACACCTTCACCTTTATCTAATACGATTTTAAATCTGTTATATGTATGTACAAGGTACTGTTCTCCCTGGTCCATATATTCTTTATCTGTCATTTTACTTTCCTCACTTTTATTAACGTTTTATTTGTTTAATAAGTCAGTATAGAATTTTTCCTGTTCGTCATCTAAAATTGCTGTACCAACACCTTTATTTGTAAAGATTTCAAGAAGAATACTATGTGGAATCCTTCCGTCAAGAATATGAACTCTTGATACACCATTTTTTATAGCATCCATACAGTTTTTAATTTTTGGTAACATTCCGCCGGCAATTATACCATCTTCAATTAATTTTTCTGCTTCTGAAACTGTCATTTCTGAAATAACTGTACTGCTATCATCTTTATCCATATAAACACCTTCAGTATCTGTTAAGAATGCAAGTTTTTCTGCTTTTACTGCTTCTGCAATTGCACTTGCAGCATCATCAGCATTAATATTGTAACCATGATAATCTTCATCTAATCCAATAGGACAAATAATTGGTAAAAAGTCATCTTCAAGTAATTCTAACAAAATTTCTTTATTTACATGTGTAACTTCGCCAACATATCCAATATCCTGGCCTTCTGATAATTTTTTCTTTACAGTGAGAAGTCTTCCGTCTTTACCACTGATACCTATTGCACGTACTCCTAACTGTTCAACTATCTGAACTAATTTCTTGTTTACGCTGTTAAGTACCATTTCAGCAGCCTCTAAAGTATCTTCGTCAGTTACTCTAAGTCCGTTAATGAATTGTGTTTCCATTCCAAGTCTGTCAATATGACGGCTGATTGCTTTTCCGCCCCCATGAACGATTATTGGCTTGAATCCTACTAATTTAAGAAGTGTAATGTCCTGAATTACGCTTTTCATAAAGTTTTCGTCAAGCATTGCGCTTCCGCCGTATTTTACTACGATGATTTTTCTGTTGAATCTTTGTATGTAAGGTAGGGCTTCAATTAGCACGTCTCCTTTTTCTATCCATTTGTCCATGTCCAGCTGCTGCTGTTGTCCCTTCATTATCATTTTCGTCTCTCCTTTCGGTATCGTGCAACAAGTTTTTTCCAATCTCACACGAAATTTTTTTATTGCAAACACGTTGCTATTCTTATTTTGCTCCGCCGCCTATTGTAAGACAAAAAACAAAACTCGCCTTTGGCTCAAACAGTTGTTTTTTGCCTTACGCTATGCTCGCAAAATTTCGAATATCTGCCTATTGTTTGCTCACAAAAAATTTTCGTGTGAGATTTATAAATAACTTTATTTCACTAGTACTCCCGACTTATTATTTGTTTTTTATTTGTTTTTGTTGATTGTTTTACTCTTCATTGTCGTCATCTACATAGTTGAATTGTAGTTCTTTACCGTCTGTTCCGTAGATGCATGCTGCATCGCTTATTGTTGAATCTACGTAGTTGTCTTCTCCTTCACATTCATATGTGTTGCAGTAGTATCTGTATTCCAATCCTGATTTACCTATGTATCTGACAAAGCATTTATATGTGTCGTTGTTGTTACAGTCTACTGTTGTTTTTGCTGAACCATAGTATTGGTTATCTTCCGCATTGTATTTCATGTCCTGACTGTATACAACTTTTCCATCTTTTGAGAAGCATATTTGCGGTGTGTAACCACTTACTTCGCTTTCATTCACTGTAAGGTCTAGATTTTCTATTTCCAGTGTTGCTTTACCGTCCGATATGTCCTCATTTGATTCATAATTATCTTCACAAGTTACATTTTCCTGTAAAATGGTATCCCAATTGAAAAAGTCTTCGTAATCACTGTATTCATCAGCATTAATTGTTGAACTTTTTGTAACTCCATTTGTTTCAAATGTAAAATGAAATAATGTGAATACCTGTTCATAAGGCACTGTTACGCTTCCTATGAATTTGCCTTTTTTCTGCTTAAGTTTCTGGCTGTATTTGCCAAACGCTACTTCTGCTTTTGTATCTGCGGTATATTCCTTAGGTGTAACCGCAAAATGTATTTCTACTGTTTTGTTTTTTGCATTACAGTTTTTGAATTTTATTTTTAAAGTGTCTATACTCTGTGACTGTTTCTTTATAGTTTGTTCAAGTTCATCTATTCTATCTTCCCAGTTTGTATCGTCATCATAGTAATTTTGTTCATTATTATTGTTATTATTATTCGCCTGATAGTTTGAGATTACATTTGTAAGATTATCCATTGAATGTTTTACAAACACTAAAGCTACAATGGCTATGATTATTAAGACAGTAATAAATACATTGGTTTTATTCTTTGATTTATTTTCTTCCATTCTTTACTCCTTCGTTTATCATTGTCCCTTTTAATTATGCTTTAAGCCTTAGCTTCTGTAGTCTGCGTTAATGCTTACGTATTCATGTGTCAAATCACAGCCCCACGCTGTTGCTGTACAATCACCCATTTTTACGTCTGCAATGGCTGTTACTTCATTTTCTGACAAAATCTTTGTTGCCTTTGCTTCGCTGTAGTCTGTAGCCATTCCGTTTTCTACTATTTTAAGTTTGCCTGCTTTGCTTTCAAAATAAATATCTACTTTTTCAGGATCAAACTTGGCTGTTGAATATCCCATTGCACAAAGGATTCTTCCCCAGTTAGCATCGTGTCCGTAGATTGCCGCTTTTGTAAGGCTTGATGTTACAATTGATTTGGCAAGTGTTACTGCCTGTTCTTTGCTTTCTGCATTTACGATTTTTACTTCAAATAAAGCTGTTGCACCTTCTCCGTCTCCTGCTATTTTCTTAGCTAAAAATTCATTTACTGCGTGAAGTGCCTCTACGAATTTATAATAATCTTCATTTTTCTCTGTAATTTCAGGGTTGTCTGCCAAACCATTAGCTAATAACAATACTGTATCATTAGTTGATGTGTCACCATCTACTGAAATCATATTAAATGTATCTTTAATGTCACCACTTAATGCTTCGTATAACATTGACTTTGAAATTTTTACGTCAGTCATTATAAAACCTAACATTGTACACATATTAGGATGAATCATTCCTGAACCTTTGCACATTCCTCCGATTGTGCATGTTTTTCCGCCAATTTCAAATTCAAAAGCTATTTCCTTTGGAATTGTATCTGTTGTCATAATGGCTTCTGCTGCCAAATGACCACCATCTAAACTTTCGTCTAATGTTGGTGCAAGTAACTGGATTCCTTTTGTTATTTTGTCCATTGGAAGCTGGGCTCCAATAACACCTGTTGAAGCTACAAGTACCTGTCTTTTTTCTATATCTAATGCTTTAGCTGTTGCTTCTGCCATTTGTTCGCAGTAATCCATTCCTATTTTGCCTGTACATGCGTTGGCTACACCACTGTTACATACTACTGCATGAACATAATCTGATGTGTAAATTGTATCTCTGTCCCAGATTACAGGGGCTGCTTTTACCTGATTTGTTGTAAATGTTCCTGCGGCAACACATGGTATGCTGCTATATATCATTGCCATATCTTTTTTGTCTTTTTTAATTCCGGCTTTTAAGCCCATGGCTGCAAAGCCTTTTGGAGCTGTAACGCCACCTTTGATTTTTTTCATGGTTAAATTCCTTTCATTTAGTTTTTTGCTGGTTCTATGTTCAGCTCGATTACGTGCTTCGCACTTCATCGGGGTGAACTTTTAGTTTTTTTGCTAATTCTATGTTCAGCTCGATTTCGCACTTCGTGCTTCATCTCGCTGTGTTTATGTTTGTTATTACCTTGGGAATGAAGTTTTCTTTCAAAAGGAACTGTGTTCCTTTTGAAACCACAGCTACTGCTGTGGTTTTGTACAAATAGTAATGGGCATCCTTGCAAGCAAGCTTGCAGATGCCTATTTCTATTTGTACAGAAATCTTCTGTATTTGTGTTTTATGGGAACATTGGTACTTGTTGTAAGCCTTCGTTTTCCGGTAATCCAAACATTATGTTCATGTTTTGCACTGCCTGGCCTGCTGCTCCTTTTACCAGGTTGTCCATAGCTCCCATCATTATTATTCTTCCTGTTCTTTCGTCTACTTTGAAGCTTACGTCCACAAAGTTGCTTCCTTCTACCCATCTTGTTTCAGGTGGTGTGCTATTTTCGAGTACTCTTACAAAGTATTCGTCTTTGTAGTATTTGTCGTATACTGCTTTTACTTCTTCATATGTCATTGTTTTCTTTAATGTGGCATATGATGTTGCAAGGATTCCTCTCTGCATTGGTATTAAGTGTGGTGTAAAGTTTATCATTACTTCTTCACCTGCTGCATAGCTTAACTGTTCTTCGATTTCAGGTGTATGTCTGTGTGTTGCAACACCGTATGCTTTGCAGTTTTCGTTTACCTCACAGAATAAGTTGTTTACTTTTGCTCCACGTCCTGCTCCTGATGTTCCTGACTTAGCATCTATTATTATTGATTTTGGATCTACCAATCCTTCTTTTACCATTGGATATATTGATAAGAAGCTACATGTTGGGAAGCATCCCGGATTTGCTATTAATCTTGCATCTTTTATTTTGTCTCTGTTTACTTCGCATAATCCATATACTGCTTCTTCTATAAACTGTGGGCTCTGGTGTTTGATTCCATACCACTTTTCATATGTAGCAACATCTTTTATTCTAAAGTCTGCACTCAAATCTATTATTTTTACTTTTTTAAGAATTTCTTCATTAACTAATGAGCCACATAATCCCTGTGGTGTTGCTGTAAATATTACATCTACTGCGTCAGCTAATTCTTCCATATTGTCATCCATGCATTTTGCATCTACTATCTGAAACATATTTTTAAATACATCTGCATATTTTTCATCAACGTAGCTTCTTGAACCAAACCAGACTACTTCTGCCTCTTTATGCTGCTGTATTAATCTTACTATTTCTGCTCCTGCATAACCAGTTGAGCCTATAATACCAACTTTAATCATAACTAACCTCTTTCATTATTAATATGTAATTCTTTTTGGGTTAAATGTTTTGTTATTCAATCCATCTCTTTATTTTAGTATTTTCCTTATTAAAATACAACATTTTTATATGTGCATTAATAAATATACATCTTTTGTGTATATTATGCAAGCATTTTGCATAAAAATGCATAATAACACATTTTTTTCTTGCATTTTATGCATATATGATGTATAGTATCACGTGAAAAGGAAAAGTGGATGCAATATTCCGCTGTTTATTATATTTATTTTTATGGAGGATTTTAAAATGGCAAAGGAAAAAGTTATTCTTGCTTACTCAGGCGGACTTGATACTACTGCTATCATCCCTTGGTTAAAGGAAAATTATGATTATGATGTAGTCTGCTGTTGCGTGGACTGTGGACAGGGAAATGAATTAGACGGACTTGAGGAAAGAGCTAAGTATTCAGGTGCTGCTAAATTATATATAGAAGATATTACTGATGAATTTTGTGATGATTACATCATTCCATGTGTTCAGGCAGGTGCTGTATATGAAAACAAATATCTTTTAGGTACTTCTATGGCTCGTCCTGGAATTGCTAAGAAGTTAGTTGAAATTGCAAGAAAAGAAGGTGCTGTTGCCATTTGTCATGGTGCTACAGGAAAAGGTAACGACCAGATTCGTTTCGAACTTTCTATTAAAGCTCTTGCTCCTGATATTAAGATTATCGCTCCTTGGAGAGACAGTAAGTGGAAATTACAGTCACGTGAAGATGAAATCGAATATTGCAAGCAGCATGGTATTGATCTTCCTTTTGGAACTGATCAGAGCTACAGCCGTGACCGTAACCTTTGGCACATTAGCCATGAAGGTCTTGAACTTGAAGATCCAGCTAATGAACCAAACTACGACCACCTTTTAGTTTTAGGAGTTTCTCCAGAAAAAGCTCCTGATGAACCTGAATATGTTACAATGACATTTGAAAAAGGTGTTCCAACATCAGTTAACGGAAAGAAGATGAAAGTTTCAGATATTATCCGTGAATTAAACAGACTTGGTGGAAAACATGGCATCGGTATTATTGATATTGTTGAAAACCGTGTTGTTGGTATGAAATCACGTGGTGTTTATGAAACTCCGGGTGGAACAATTCTTATGGAAGCTCACAAGCAGCTTGAAGAATTAGTTCTTGACAGAGCTACAATGGAAACTAAGAAGGATATGGGTAACAAGTTATCACAGATAGTTTACGAAGGAAAATGGTTCACTCCTCTTTGTGAAGCAGTTTGCGCTTTCGTTAAATCAACACAGGAATATGTTACTGGTGAAGTTAAATTCAAACTTTACAAAGGAAACATTATCAAGGCAGGAACAACTTCTCCATATTCATTATATAGCGAAAGTCTTGCATCATTTACAACTGGCGAATTATATGATCACCATGATGCTGACGGATTCATTACATTATTCGGCTTACCACTTAAGGTTAGAGCAATGAAGATGTTAGAATTAGAAAAAAATAAAACAAATCAGGAATAATTAATCAAAATTAATTAAATGATTCTTATAAAAATATCCGATTATTGATTTTTTTCAATAGTCGGATATTTTTTATTTTTTACCCCTATAATTTTCATGCACTTTTATCACTTTCTATAGTTGTAATTTCTTTACACCCCTACCTTTTTATAGTAGAATATAGATATTAATGTAAAGACGGTTAGAAATCGTTTTTTTATTGTTTATATTTGAAAAATACTAATGTTGTTGTATCTATATTCTGAAGGCAATAACATTTCAGACTTTAAATAAAAGTACAAATTTATAAAGGTTATTAATATGAAAGATTCAATTATAAAATTTAGAAGTTTTTTGTTAGCACATATTAAGAATCCAAGTTTGCAAACACTTATTAAAGGCTTAATAAGTTACGAAATGCTTACTTATGTTTTTTTCGGCATTGGTACTGCCATTGTTGACTACCTTGTATTTACTTTTTTTAATGCAGGTAAGGTCAGTGCCCTTATTGCCAATATTATTTCAACATTTTGTGCTATCATTTTTTCTTATGTCACAAATAAGCGATGGGTGTTCAAAAGTAAGACCAGCGGTTTTATGGAAGTTCTACATGAGTTTTTGCGCTTTGCCAGAGCCCGTATAGCTACTTTAATAATGAGCGAAGTTATTATTTTTGCTTCAGTTGCTATTTATGGAAATAACCAAAAAGTTAACCAGATTTCAAAACTTATTTCTATGGTTCTTACGGTTATTTTAAATTATATTATCAGTAAATTATTTATTTTCAATGATAGAAAGGAGCTTATTAATGAAAACAAATAGTAAAAAGTTTTCTATTAAGGATTGGTTTGAAAAAAATAAGTTATATATACTTGCTTTTGTATTGCCTATTTTATCTATGTTAATAGTCTACTATTTTAAGGATATTTTCCCATTTGGTGACCAAATGTATCTTCGAAGTGACTGTTATCATCAGTACACACCTTATTTAGAAATACTTCAACAGAAACTTAAAGACGGGGGAAGCCTTTTTTATACTTGGGAAATCGGCGCCGGTATGAACTTTATGGCGGTTGCCGCTTATTATCTTACAAGTCCCCTTAACCTACTTGCCATTATCTGGCCGGGTTATATGGCTGATATGGTAAGCTTTTTCATCGTATTAAAGATGGGACTTGCCGGATTTTCAGTATGCTACTATCTTACAAAACGTTTTGGTCAGAAAAATATTTCTTCCGTAGTTTTCGGTATGGCATACGCTTTATCAGCTTATTTTGCAGCATTTAGCTGGAACATTATGTGGCTTGACTGTATGTGGTTACTTCCATTTATTGTTCTTGGTCTTGAAAAATTAGTTAACGAAAAGAAATGCAAAATGTACTGCATTTCACTTGCACTTGCAATTTTCTCTAACTATTACATTGGCTTAATGATTTGCATTTTCAGCATTATTTATTTTGTTTACTTATTCTGCATTGTTGAATTTGATGAAACTGTTGAAAAAACTAAAGCAAGACTTCTTATTTTAAAAGACTATGCAATTTACTCAATACTTGGCGGTGCTCTTGCAGCATGCGTTATCTTACCAGAGTATTTTTCATTGTTAACTACTAAGTCTGCTGATTCAAGTTTCCCAACAACTTTGGAAGAAACTGTTTCAATGCTTTATATGATTTTCAGATCATTAATATGTGTTCCTGTTGCAGATTTAAAATATTATCCTGAACCTAATATTTATTGTTCAGTAGCTATTTTTATACTTATTCCATTATTCTGGATGTGTAAAAAAATTAATGTTAAAGAAAGAATTGGCAAAACCGTTATTGCCTTGATTATGCTTTTAAGCTTTGGTCTTAACATCCCTGCATATATCTGGCACGGATTCCATTTTCCTAACAGCTTGCCTTGTAGACAGTCTTTCCTTTATATTTTCCTTATTCTTACTATGTGCTATGAGGCATTTCTGTATATTAGGGAATATGAGCCAAAACATATTGCATGGGCTACAGGCGGTTCAGTAGCTTTGGTATTTTTACTTGACCAGTTATTTAAAGACGCTTCCATTTTCAGCGATTTGGAAATTGAGACAAGCATTGTAAAGATTATTTACTTTAGTCTTTTGTTTATAGTTGTATATGCCTGTCTTATTGTCTGGTATAAGAAAGCACCTAAGCTTAAACCTTTCCTTTCATATTTGATGGTTCTGATTGTATTCTGCGAATTAACTTTGAATATGAATGTTACAGGTATTCCAAGTACATCAGGAAGAAAAGGTTACTACGAAGCTACTAAGGCTTACGACCAGTTAAATAATATTACTAAGAAAGATGCAGATTCCCAGAATGTTAAATATTACAGAACTGAATCTGCCGTTCACACTACAAGAAATGATGGTGCCCGTTTTAATTACAATAGTATTTCAACATTTTCATCTGTATTATCTGCTAATATTCAGGATTACTTTGATTCAATGGGATTACAGACTTCATACAATGCATGTTCATACTATGGTCATACACCACTTACAGCATCATTGTTCTCAATAAAATATGAATATTCAACAGGAGAGCCATCTCTCCCTAATAATGTATCATTGCTTAACAGCGCTTCTTACAATTTAGAAAGTGGTGGAAATTCAACTGTTTATGCATATGAATATAATAACACATTACCATTAGGCTTCTTAATTAATTCAAGTTCAATTGCAAAGATGAACTCTGAAGCCGGTGATCCATTTACAATGCAGAATAACTTTGTAACTTCTGCAGTAAACGGCGGACAGATGATTTTCCATAGATTAAAGACAGACGGTACTAATTCAATTACTGCTCAGTATAATCTTGAAGAAAATGATACAGCTAATAAGAACGGCACAAAAGTTTATGATGTATACTTCTACTGCGAAACATCTGCTGAAACTTTAACTGCTACTGTTTCTAACGGAAGCATTCAGGACAAGTCTTTTGTTTCAAGTAGTGTTACAACTTCTACTTCAAAAACTTTTAATTCTGCTAACCAGAATTATATTTGTCATCTTGGAAATGTTCCTGAAGGTGCAACAATTAGCATTTCCGCAAGTGATAACACAGCCATATCAGCCATGTACGCTTATGCATTTGATGAAACTGCCTGGGAATATGACTACAATCTTTTAAATGCTAATCCTTATCAGGTAACATCATTTAGCGATACAAAGATTGAAGGAACACTTACAACAGACAAGGGCAATTTGTTATACACTTCAATTCCTTATGACAAAGGTTGGTCTGTATATGTTGACGGACAGAAAGCTAATACAACAGCTATATGCAAGGGTGCTCTTACAGGTGTAATGGTTACTGCCGGAACACACCAGATTACATTTAAATATACTCCTAGAGGATTCTTCCAGGGAATTATAATTTCAATAATTTCACTTTTAATTCTGTTGGGATTAATATTTAAAGACCGCATATTAGAATTAATCACAGGAAAAAAGAAAGGCTCAAAAGTACCTTCAAAAAAACCACAGGTTCAAAAAGCTGTGGCAAATGAAGAGCCAAAAGTTTCAAAATAAGAACAATAATATATTGATTATTTGTAATTAATATTACTAAAAACCACCCGTTGGATTCGGGTGGTTTTCTTATTTTTCTCAAATTACTGTAATAAATAATTATTTTTCAGTTTATTCTCCATAGTCTGCACTTCCTAATTGTGAATCTGAATCTGAACTCTTATTGTTTGTCTTCTTTTCTCTTTTCCAGTGTTATAGTCAATATTCCACCTGCTGTAATAAAGAAAACTATCATCCACAATGTTATGTTACTGTTCTCACCTGTTTTTGGAGTATTATTATTCACAGATGTTGTTATGTATTGTGTTTCAGTTTCTGTTGGATTAACCATTGTTATCGTTTCTTCTGTAGTTGCTTCTGTTCTTGAAGTTGTCGATACCTGTTCTACTGTAGTTGCTTCTGTTCTTGAAGTTGTCGGTACCTGTTCTACTGTAGTTGTTTCCTGATTAGTTGTAACCTGTTCTGTTGTGGTCGTTTCAGGGATAGTTGTTGTAGTTTCAGGAGTTGGCTTTAACTGAAGGGCCTTAATTGCATCTTCAATCGCTTTTGCCATTGCGTCAACTGCTAACTGTTCAGTATAGTCTTTATCACGAACAACTGCATCTATAGCTGCTGTTACCGCATTAAAATCTATATAATCTTCTTTATTTAAAACATTCGCCTTGGCAATAGCTTCATCTACTTTAGAATAATCTGCCTGAAACAGATATTTTTGATTATATGTTGAATATATAAGGCTATAATTAACATTGTCCCAAACCTGTCCAATGACATACATAACTCCTAACTGATTTGAACTGTCAATAATAAATGCCGGATATGTTGGAAAATGAATTTCATCTCTATCGTACAACTTCTGTGGAAGTGTATCTGTGTTTCCGGTTTTAGGATTTATGTAATATATACAAATATCTTCCTGTTTAAATTCTTTTACCCTTCCATCTTTATCTTTCCAGATTCCATCTGTTGATTTTTCATAGTCCTCGCCATCTATTGTAATATTGGTTATATTTGTATTTAATGGTTCATATAGAAGTGCTGTAATATATGTCGGAATACCGTCTTTAGACACTATTGAATACTTAGTATCTCCTGTTTTTGAAACATCTGCTAATTCTGTATTTACCAAACCATTCTGCTCATCATTAGAAATCTTATAAATCTTTCCATTATTGTAATATGCTATTCCCGGAATATCAGAATCAATAACTGATGCATATGTGCTTCCATCTGTAAGTTTTTTTACATCATTTCCATTGTCTATAGCCATCTTTAATGTGGACGATTTATATTTGCCAAAATAATAATTTTTCTTCACAACTTTTTCAGCCATTACATCATAAATATTTATCTGCTCAGTTGGTTCATCCCAAACCGTCACTACATCATTACCTACTTTTGCAATTGCATAAGATGATATGTAATTACAATCTCTTGCAAAGACCATTGGAATAAGCCTTCCATTTTCATCAGTACTATTATCTTCTGAATAAAATGTATTATTATCAGGGTTATAGTAAAAACCTTCTATTCCATATGCTTTCTTGTCTTCTGTATCATAGTACACTATCCATGATACAAGAAACTTTCCATCAATCTCTGTTACCTTCGGAGTATATGTACTAATATTCTCTGAATCATAATAAGAAACATTAGTATTTTTAAATTCAACATTTGATGTACTGTCAAAGACAGCAAGAGATACTCGCATAGATTTTGCAATATCTTCACTGGTACTTGATTCTGTAAACTCTTTAGTAGCATTTGTCCAAACAATTATGCCCTTATCATTACCTGAATATACAAAAGGTTCCATATCCAAAGTACCGTCATCCTCAACAGATACCGGTACTGACCATCTTTCGTCTGTACCTATGGCATACACAACTTCAGGACAATTAATCTCACTCCTATCTCCTTTATCCGTAATGAAAGCCATTATTTTTCTTGTAGTATTAGGAATAGATGTCAACGTTATTTTGTCCTTACTATATGTGCCTTCCTGTAATAACGTATTAGAAACATTACTGTCCTGAGCAGATATTATGGCAGGCATAGTGCCAACTAACAACGCAACAGATAATGTAAGTGCCACAAACCTTCTCTTAACATATTTTACCCTTTTCATAAAACTCCTCCTTTACTTAAACATTTACAATTTCAAAGTTCATTCTTAAGTCTTGTCCGTTTGACTCATTTTTCATATGTAACTTGAAATTAATCCGTATCATCTGTATCTAAAATAATTTTACAATATGAACTTGTGAAAGTAAATACGAACGTTTTGCAAAAGGGAGCATATCATTTTTAAACTTCTCTCTATCTTTTTATATTGTACCGCCAAAGAGAAGATGACTGCAAACAATAGGCAGATTTTCGAAATTTTGCGAGTATAGTGTACAGCGATAAACTTACTGTTTGAGCCGAAGGCGAGTTTAAGTTTTCGCTGTACAATAGACGACGGAGCAAAATAAGAAAATCAACGTGTTTGAAGGCATCTTCTCTCTGCGATACATAAAACAATAGGGAGCATATAATTATATGCTCCCTTCTTACAATAATTACTATTTCTTGTTTAGTTCCTTTGAAATCGTGTTGTACACTGTCATTAAATTTACAGCTTTCACATTTTCATCTGTTGACAATTTAATCTTCTTTGCCTGATCATCATTAAAGTTTACATCTATATCTTTCAGATATTTAGAATACTTGTCATTAAAATATGTCTGCTGTGCATTCTTTATGATTTCTTCTTTGTTTTTTTCTGTTTCAGTCTTTAAATAACTGTTTACACAATATACAAGATAATAATCTTTTCCATCCTGTATAATGCTGCTTATTTCCGAATTGCTTAAGTTAAAAGCACTCTTTTCGTATGTTTTAGTGGCCTCATTTTTCTTTAATGTTTTCTCAAACACGTTATCTTCACTATACTGCTTTGCTTCTCTGGCAAATGTCTGATAACCACCTTTTACAAGGTCTGTAACTGTTTTAAGTGTGCTTTTAATCTTGTCTTCTTTAGTATTGTCAGTATTCATTCTGATGTACTGAATCTTCATTACTCTTGCTTCTTCATCGCTAATCTTTGCGTCTGCTTCTGCTGCCAGTGCATCGTAAACCTTGTCCGCCAAATAATAATTCTTATACAAGCTTTCCACGTTTTCCTGTGAAGCTCCGGTATATTCTTTTTCCTGACTTGTTAAGGATTTATAATACTCTGCCGCTTTAGTCTTAATCATACTGCTTTCATCTGTTGACAGGGAAATATTTCTTTCCTTTGCCATTGAAGCTAATGTATACTTAACTGTTATGTCTTCTTTAACCTTTTGCATTACATATGACTGCAGTGTCTGATTGTCGCTTACTTTGGCATTCCAATCTACTTTGCCACCAAAGTCTGCCTTGTAAGTTCCTGCTGTATCCATAAGAACAAGCATATATTCCTGTTTTGAACATACTTCTTTGTCTATTTTAAACATTTCACTGCTGCCAAGCCCCACTATCTTGCCGATAACAGGTGTTTTTGAATTAAAACTGCATCCAGTAAAACTGCTTACTGACAATGCCACAACCAAACCTAATGCTACTATTTTCTTTTTCATAAGTTCTCCTTACATTCGTATTATATCTTCCAAAATCGTATTAACATTCTCTGCTATGTGTTTAGCTGAACGTCTTACCTCACTGTCTGCCCACTGCATTGCATAACTAAAATATGCATGGCCAAACATTTCAATGTCATTGTATCCGCCGCCAAAAACGACTGTATCTTCTTCTGATGAATTAAACACATGCTGTAAAACCTGAATGGCATTACCTTTTGTTACATACTTTGCTGTAAGATATAGCTGTTCAGGGTTGGAAATTGCCACATTTGCATTCTTTGAGAATTTCTTATAGAAATACTCATATGAAGTCTGGTCAAAGCCTTTCTTTGCAAAAATAGTAATCTTGTTAATTTCACCCTTCATTGACTTTGTATCTTTTTCCTTTTCAGGTTCAATTCCCATTGTTCTCAAATAATTAATAAAATCAATATCTCTTGTTGTTACAACTGCATTTCTCTCACCTGAAAATAATAACTTATAATCCCTGTTCTTTTCCAGTTCATTTGCCACTTCAAGACACACAAGTCTGTCCAATGGAGTCTTACTTATAACTTTATCACGATATATAACTGATCCGCCATCATTACATATGTACACAATGTGGTCCTTTGCTTTTCCAAACATAGGATATACTGCGTCATAATTACGTCCTGTTGCCACAGCAAAATAGACGCCTTTTTCCTTTAATTCCATTATCAATTCAATGGTTTCTTCCTGAACCATCTTTTCCCCGTTAGGAACTAATGCTGTTTCTAAATCACTAACTACAAAATTAATCATTACTTCACCATTTATTTTCTTATTTGTTTAACTGTTGAATATTTTCCATAAACATATATGCCTGACATATTCCTGTAGGCCATTACTTTATAATAATACGTCTTTCCTTTCAAAAGTCCAGTATTATTATAAGAAATTTTTGTCTGTTTTTTTATTTCTTTTATTTTTGTATATTTTCCTGTTTTGCTTTCACTTCTGTAGATAACATATCCACTGGCACCAGCCACCTTTTTCCAATAAAGTTTTGCACCTTTTGCAGTTGACTTTATTGATGTTATTTTCACTTTGGCTGGCTTTGGATATGCCTTTGAAGCCTTAGACTTACTTCCCTTATAAGTTGTCTTTCCAACCTTCTTATACCCTTTTATTTTATAATAGTATTTCTTTCCCGTTACAAGATTTTTATCTTTATAAGACACTGTAGTTCCACTTACTTTGGCTATAGTCTTATATTTTGAACCGGAAGTTTTTCTATATATCCAATATCCTGTTACATCACCAAGTTTGTTCCATGTAAGTTTAATACTATTGTATCCATTGTTTGTTGCCTTTATTGTAGCTGTTCCCGGTACAACCTTAACCTTACATGTAACTTTTTTGCCATTGGCAGTTGTAGCTGTTACTGTACATTCTCCAACTGACTTTGCGTAAACATTTCCTCTTGATGTAACCTTTGCTATTTTTTTGTTAGATGACTTCCATGTAACATTTCCATCTGTTGTATTATTTGGAGTTACTGTAGCCTTTAATTTTTCTTTTGTTCCATTTTTTAAATTTAATGTTGTCTTGTTAAGTTTTATACCTGTTGCATGTATACTTTTTGCCAAAACCTTTATTGTTGACACACTACTTTTTCCTGCTGCAGTAAAACCGTGTATTGTTACAGTTCCTGCGCCTATGCCTTTAACATTTCCTGCATCATCTACTTTTGCTATTGCCGGGTTGTCTGACAAATAATAAACTCGTTCAGATGTCTTTAAAGTTGTAGGAAGCTTCAATGTTCCTGCTTTTGCAATAGTATATTCACCTTTTAAGTTTACATATGCTGCCGAAACATATCCTGTGTATTTTTTTCCATCTTTCACAAAACTAACTTTGTACCAATACGGATTACTTAGCCATCTTACTCCATATTCAATGTCTGTATTAGAAACTTCTGTAACTGTAACTGCCTGATTCTTTGGTAAAACAACAACTGCATCATACGAAGTTGCAGGACCTTTTCTAATATTTACGTCACTATTTGCCACACCTTTTTTGTTTCCACGTATTCCAAGTGTAATTGTATTACTTTCACTTGGCATATTATTAAATACAGGTATAACAAATGTTTTGGCATGAGCTGCTATTCCAAGGCTTTGGTAAGCATCTGCCGTTGACGCTGCTTCTGATGCGGCACCTGATATGTTAGTCATATATTGGTGTGTATAAATTGAATATGTACCATTGCTCTTCACATTAAATCTTTGAAGATACATAGTATTCTGTCCTGCGTTAATGTACTTTTCACCTAAATACTGTGCCCCACCTAAAATAGATTTCTCTGGTGTGTTCCAAGGTCTTTGATAAGTACTTCCTGACTTTGCCCATTTTAAACCGTTGGCAATTGGATTAGCACTTGATGTAGCTCCAATATTATAAAAATTATAAATTCCTGTATATGTCTTTGAATATGTACCTGTAACACTTCCGCTGGCACCCATTCCTGCGTATTTTGAATTAGCTTTAGAACCAATTTCCTGCAAAATTTTTGAGGCAATATGGTACGCACTTACCTTTGCATTCTTTGCAGCAGTCATAATCTGTGCTGAATACAAAGTATTAGTTGTCTGATACTTTCCAGCCGTATCAATGTATCCTATATTGTTTTTATACATAAACGAACCCTGAAGTATTGCTTCAACACCTGCCTGTGTCTGAGATGAACTGTCATATGCCAACTGTTCAAACATATATATGTGGTTTTCATCCAAAAAGTTTCTTGGATCCATAAAATATGCCACACAATTCTTTGATGCACTAACCCATGAAGCTCCATCTTTTGCTATGTACTTACCTGTAGATGCATTATAATCTCCAGCCAGATTTGACTTTAAATACTTACTATACGCATTCTCTATAAGGCTTCTGTTATGACTTGCCTCATTTTCAACGGCTGTAAAAAAATCCACGCCTGTGTTATCCGGTACAAACTTCCAGTTAGGGTATTTATTATGAAGTTTTCTTAAATATGTTTTATAACTAGCTGGAAAACCATTAATGCTTGTCTCAAAAGCGTCTGCTGCCTTAACTGTTGTATCCACTATTCCTGCATAATTTTCCAAACCTGTAACCAATGCAATAATTAATATTACTGCAAGTATTTTCCGTATTAGTCCTTTCTTCAAATAAATCACCCTATCCTTTGTATAACAAGGTTTATGCCTTAGATGCACGAACCTTTACTCCTTTAGTTCCTCTTTTTCCGATTTTAAGCTTCCTTAAATCAACGGTTTTTCCGTTACATTTTACCACCTCATTATCCCCCGTATCAAGAAGGTAAACTTTAGAAACAAAATCTCCATCATTTAGTTTAATACCCTTAACTCCCAATGTAGCCTTCTTCATTTCAGGCACTTCCTTAAGTGGGAATCTTAAGAATATTCCTTCTTCTGTCTGTAGCACAAGAATCTCTCTTGTATACTGTAATTCCTGTTCCTGTCCTACATCCATTGATGCAGTTGTATCAAACAATTCCATCTGTTCAAAATCTAATGGTTCAAAATCATCTGAGCCACCTGTTAACATTACAGGCATTTCTTCAACCTGTTCTTCTGAAATCTGCTTATTTGATACTCTTGTTATTTTAACTGAAACAACCTCATCATCTTTTCCAAGTTTTGTGGCAAGCATTGTTTTTCTGTTTGTTTCAAACTCGTTTCCATCTACTAACTTAATCATACCATTTTTAGTTGTAAACAAAAGTTTCTTATCTTTTATCATATCAAAACTTACAAGTGTCACTATGCTTTCACCTTGGCTACTGTAATTTCCAAGATTATCAATAGGTATCCCTTTCTCCCTAACCTTCTTAGTTGGAATGGCTGATACCTTAATCTGATGAACATTTCCATTATCTGTAAAGATACAAATACTATCTGTGTTCATACATCTGAAATAATATTTATTCTCTTTCGTAACAGATTCAATGTTTCTGTCAAATGCTGCCGGATCAAGAAGTTTTGAATATCCAAACTTATCCTGAACAAAAACAACTTCCTGTTCAACAAAAGCATTCTCATCAAATACAGCTTCCTTGCCATCTTCAATAAGAGTCTTTCTAGGCAATGCATATTCTTTCTTAATGGCTTTAAGATCTTTTTTGATAGTCTTAGTCATTGTTTTTCTATTTTCAAGAATATCCTCATACTGACCGATTTTGTCCATTAGTTCTTCATATTCTTTCTGAAGAGCTAATATTTCAAGTCCTATTAACTTAGATAATCTAAGTTCCAAAATAGCCTGTGCCTGACGCTCTGTAAAAGAAAGATTTCCTGCAAGAATCTCAGACTCAGGATTTTTAAACTTAATATCATCAGTTTTTCCATGTACAAGACATGCCTTAACCTGTTTCTGACTCTGTGAACCTCTGATTATTTCAATAATCAAATCAATAATGTTTGTTGCCTTAATAAGACCTTCCTTAATCTCTTTTTGTTCTAATGCCTTATTAAGAAGTGTTGTATATTTACGCTGTGCCAGTTCATACTGGAAATCAACGTTATATTTTATAATACTCTTAAGTCCCATAACTTCCGGTCTTCCATCAGCTATTGCTAACATATTTACACCAAAAGTATCTTCTAACTTAGTTTTTTTATATAAAATATTTTTTAATTTTTCAACATCGGCACCTTTTTTAAGCTCTAAAACAATACGAATACCGTTTTCATCTGAGCCGTTTGAAATGTCAACAATGTCTGTTGTCTTTTTTGTTTCTACTAAATCAATTACATCTGAAATAAACTTTCCAATACCTGCACCAATCATAGTATAAGGTATTTCTGTTATAACAAGTTTATCCTTTTCTCTGCCTTTGCCTTTTTCAAATTCTAATTTTCCACGAAGCTTAAGCTTTCCTGTTCCGTTTTCGTAAATGTCCTTTAAGTCTGACTTATTGGCTACAATACCACCTGTTGGAAAATCAGGTCCCGGCATAATCTGTAATAA
Source organism: Eubacterium ventriosum (assembly GCF_025150745.1). NCBI lineage: Bacteria > Bacillati > Bacillota > Clostridia > Eubacteriales > Eubacteriaceae > Eubacterium > Eubacterium ventriosum. The sequence goes on from NZ_CP102282.1 coordinate 2,599,631, forward strand.
TTCTTCAGTTGTAATATTATTGTTATCCATATATGCAATAACGGCATCTACAACTTCTCCAAGATTATGTGTTGGAATGTTAGTCGCCATACCTACAGCAATACCTTCAGCTCCGTTAACCAAAATATTTGGTACTCTTACAGGAAGAACTGATGGTTCTTTTTCTGTTTCATCAAAGTTTGGTACAAAATCAACTACATCCTTATCCAAATCTGCCAAATATACATCCTGTGTAAATTTCTTAAGTTTTGCCTCTGTGTAACGCATTGCCGCAGCACCGTCACCCTCAATTGAACCGAAGTTTCCGTGACCGTCAACTAATGCCATTCCCTTTTTAAAGTCCTGAGCCAAAACTACTAATGTTTCATATATTGAACTATCTCCATGAGGATGGTACTTACCCATTGTATCACCAACAATACGGGCTGACTTACGATGTGGTTTATCATAATTAAGACCTAACTGGTCCATTGCGTAAAGTACACGTCTTTGTACAGGCTTAAGTCCGTCTCTTGCATCCGGAAGTGCTCTTGCACAAATAACACTCATGGCATAATCTATATAGCTTTTCTGCATTACTTCAGAATACTCTGTTTTTATAATCTGCTCTGCCATTTATTTCTCCTAAATATCTAATTCTGCGTCTGTTGCGTGAGTATAAATAAAATTACGTCTTGGTGCAACTTCACTTCCCATTAACATACTTGTTACATCTGATGCCATTTTTGCATCTTCAATTTCTACCTGCTTCAAAATTCTTGTCTCCGGATTAAGTGTAGTTTCCCATAACTGTTTTGGATCCATTTCACCTAAACCTTTATATCTTTGAAGTGTAAATCCTGTATGATGTTTTCTATATTTTTCTAATGCCTTATCATCATATAAATACTCGCCTTCCCCCTTCTTAGGCACAACCTTGTAAAGAGGCGGTGTAGCAATATAAATATGTCCATGAGTTATAAGTTCAGGCATAAATCTATAGAAAAATGTTAATAACAATGTGTCAATATGAGCTCCGTCAACATCCGCATCAGTCATAAGAATAATTTTGTTGTATCTTAATTTTTCTATGTCAAAATCATTTCCATAACCTTCAGAAAAACCACAACCAAAAGCATTAATCATTGTTTTTATTTCTGCATTGGCCAATACCTTATCCATTGAAGCCTTTTCAACGTTAAGAATCTTTCCTCTTATTGGCATAATAGCCTGTGTCTTTCTGTTTCTTGCGCTTTTAGCTGAGCCTCCGGCAGAATCACCCTCCACTATAAAGATTTCACATTCTTCCGGTTTTCTGCTTTCGCAGTTTGAAAGTTTACCATTACTGTCAATTGAAAACTTACTTTTTGAAAGAAGATTTGTTTTTGTTCTCTCTTCTGCTTTTCTGATTTTTGCTGACTTTTCAGCACAACTAATTACATTTTTTAATGTTTCTAAGTTTTTATCAAAAAATAATGTAAGCTGTTCTCCGGCAATTGATTTTGTTACCTTTTCCGCATCCGGGTTATCAAGCTTAGTCTTTGTCTGTCCTTCAAATCTTGGGTCAGGATGCTTTACTGCAACTACAGCCACAAGACCGTTTCTTACATCAGCTCCCGTAAAGTTATTATCTTTCTCTTTTAATATACCAAGTTCTCTTGCATACTGATTAATTGTAGAAGTCAAAATTGACTTAAAGCCTGTAATATGTGTACCACCTTCCTGTGTATAAATATTATTACAGAAACCTGAAATATTTTCTGTAAAATCATTAATATACTGGAAAGCAATTTCTACTTCTATGCCGTCTTGCTCTTTCTTAAAATAAATAATGTCAGTAACTTTTTCCTTCTCTTTGTTCATATCGGAAATAAAAGCCTTAATTCCGTTTTCTTCGTGGAAAGTTACTTCTTCTTCCTCTCCTACCCTTTTGTTTATAAAAATAATTGTAAGATTAGGATTTAAATATGCTGTCTCATGCAATCTGCTCTTAATTGAATCAGCCTTAAAATATATTTTTTCAAAAATCTCTGCATCAGGGAAAAATGAAACTTTAGTTCCTGTATCATTCTTTCGGCACTTTCCTGCTTCTTTTAAATCATAACAAACCTTTCCCTGTTCATATCTCTGGTTGTATATTTTTCCATCTCGTTTTACATTAACTTCAAGCCATAAAGATAATGCGTTAACAACTGATGAACCGACTCCGTGAAGACCTCCGGAAATCTTATAGTTTCCATCTCCAAATTTACCACCTGCATGTAAAGTTGTAAAAACAACTTCGACTGCAGGTCTTCCAACCTGTTCATTAATGTCAACCGGAATTCCTCGTCCGTTATCTTCAACTGTAGCTGAACCATCTTTTTCAAGTGTTACTGTAATCTCTGAACAGTATCCTGCCAAATGTTCGTCAACTGAGTTGTCCACTATTTCATATATTAAATGGTTTAATCCTTTAGTTCCAACACTTCCAATATACATTCCCGGTCTTTTTCTAACCGGATCCAGTCCTTCCAGTACGGAAATGCTATTGCCATCATAATTATTTGCCATTATATTACTACCTTCTGCTATTATTACTGTTATTTTTTTGTTATTTTTCTACTATTCTTTAGTAGCTCTGCTTATGCTAAATTCTATTTCTGTCAAATTCTATTTTTTCTTAAAAAATCCACTTCCAAAATGTTTACGAAGTAGTCTGTCCTCATTTTCAAAATGGGCAAAATCATTAAATCTTTCAACATGATATGTTTTGCTTTTTTCATCATATAAAAGCTGTGAAATACTGCAGTTTTCAATCTGTCTTCCAACTGCAAGCCAGTTCTTATATGGAGCACCCATAATTCCTGTAACCAATGCTCTAAGCACACCACCATGAGTAACTATACAAATATTTTCATAACCTTTCTCAAGGCTGTCCTTTACTATGTCATCAAGTCCTGCCTTAGCTCTTTCATAAACCATCTGGCAGTTTTCTCCATCAGGATAAGTCATATCTGTTGTCATGGTTGAACGCTGTGCAAGATAGTCACCATATTTTTCATCAATGGCTTCATTAGTCATACCTGTCATTGCACCAAAGTTAGCTTCCTGAATTCTTTCTTCAATTACTCTTGGCTTATTAAGATACTTATTAATAATGTCTGCTGTTTCTTTAGCTCTTATTAACTGACTTGAATATACAACATCAATATGATATGTCTGTAATCTTTTTCCAACAAGGTCTGCCTGCTCTCTTCCTTCCGGTGAAAGTTCAACATCTACATTACATAATTTACTATTCTGTCTGCCATGTCTAATTAAATAAATATTCATTTTGCAATCCTTTCTCATCTATGCATATTGATACATGTTCTTTGGTATAACCTTTTTATGTCCTTAATATGCTATTCCTGTATCTTATCCTTATTATTACTGCTTATCAATATACTTAATCATTCCGGGTCCCAGCTTGTCTGTTGGTCTTGCTATAAAACCAAACTTCTTATAGAAATTCTCTCTCCCCACTGCACACATTAAATCAAGCATAATTCTTGTTCCAGGCAACTGAATCTCTTCAACATAATTAATCAGGCTTTCGATAATCATCTGACCTATGCCCTGTCCCTGATATTCGGGAATTACAATAAGGTCCTGTATATAACAGATTACAGCTCCGTCACCTACGATTCGCCCCATTCCAATAGGCTTGTCTCCATCGTAAGCAACCACAGTCAAAAGACTTCCCTTAATAGCTGCTGCCGCCTGCTCCTTTGTAAGACTACGCCAGCTTACAGCCGTTCTTAATTCTAAATATGTTTTTACATCTAATTCGTTATCTTTTAAGTACATTGTTTTTCCCTTTTCAGCCATTTTAACTAATATATTATACACTAGTTTTCCAAGGGGTTCAAGGGTGAAGAAGCTTTATCAGGTTCCGAAATAGGAGAAATGCATATAGTCTCGTCTGCTTCCCCACAGTCCCCTTTCAAAACCGTATTTTTCTAATATTTTTACCAATTTGCAGTTTAATGGTATGGAATATTTGTTTTTCTTTGGTTTCCAAAATGAACCTGCCAAAACTTTTTTCCCATCTATCATATAGTTTTCATTTGAGTTGATGTCAAAGGCAAGTCCAAGGCAATGTTCTGATGTTGAACTGTTTCCACGCCAGTTGTAGCATCCCATTTCATGTATTGGAAATCTTTCTTTGCTTTTATATATTTCTTTAAACATTTCTTTTACCGATGGTGCAATTCCTTTGTTTACTGTTAAATAGAATTTTCGTGTAAACTTTCTTCCTCCCTGCTTGTCCCATACTTTTACAGCTACTGTTGTCACATGTTTGCTTGCCTGTTTTGCATTTTTATATTTTTTATAGTATTTCTTTCCAAAAATACGTTTACATCTGCTTTCATATGACTCGTTTTTGTATGTAAAATAATCGCAATATTTTTCAAATGGACTCATTTCTCCAAGAAGTTTTTTGCCCTTGTAGTTTTTGTATGCCTGTATTTTATAATAATAAGCAACTCCATTTGTTAATTTCTTGTGTGTATATGTTAATTTGTTTCTACTATTGTATGTTTTTAATTTTTTATAACTTCCATCAATTTTCTTAGAATAATAAATTATATATCCGTCAGCTTCACCATTCTTTTCCCATATTATTGTGTTTGTCCTTTTCTTTTTTGATTTTGCACTCTTTACCTTTGTTCCATTAATTGTAACCTGACAGCTTTTATAATTTGAAAATTCACCATAAAACGTTCCTTCATAATATGTAACATATGGTCTGATTTTATAATAATATGTTTTTCCCAATTCAAGATTTTTTTCAGTAAATGTTGCCTGTGGTTCATACTCTTGCCACCAAAATATTTCCGACTTATTTTCAACATTGGAAATCCACTTGTACTCACCGTCAACAGATTCACTTCTATATATTGCATAACCTAAACAATCCTCTGTTTTGTTCCACATAATTGTTACGCTATGATTATTTCCCGCTTTTGCTTCAGTTATTGTAGGAATTTCTAATGGATTTACTATTCCTCCTGTATATACCGGATTACTTTCTATTTCTCTCTCTGTTTCATAATCTGTATACACCGTTGTTATTTTATAATAATATGCCATTCCTTTATTAGGATAATATTCAGTGTAACTATAATCAGGTGTCGTTGTAACATATTCATATGTTCCGTCTTTTGATGTTGCACAATAAATTTTATACTCCTGTCCTTTTAATTCCTCGGATGTTCTCCATCTTATTACAAAATTTCCATTTTCCATCTGACTACTTGTTATAATTGGTGCTACTAATTTAATATCTTGCGCATATACATTTCCTTTTATTCCCAAAATGCATATAACAGCCCAAAATAATATCATTGCTTTTTTTATGTTCTTAGTCATTTGTTTTTTCACTTTCTCCTTCTTTTGATTATTCTTTACAAATTATACCATATTTTTCTTTATTCTCTCCCAAAAGTTATCAATAAAAATCATCATTAAATTTATTCCAAAAAATATTACTACCAACATAAAAATATAAATCATACACTTCTCTGTTCCTATTTTTTCATAATTTAAGAAAAAATATGGATATTTGGGTACATTGATAAACTCTGCCTGACTGTTACATTTGCATCTTATAAAAAAACTGATTATATATACTAGTGGAAAAAGAAGCCATGTAACAGCATATCTCCATCTAAACAATCCTTTAGGCTGAAACAAAATCCAATCTAAAATAAACATAAAAGGAACCACATAATGAGCCAAAATGCTTTCTATTGGAAGTCCAAAAATCCATATACTATTGTTTGTCATCACTATTTTGTATTCAGAAAAGTGATATACCAAAAACGTACAGATAATACAGGATGTTGCCATTCCTTTAAAATAAATCAATGATTTTGCTAAAGTATCTTTTCCTCTGAAATGCTTTATAAGTAACACACACATAAACACTAAACAAAATATATTGCTCCATAACGTAAAAAAGCTAAATTCATGAGCATTATAATCTCTGTCATTTAAGTCGAAATGTATAAAAATTCCTATTCCACAAATAATTATAAATGTAATTCTATAAAATAATTCTAATTTGTTTTTCATTCTATATCACCTGTGTTCCCCTATGTACTTCGAATTTTGTTTTTACATGATTATTATTTACAGATATTCTAAATATATAGTTTCTAAAAAATAGAAAAAGCATTGAACCAAAATCTGGCACAATGCTTTTTTATATTTTATTATCATTATTTTTTTACAATAAAAAACTGTTCGTCATGAATAAACTTCTTATTAACTTTGTTTTTCATCTGCCAAACTCCTATCTGATTCTTTCTGTGAGTCCAACTTTCTTCTGAACTTTTCTAAGGGTTTTGTTTGCAAAATAAGCAGCTTTTTCATCATTTTCTTTGATAACGCTATTTAAATATGTTTTATCTTTCTGAAGTTCATAAAATCTGTCCTGTAAAGGTTTTAGTCTGTTAGCAACACACTCTCCTACTGCAAGCTTGAATTCACCATATCCTTTGCCATCAAATTCTTTTTCAACCTCTTCAATAGTCTTTCCTGTAATACATGAATAAATATTAATAAGGTTCTGAATACCCGGCTTATCATCTGAATATCTAATTTCCATATCTGAATCAGTTACAGCTCTCTTAAACTTACGGATAATTGTATCAGGATCATCCATTAACAAAATACTTGCATTAGGATTTTCGTCTGACTTTGACATCTTTCTTGTTGGATCCTGAAGGCTCATAATCTTAGCTGTTGACTTTCCAATGTATGCCTCAGGAATTGTAAATACATCACCATAAATTCCATTAAATCTGTTTGCAATATCTCTTGTAAGCTCTAAGTGCTGCTTCTGGTCAACACCTACAGGTACAACATCTGCCTGATACAGCAAAATATCTGCCGCCATAAGTGATGGATATGTAAAAAGTCCTGCATTAATATTATCTGCATGTTTAGCAGCCTTATCCTTAAACTGAGTCATTCTGTTTAATTCGCCCATATACGTAAAGCAATCAAGGATCCATGCAAGTTCAGCATGAGCAGAAACATGTGACTGAAAATAAATACAGTTTTTTTCAGGATCAAGTCCTGCTGCAACGTACAATGCATATAAATCTCTTGCTCTCTTTCTAAGTTCAGCAGGATTCTGTCTAATTGTTAATGAATGTAAATCTGCTATTGCATAAAAACATTCATATTCTTCCTGCATTTTAAGCCAATTATCAAGTGCTCCCAAATAATTTCCTAATGTTAATGTTCCTGTTGACTGCATAGCACTATATGATACCTTCTTATCGCCTAACATATTGTTCTCCCTTATATCTTTATTTTTTGCTTTTATGTTTTATATTTCTATATTGATTTGATTATCAAAGCACCCAAGTCACTGTCTATTTATTAAACAGATTGACATATGCTTTCCTCTCTCATATTCTTATACATCATACCACTTTTTAAATGGTTTGTATATTTATTTTATTAAGCACTGCTTTAAGTTAAGCCTTTATTGCCCAGCGCATCTTTGTTGACCTTGCTCTTGGATTAGTGTTACATTCCTCTGCACTTGGTCTTATAACATCTTTTGCAACTTCACTGTAAACTCCCTGCTTCTGTAAAGCCTTAAATGATTTCTTTACAAGACGGTCTTCTCCTGAATGAAATGTAAGCACTGCCACTCTTCCGCCACTTGCCAAAGCATCCGGAAGTTTTTCAAGAAAATCATACAACACTTCAAATTCATTGTTTACATCAATTCTTAATGCCTGAAAAACTCTTGCACAGCTTTTCTTTACTGCTTCTTTTCTCTCTTTTTGTGGCACAACACATAAAGATTTCTCAATTACGTTTTTTAAATCAGTAGTTGTTTCAATCTTATTATTTGTTCTATTTCTTGCAACTATAGCTTTTGCAATTTCATATGCATATGGCTCATCTGAGTTTTCAATAAACATTCCTTCCAGCTCATCTACAGAAATATCTCTAAGTCTTTCTGCTGCCGAAATTCCTTTTTCTGGATTCAATCTTAAATCAAGTGGTCCTTCATACTTATAAGTAAAACCTCTTTCCGGATTGTCAATCTGCATTGATGACACCCCAAGGTCCGCCAAAATAAAATCAAAAGGTCCGTGTTCCTTAGCTACCTGATCTATGTTTCTAAAATTAGTATTTATTGTAGTAAGAACATCTTTCCCAAAACCTTTGTCTGCCAAACGCTTAGTTGTCTTTTTTATTTCAATAGGATCAATATCCAATCCATAGATATGTCCTTTTCTATCTAACTTCTTAAGCATCTGTAAAGTATGTCCACCATATCCAAGTGTGGCATCCAGACCAATCTGTCCCGGTTTAATATCCAAAAACTCTAGAATCTCCTTTACACATATTGAAATATGCATACCTGCCGGAGTACTTCCCTTACTAATAACCTTCTCAATGGTATCCTTATATTTTTCCGGATTATGCTCTTTATACTTTTCAGCGTAAGTTCTTGGATGTGTGCCTTTGTAACGCACACGTCTTTTATGCGGCTTTTCGCTGTTTATATTCTCGTTATTATTTTCATTATTGTTTATGTTTTCGTTATTAATATCCATATTTTAACGCCCCTTTAAGCTAGAGTATGACTAGTATAACATATAAATTTTTCCATTTCTATATCAACAAAGAACACTTTATGCCTTCTGTTTGATTTTCGCTATAATTCGTGTTATATTTTTCCTATAATTTTTAACCGTTATGGTTTGTAATAGGAGGAAGTTTCTATGGAAAAAATAGCAAGTTTTACAATAGACCATTTAAAATTATTACCCGGCGTTTATGTTTCAAGAAAAGATAAGGTTGGCCAACAGGTTATTACAACTTTTGATATTAGAATGACACGCCCTAATTTTGAACCTGTTCTTAATACTGCAGAAGTTCATACAATTGAGCATCTTGGCGCAACATTTTTAAGAAATGATTCTGAATTTAAAGACAAAACAATATACTTTGGTCCTATGGGATGCAGAACAGGATTTTATATGGTTTTGGCTGGTGATTATGATTCAAAAGATGTAGTTGAACTTGTAACAAGAATGTTTATATTTATGAAAGATTTTGAGGGAGATGTTCCCGGTGCATGTGCCAAGGACTGTGGCAACTATCTTGACATGAATTTAAATATGGCAAAATACGTATGCGACAAGTACTATAATGAAGTTCTAAAAGATATAGACGAAACAAGACTGGTATATCCTAAATAAAAGATTTTTCGTTGAAAGTTATTTAAAATAATATTGAAAGAAAAAAAGCCATTGCAAACAATAGGCAGATTTTTGAAATTTTGCGAGTATAGTGTACAGCGATAAACTTACTGTCTGAGCCGTAGGCGAGTTTAAGTTTTCGCTGTACAATAGACGACGGAGCAAAATGAGAAAATCAACGTGTTTGTACCGACCCCCAAAAGTTAGACCCAAAAATCTAACGATTGGAGGTCGGTATTTTTATGGCAAAATACAGTTATGAATTCAAAAAGCAGGTTATTGAAGCATATCTTAGCGGTGAAGGTGGCTATAAATACTTAGCCAAACGATATGGTGTACCTGCCTGGTCAAACATTAAGAAATGGGTTCGGAATTATGAAACTCATGGTGACAAAGGACTTATGCGTTCGCGAAAACAAGATAAATACTCTTTTGAAAAGAAGCTTTCTGTTGTAGAATTATATTTAGCAAGTGAACTCTCATATCAGGAGCTGGCTCTTCGTGAAGGAATATATAATCCCTCTCAAATCTGTAAGTGGGTAAAGGATTTCCGGATCGCCGGTCCTGATGCATTGAGACCACATAAGAAAGGTCGCAGGAAAACATTGGGTACATCAAACAAAAAGTTAAATATTGAACAAGATACAACTACAGTTCCGGTTGATACCAGTACTGAACATGTAAAAGAACTTGAAGATGAAATTCTTAAGCTTAGAATAGAGAATGCATATTTAAAAGAACTGAGGAGGCTGCGTTTAGAGGAGGAAGCTCTTCTGAAAAAACAGCGAGAATCGTCCACAGCCTCCGGGGAGAATTCAAATTAAAAGACATTCTCGCAGTTGTTGGTTTTCCAAAGGCAACATATATGTATTGGCAAAAAAGATTTGATAGAGAAAATCCAGATATAGAATTAGAAGAAAAGATTCATGAAATACATAAATGTAACAAAGATTATGGCTACCGTCGCATGTGTGGTGAACTCCGCAATCAAGGCCATATCGTGAACAAGAAGAAGGTTCAACGCATCATGCAGAAATATAATCTTCAGGTGATGTCATTTACGAGGAAGAGTCGTAAATATAGTTCTTACAAGGGTAGAATTGGAACGGTTGCTCCTAATAGAATCAAAAGAAGATTTAATACACACATACCTCATCAGAAGATTACAACTGATACAACAGAGTTTAAATACTATGAAGTAGATTCTAAAGGTAAAATGACAATGCATAAGCTATATTTAGATCCATTCATGGATATGTTCAATGGTGAAATAATAAGTTATGGAATAGATAAACGTCCTTCAGCAGCAAATGTGATGAATGCACTAAATGAAGCCATTGAGGTAACTTCTGACTGCCCATTTCGAAGGACCTTTCACTCAGATCAAGGATGGGCATATCAGATGAAAGCTTATTCACATAGACTTAGAGAAGAGAAAATATTTCAAAGCATGTCACGAAAAGGTAATTGCCTTGATAATTCAGTCATGGAAAATTTCTTTGGTCTGCTTAAACAAGAAATATACCATGGAACTGTTTATTACAGTTATGAAGAATTGAAAACTGAAATTGAAAAATATATAAGATATTACAATGAAAAAAGAATTAAAGAAAAACTAGGATGGTTGAGTCCTGTCCAATACAGACTCAGCCTCTTGGTTGCATAAAAAATGCGTAACAGATATTAAAACCTGTTACGCAATAAAAGTCTAACTTTTTGGGGTCGGTACAGTTTGAAAGGGCTTTTTTTTTGCAATATATAAATAACTTTCAACGTAAAAATAAGTTTAATCTAATGTATTACATATATCTTTACTAATACCAGTATCAGCAAGTGTACCGGATAGAACCAGTAGAACATATATTTTAATTTCTTTGTTCCCGGTTTTTTGTTATAAAATGCTATGGGCAACACGCTTAACGCCCCCCACCACTGCACTCCAAATCCAAACATTCCAATGTTGAATACTAAGTTTGAAATTGCTCTTCCTATGTGATGATTATTAAACACATAAAAACATATAATAAGCATTACTCCACCGTATGAATATGATGTGTGGAGGAAGTATGCCATTCCAAAAGCTACTGCCAATGTTACTAATTCAAGTATTGTGTTAAGTCTTCCGGCTCCTATGTGTTTTAATATTTTGTCAGGATATGCAACCCTAAACATTGATATGGACTGTAATGCCCAGATTGCCATATAACCTATAAATAAAGTGAAGATTACGTTCTGTCTTGCCATATCATAGAATCTGCCATAAAGCATATCATAAGGAATCTCTGATACTAAGGCAAATATTCCAAGCCTGATTGCATGTTTTAATCTGTCTGATGTATGAAAAAATCCCTCAACCAAAACAAAACAGAATATTGGGAAGCTTATACGCCCAATAGATCTAAGTATTATATATGTCTGATGATTGTCCTGAAAAAACAAAAAACCTACGTGGTCAATAATCATTGTAATCATAGCAATTATTTTTAGGGTAAATGTACTAATCCCCCATTTATCAAGATTAATAAAAACTCCAAGACCTTTTTCTTTTAATTCACTCATTTTCTTTTTTTCCTTGTGTTTCCATTTATTGCCTTTTCTTATTTAGCCATTAAAACTACAATGCTTCTTGGTGGCACCTGAAGCATTCTCTCAATACCATCACTAGGTTCCTTAAATCCTGAATCTGTAGCAAAAACAACTTTCCACTGTTTTTTATTTCTTGCAGACGGAATGCCGAATTTAATCATCTCCCAAAACATATTGTAAGCTATGAATAAGTCTGCTTCATCTTCTTTTCCATCAATAGTTGCATATTTTCCACAATACATAACAGAAAAATGTCTGTTAAAATGACTAAAATCTGCATACCATGCCTTAGAACCGTGATAAGACATATCCGGCAAACCATATGACTTATAATCCATAAGCCTTGGCTCGCTGCTTAAATGCAAAATCTTATGCTGCTTTCTAAACTGAATAAGCTTCTTTGTAAAGTCAAGAATCTCCTTTGCCATGGCTGTTGTATTCCAGTTAGTCCATGATATTTCATTATCAAGACAATAAGGGTTGTTATTTCCTTTCTGGCTGTTACACATTTCATCTCCGGCATAAATCATAGGTACTCCCTGACTTAGCAATACAAGTGAAAGAGCGTTTTTAATCTGATGCTTTCTTAACTCATTTATTTTACGTTTTCTTGTATCGCCCTCAGCACCACAATTCCAACTATAATTATAAACTGCACCGTCCCTGTTATTTTCGCCATTTGCCTGATTGTATTTCTTATCGTAAGAAACCGCATCATATAATGTAAAAGTATTGTGGTTAGCCACATAATTAACTACTGCCACTGCTGGCGGATTAGCCTTAATCTTGTAAGATATGGTATTTAACATATCCTCATCGCCTTTAATGAACTTTCTTGCCGATACCATAAAATCATCATTAAAGTTTGCCAGATTCTTATTTTCAACATTGGCATAAAAATCCGTATCCGTAGCAAAATTATAAGTAAAAATCTTTGTTGTAGACAAAAGATTGTCCGTCTGAATCATCTTCATGACTGCTTTTTCACAGTTAGCGTGAATACCGTCAATATGATATTCCATAACCCAATAATGAAGTGCATCCAAAATAAGTGTAGGATTAGTTCCTTCAGGGAAAAAGTATTCCATAGAAACCTCTATTCCGTTTCTATGAAGCTCTCTTACCATGTATTTGAACTCTTCAACTTCACTACCCGGCTTTGTGGCATAAGCATATGAAGCTTTCGGTGCAAAAGCATAACCGCTTGTATATCCCCAATAATTAAGCACAGGGTTCTCAATGCTAAACTGTCCCTTCATAGACGTTGCCACATGTGATTCCATTTCATTAAATTCATATGCCGGCATTAACTCTATCATAGTTATTCCAAGTTCCTTTAAATAAGGTATCTTATCTACAATTCCCAAATAAGTTCCCTTATGCTTAGCCTTTGAACTTACATGTTTTGTAAAGCCTCGTACATGAAGTCTATATATAATTGTCTCATCATAAGGTCTTCTAAGTGGTGCGTCGTTTTGCCAGTCAAATTCACTGCTTACAATGCTTCCTCTTATATCAGTAGGAACAATTCCCCATTTTTCTTTTCCTGAAAGTGCCTTTGCATAAGCATCTGTCACAATCTTTCCATCAATAGAAAAATTATAATCATATTTCTTATAATCAAGCCCTTCAATGCTCATTGCAAAAACATTTCCTATAACCTGCGCATTTTCAAAAGGAATACGTGCCGCTTCATTGTTTTTTCCTTTTTCATATAAAACAAGTTCACATTTACTTCCTAATCTTGCTGTAATGGCAAAATTAACCGTGTCGCCTATTACAGTAGCCCCCATCATTAAAGGATTACCTCTGTATACTTTTATTTTATTTAAATCCATTGTGTATCCTTTCCAGTCATTCTTAATATGCCCATATAGACACAATTTTGACATAAATTCTTATGCCCGAACTTTCGCATAGATAAGTGAATTATAACATACCCTTTTGATTAAAGAAACAAAATCAACCTACAAAAATAGTTTTATTAATTTTCCCACATTATCTTTTCTGTACTTTTACACTACATTTATTAAACCTTTATTGCTTAAAATTCCCAAAACTGTTATACTAATCTGTACGGGTGCGATAGCCCACACACCATTATTAAATAAGAGAGGTAACGAAAAAAATGATAAGTACAAGCAATGTATCTTTACGATTTGGTAAAAAGGCATTATTTGAAGATGTAAATATAAAATTTGTTCCAGGTCACTGCTACGGCTTAATCGGAGCCAACGGTGCCGGAAAATCAACATTTTTAAAGATTCTTACAGGTGAAATCGAACCTACAAGCGGTGAGGTTATTATTACACCGGGTGAGCGTCTTTCATTCTTAAAGCAGGATCACTTCCAGTATGATGAATGTACTGTTCTTGATACTGTTATTATGGGTAATCAGAGACTTTACGATATTATGAAAGAGAAAGATGCCATTTATATGAAGGAAGACTTTAGCGATGAAGATGGTATCCGTGCTTCAGAATTAGAAGGTGAGTTTGCAGAAATGAACGGTTGGGAAGCAGAAAGTGATGCTGCTACCCTTCTTAACGGTCTTGGTGTTGATACTGAATATCATTACAACCTTATGAAAGACCTTAACGGTTCATTAAAAGTCAAAGTTTTGCTTGCACAGGCATTGTTTGGTAATCCTGACATTCTTTTACTTGACGAACCTACTAACCACTTAGACCTTGATGCCATTGAATGGCTTGAAGAGTTCTTAATCAATTTTGACAATACAGTTATTGTAGTATCCCATGACAGATACTTCCTTAACAAAGTTTGTACACAGATTGCGGACATTGATTATGCTAAGATTCAGTTATACGCAGGTAACTACGACTTCTGGTATGAATCAAGTCAGTTAATCGTTAAGCAGATGAAAGAAGCTAACCGTAAGAAAGAAGAAAAGATTAAGGAATTACAGGACTTTATCCAGCGATTTAGCGCCAATGCTTCTAAATCAAAACAGGCTACTTCAAGAAAACGTGCTCTTGAAAAAATCGAATTAGACGAAATTCGTCCATCAAGCCGTAAATATCCATACATCGACTTTAGACCTAACCGTGAAATCGGTAATGAGGTTCTTACTGTGGAACATCTTTCAAAAACTATTGACGGTGTTAAGGTTTTAGATGATATATCTTTCGTTGTAGGACGTGAAGATAAAATAGCTTTTGTAGGTTCTAACGGCCTTGCAAAAACTACATTATTCCAAATTCTTGCAGGACAGATGGAACCAGATGAAGGTTCATACAAATGGGGAATTACAACTTCACAGTCATACTTCCCTAAGGATAACACTAAGGACTTTGACAGTGATGATGCAATTGTTGACTGGCTTACACAGTACTCAGACAACAAAGACGCAACTTATGTTCGTCAGTTCCTTGGCAGAATGTTATTCCCCGGTGATGCAGGTGTTAAGAAAGTTCGCGTACTTTCCGGTGGTGAAAAAGTTAGAGTTATGCTTTCAAAACTTATGATTTCAGGTGCCAACGTTCTTATTGTTGATGAACCTACTGACCACTTAGATATGGAAAGTATTACAGCACTTAACAACGGACTTATTAAGTTTCCTGGCGTACTTTTATTCTCTTCAAGAGATCATCAGGTTGTACAGACTACAGCCAACAGAATTATGGAAATTGTTAACGGTAAGTTAATTGACAAGATTACTACTTACGATGAATATCTTGAAAATGATGAAATGGCAAGAAAGAGAGCTGTTTACACAACTGACGGAATGGATGCAGATAACTAGAATCAAATATTTTGATTTGTTTTTTGCTTAGATTAGTACATTTTATTATTAACAGTTAATTTTATGGAGTATCTATGAGACCACATACTATCACCTATCCCCCTGACGGTGTTGAGCCAATTGGGGTTATTGAATTTGTTCACGGAATGTGCGAAACACGTAACCGTTATGCTGCTCCAATGGAGTATTTCAGCCGACGCGGATATATATGTGCCATTGCCGATATGCGTGGACACGGAGAAAACATATTAACAACTGATGACTTAGGCTATTTTGGCGAAGAAGGCTACAAAGGTCTTGTAAACGATGTTCAGGAATATACTATGTATCTTAAACGTGAATTTCCTAATTTACCTTTTATACTTCTAGGTCATAGTATGGGTTCATTGGTTGTAAGAACATATTTAAAGAAATATTCTCAGGAAGTTGATGCCGTTATACTTAGCGGTTCTCCTTCTGAAAACTCATTGGCTGCTGCCGGTAAGTTTTTAGCCAAGTTTCTTGCATTTTTTAGAGGCTGGCATTATAGAAGCCCTTTTATTGAAAATATGGTTAACGGTCCATTTGAGAAACCTTTCCTTAAAGAAGGTATCGTTAACTCATGGCTTTCTACCGACAAGTTTATTGTTGAGGAATATAACAAGGATCCACTATGTGGTGTTCCTTTCACACTAAATGGGTACTACTGCCTTTTCTCATTAATGGAACAGGTTTATAGTAAGCTTGGCTGGACTAACAAGAACAAACAACTTCCTGTTATGTTTATGTCAGGTGGAGATGATCCCTGCCGTAAAAGTGATAAAGATTTTAAAAAAGCTGTTACCCACTTTAAACACTGTGGTTTTCCAAATACTTTTTCAAAGTTATATCCGGGAATGCGACATGAACTCTTTAATGAATTAAACAATGAAGAAGTCTACTATGATATTCTTAAGTTCTTAGAAATAAAAGTTGGTATTGAACCACTGGAAGTTGATGAGGATTAATTATTATCTATAAATAAAAAGAATTGAGTATCCTTTAAGTAAAACACTTAAAAGCATACGCAATTCTTTTTTACATTAATAATTTCCCAATATTTTCATATTAAGCGCTTCTGCATTAATTCCGCTAAGAGCATTTACAACTCCGGGCTGATTGGCCCTACCCTCAAATTCAACATAGAATCTGTACTCCCAGTTCTTATCCGGTACAGGTCTTGACTGAATACGTGTCATGTTAAGGTCATTGTAAATAATATGAGATAACATCTGATATAAAGTACCTGATGCGTGAGGCATTTCAAAACTAATACAAATCAAACCTGCATCTCTTCTTGCCACTCTCTGACGGCTGATAATAATAAACTGTGTTGTATTAGAATCATTAAAATTAATGCCTTTATGTAAAATATTAAGTCCATAAATATTTGCTGCATTTTCGCTGGCAATACAACCTCTGGACTTATCTGACTGTTCCGAAATATATCTTGCGCTTATTGCAGTATTGGCAAGATTAACCTTGCCCCAACCATGTTCTTCAATAAACTTGTTGCTCTGCATAAATGCCTGTGGATGTGAATAAACATCCTTTATATCATCAATTGTAGCTCCCGAAATACCGCAAAGACAATGTTCGATTTTTACATCAAATGTGTCCACAATATAATTCTGAAATTCTACAAGCAAATCATATACATCTGTTACAATTCCCGCTGAAGAATTTTCAAAAGGAAGAACTGCATAGTCAGCCTTTCCATCTCTAACATATTTCATTGCTTCTCTAAAAGTTGTAACATTAACGTAGCTAACCTTATCCCCGAAATATTCTGTTGCCGCCTGCTGGCTGTAAGCTCCGGGAATTCCCTGATATACTACTGTTGCATCCTCTGTTGGAAGCTTATCTACAATATCAAACCCAATATCATTGTTTACGCCTTCTTCATTTAAAAGCTTATACTGCATCTTACGACTCATAGCCATAATCTGTTCAAACAATTCCTCTACGCCGTGAGCATAAAAATCGTCTGATGCTTTAGTCTTTAAAGTGGCTATTTTATCAAGCTCTCTTTGTCTGTCAAGAACTGGCTTGCCTGTTCTAAGTTTATACTCTGCTACATTTTTGCATACTTCCATTCTTTTTTCAAACAATCTAATAATGCTATCATCTATTTCATCTATTTCTTTTCTGCTTTCTAACAAATCCTTCATTGCATTCCTTATACTTTCTTCAGTTTTTTTCTTATTGTTCAGACATCTGTTTCATGTTACATCCACCACAACCTGCACATTTGTTATCCGGCTGTAACTCCTCTAACATCTGACTAACTGTTTTATTTAAAATCGGATGTACTGCATACGGTGCTATTTGTTTAAGAGGTTCCAAAACAAAAAGTCTCTTATGCATTTCCACATGAGGAATTAATAAATCCTTTTCATTAACTATATCATTATTATATAAAACAATATCTATATCCAAAGTTCTTGGTCCCCAGTGTATTTCACGGGTTCTGTTTGCCTCAGCCTCAATTCTGTTAACTGTAGCTAATAATTCTTTAGGTTCATACAATGTTTCTATTTCAACGCAACCATTTAAAAAATTGTCCTGTTCCACAGGTCCATAAGGTTCAGTTTCAATAAATTTAGATACCGCCAAAACTCTGCAATTTTCATCATCATAAAGACTATCAATTGCCTGATTAAGGTATCCCTCCTTGTCTCCTATATTTGAGCCAATACTTAAATAAGCCTTATTCCACTTTCTTGAAATTGAAACAGCTACATTTCCAAAAGGTAACTTAATAGGTGCATTAGGCTTATTAATAGTAAAATCAATAGCCTTAATCTTTGGAAACTCTTTCAAAAGTCCTTTTGTCGTCTGCTCTGCAACAGCCTCAATTAAGTCAAATCTATTTTCAGTCATAAACTTATTTATAAACTTGCACGCCTTTGCATAATTAACTGTATCCTCCAAATCATCGCTTAATCCCGGAGTTCTCACATCAGTATAAAGGTTAGCGTCTACATAAAACTTCTGACCGTTTATTTTTTCATCTTCATTGCAACCGTGGTATGCAAATATTTCTAACTGTCTAATCTTAATACAATCCATATTATTTCCTTTTTAGATAATATTTTTGTTTTTTAATCTTTAATAGCATTTAAACTTATGCTTTTAGAATCTTCTCAGCCATCATCATTGCCTGATAATTCTCTTTTACATCATGAACTCTAAAGATTCTGCATCCTCTTTCAAGTCCCATAACTGTTGTGGCAACTGTGCCTGCCATTCTGTCATTCTTATCCACATCGAGAGTTAAACCAATAACAGACTTTCTTGATGTACCAAGAAGTACAGGATAACCAAGTTCCAAAATTTTGTCCACGTGCTTAATTATTAAAAGATTCTGTTCATAATCCTTTGCAAAACCAACTCCCGGATCTAATACAATCTGAGAATCCTTAACTCCTGCCTTGTGAGCTATCTCAACAGATTCCTTTAATTCATTAACTACATCATTAACAAAATCATTATAAGTTATAACATTCTTGTTATGCATAACACAGGCTGCTACACCTGTTTTTGCCACAAGATCTGCCATATCTCTTTCGCCATACTTAAATCCCCATACATCATTAATCATGTCACATCCGGCTTTAACTCCGGCTTCTGCAACTTTAGTCTTATATGTATCAAGGGATACAGCAATATCAAAATTCTTCTTAATTGCTTCAATTACAGGCACTACACGACCTATTTCTTCTTCGTCACTAATAAGTGTGTAACCTGGTCTTGTAGATTCGCCACCTACATCTATAATCTTTGCTCCATCCTTAATCATTTCTTCTGTATGCTTTAATGCAGCATCTAAGTTGTTAAACTTACCTCCATCTGAAAATGAATCAGGTGTTACATTTAAAATTCCCATTATTACAGGTTCTTTTTCTAAATCAAAATTGTATTTTCCAATATTCATATCATACTCCAATCTTTCTACTGGCCATCCCTAAAAATTGACAAGACGTCACTTCTAAGATTTCTGTCCTCTTCAAAAACTCCTGTACTTGCAAAAGTAACCGTCTTGCTTCCCGGCTTCTTAATTCCTCTTGCAGACATACACATATGCTCTGCCTGTGCCATAACAAGTACACCCTTTGCTCCCAGGTACTTCTCCAATGCCTTAGCTATCTGGTTAGTCATCTGCTCCTGAATCTGTAATCTTCTTGCATAAACTTCTACTGTTCTTGCAAGTTTACTGATTCCCACAACCTTGCCATTTGGAATGTACGCAATATGCACCTTTCCATAAAATGGCATAAGATGATGTTCACATGTTGAATAAAAAGTAATATCCTTTTCAATAACAACATTCTCATTATCACAAGTAAATGTTTTGGACAAATGTTCTTTAGGACTCCTATTCATACCGCTACACAATTCTTCATACATTCTTGCCACACGGTCCGGAGTATCCTTTAGGCCTTCTCTATCCGGATTTTCACCGATTCCCTCTAATAAAAGTCTAATTCCTTCTTCTATTTTCTTCTTGTCAAACACGTCAATCTCTCCTTCCGGCTTTAACTGTTTGTTTAATGGTTACAGATTAATCTTACAACCTGTTTTAGCTCTCCTAAATAAGACAATGAACCAAACGCCAAAATCATATCGGCCCTGTTCTCTTTTATTGTATCTATTGATTCTTCCGCAGCCTGCTTCAAACTATCTGCAACCTGTACATTATGGTTATATTTCACCAAAGTTTCTGCAAGCTTGTGCCCATCTAAACCTCGTGAATTGTTTGGCGTTATCGTAATAATTCTTTCTGCCCTGTCAGCAATAATTTCTGCTTCCTTGGAAAAATCTTTATCAGACAACACCCCCATTATAAATGTTATTCTCTTATTTGTAAAATATAAATCCAAAGTTTTCCTTAGTTCAAGCACTGCTCCCGGGTTATGAGCGCCATCAATTATAATTAACGGCTCCTTACTTATGACTTCCATACGTCCCGGCCAAACTGTTTTTTCTATGCCTTTTTTTATATTTTTCTCAATTGTATTTCCACTATTATTAATATTATTTTTCATACCAGTGCCATTTTTCTTATCTGACTCATCGCATATATTGGTCTTTTCTGTTAATGCTTTATCAAGCACTAATGCTACCTCAACTGCTGTTTTTGCATTTTTAATCTGATATGTGCCAAGAGCCTGAAGGTTAAGAATATATTCTTTATTATTAGATGCTTTGTATGTAACCTTTGTTGTTAAACCATCTATTTCCACATTTTCAAAATCCTGCTCAGTAGGAATTATAAGTTTTGAATTATTCTGCTTGCAAACCTTCTTTATTACATTCTCAGCCTCCACTGTCTGTTTAGACATTACAACCGGACAGTTCTCTTTAATTATTCCTGATTTAACTTTTGTTATTTCTTCAATAGTACTGCCTAAAAACTGAGTATGGTCAAGACTAATTGTGGCAATAACACTGCAAAGAACTTTTTCAAATACATTTGTTGCATCAGTTTCTCCGCCCATTCCACATTCAATTAAAGCTATATCACAGTTCTGCTCTTTAAAAAACATTAACGCCTCTGCTGTTTCTATTTCAAAGGATGTAGGATGTGGCAAACCTTCACTATACATACTGTCACATTTTTCTTTTATTCTTGTAAGCAAATCAGCAGATTGTTCCTCTGATATGTATTCGTCATTTATTCTTATAATCTCACGCTCATTAAAAACTGCAGGTGAACAATATCTTCCAACCTTGTATCCTGATTCCATTAAAATATTCTGAACAAAAGTCATAATGGAACCTTTCCCGTTAGTTCCTGCAATGTGAACTACTTTAAGTTCATTTTGTGGATTGCCCAATCTCTTAAGTAATTCTTTTATGGTATTAAGTCCCAGAATACTTCCCAACTTATTCACATTCTTCAAATACTCTCTTGCTTCACTATAATTCATTTCCATATCCTCAATCCTAATCTATTAAACAGTCAACTTTCATAATAAAATCTAATTATCACTTTAATAATGTAAAAGAAAGGCCTGAACAATTTCAAGCCTTCCCTAAATCTCATTAGTTTCAAAAACTATACTAACGCTATTAATATAAAACTCTTAATCAAGCATATTAGAATAACTAAGATATTTCTTCATTACATATCCTGTATCCTTGCCATATTTAATCTGGCACCACTTGCCATTCTCTGAGATGACCTGTACTTTCTTACCTGCTCCTATCTGAGTTATAAGTTTGGACTTGGCACTTGCCGACTTACGCAGGTTCAAAACATCAGTAGTATACATATACTCTTCTGCCGTAGTAGTTTCCTGAACAGTAGTCTGCGCCACTGTTGTAATCTGCTTTGCAGTAGTTGCCGAAGTTTTTGCCGGCTTCTTTCCTGATGAACAGGACTTAGCCAAAACCATTACCAAAATAAGTACAACTAAAATTCCAACACCAATTGCTATTATAGTGTTTCTCTTCTTAATCTGTTGCTCTCTAATTAACTCTGCCTTGCGTCTTCTGTTTTCTACTATTTTCTTTACTTCTTCTTTTCTTGTTGCTTCATTGTTTGTCCCTGGCATCCTATCACCTCTTTATCTCTAAAGATGATTTAATTATCCAAACATACAAATCATCTCTATACGGATTATGACCTGCTTTACACTCCTACAGTTCTAAATATTATTCCTCGATAATTTCGTCATATTCTCCGTCTTCAACAATACTGTCAAACACTTCTGAAACCATGTCAAATTCTTCCTGTGTTTCAATATTGTCAAGTCCAGGCTCTCCATCTTCGTCTTCAAAATATCTATAAATAAATATTTCTCCATCTTCTTCTCCATTATCATGAAGTAATGCAATATAGTCCTGTCCTTCAACTTCAAAAATTGTAAGCACTTCGCATTCAATCTCTGAATCATCTTCCAATGTAATTGTTACAAATAATTCTTCATCTTCATTGTCAATATTATTAGTTCCCATCTTTTCCTCTTTCCGCTTTCCGCTATTTATTATCGGTATACCTTTTTTATACCAATTAGTTTGCTATAACTTTATCAAAACATACGGGAAAATGCAATAAAATAGATACAGTTCACAAATATTTAACTTTCTACAGCATCTCTTCCACAAACATGGACACTTCTATGGGGCATCCCAGCCTTTCCTCCACCGCATATATATTTAAATAATCTATGGCTCTTGTTATCGCAACATAAAAAAGTCTGCGTTCTTCCTCAAAGTCCCTCTCTCTTAATGCCTTTGACGTAGGGATTATTCCCTGATTAGCATCAACAATAAACACAGCCTTAAATTCCAATCCCTTAGAGCCATGCATTGTCATAATATTAATCCTGTTATTTGTGCCACCTTCTCCACTGCTCTTTTTACCAAAATTCTGACCTTCACTATTTTGTGCTGAATCAATGCTATTTATCCACTGTTCTAATGTATTAAACTTGCTACACTCCTGCACTAACTGTTCCAATTGTTTTAACAACCCTGACATTGGAATATTATTTTCAATGGCATACAGGCGCAAATACTCCTCATAACCTGCACCCTTTCTAATATATGACAATGCTGCCTGAGGTGGTAGCTTTCTTATCATCTCAATATGAAATAGAAAACTGTCTATGTTGTTTTTACTATAAATTCTTCTAACAGCGGAAATATTCATATTCACGCTAAGAACAACCTGCCTGCTTATGTATCTTTGAGGCTTATTTAAAACATATATTAAATTTTCATTGAAATATGTGCCGTCAAACTTTAATGCTCCTCTAACATAAGACAAAATATCCTTTGCAACCATACCATTATAAATGTTACTTCTATGCTTTCCACTTTCCGCTTCTATCTTTCTGTTTTTTAAAAAACTTGAAATCTCCTGAATCTGACTATTATTCCTAACAAGAATAGCCATTTCAGACAGACTAATCCCCTGATTTTCATATTCCTTTATTTTGGATACTACAAACTTTAATTCTTCCACTTGATTTCGAAACTTTCGTATATCAGGTTGAAAATCCTTATTATTATTAGCGTGAGCACACTTATCTAATCTGGTCTTATTATTTTCAATAACACGGCCTGCCACATTAATTATGGACTGAGTACTTCTGTAATTAACATCCAAAACAATAAGTTCAGCCTCGGGATAATAATCCTTAAACTCAATCATAATCTCCGGTCTTGCTCCACGAAAACCATAAATGGACTGGTCATCATCCCCCACCACAAAAATATTGTTAAGAGGACTAGCCAACAGCTCTATTATATTCATTTGGATTCTGTTAATATCCTGAAACTCATCTATTAAAATATACTTATACAGCTCCCTCCACTGTTCAAGTATTGTATGATTCTCACATAACAACAAATAACACTCTCTTAGAATATCATCAAAATCCATCTTGCCATCCTTCTTTAACTCCAAATTATAAGCGTTATAAACCTTTATAAAATCCTCTTTCTTGCAGCAGGACGGCTCATATTCCTGAGCATTAAGCATATTACCTTTAATATTTCCAATATCATTAATAATGTTCTGAGACAATTCTGAAATATCATTAGAAGAAATACCATACCTTCCAATAATCTCCCTTATATAGTCCGTTTTCTGCCTTTCAGACAGAATCTCCGTTGCTTCATACCGCCTTGATTTTCTCAAAATCTTATAAAAGACGCTATGAAAAGTGCCAAAGGTAACCAGTTGTCCCTTCCCTCCATTCATTAATGTAGAAAATCTCTTCTGCATACTTATAGCCGCTGCCTTAGTAAAAGTTACAACTAAAATATTCTCCGGGCGCACTTCCGCCTTCTCTATTAAATTCTTAATTCTATGGGTAATAACTGTGGTCTTACCAGAACCCGGTCCTGCAAGAACCATGGCCGGACCATCCATGTGGCTGATTGCCTGAATCTGTGATTTATTAAACATATATACAACCTTTCCGGTTGTTTCTCTCCAAGTACTGAAAGTCTATCACAGTCTGACTAAAGTGTAAACAGGTAAATGTGATTTCTTATGTTTTTTCAAAGAATACTCAGATTACAAACAAAAGCTTTTCTATTATCCAGAGGATTTTATTATTAAAAAAGACCTTTGATATGCTATTTACAGCTTTAATCAAAAGTCTTTTTAATGTTTTTAACATTTATATTATTTTAAAATCAATCTATTAACATTTCTTATAGTTGTTAACCTGACAGTTACTCGCTTAATAACTATATTTCGTATTAAAATTATTTTGATAATAATTCAATACCTTTCTTAATTCTGCTAATTGATTCTTCTTTTCCGATAACTTCCATAATTTCAAAAGCCCCGGCAGGTGTCATCTGCTTTCCTGAAACTGCAGTTCTAAGTGGCCATAAAGCCTGACCATTCTTGCAACCCTTCTTTCCAATATATTCAAATACTGTATCGTGAAGTCCGTCAACTGAATAATCATCTGTTGCTTCAAGAATTGGAAGTAATTCTGTTAACACTTCTAATGAATTTTCTGAATTAGTTTTCATCTTCTTATGAGTGTACATAGCCACATCATATTCAGATAATTCTTCAAAGAAATCAACCATATCCATAAGCTCTGGGAATGTTTCAATTCTAGTCTTAACCATATCAAGAATCTTCTCTAAATCCAAATCCTTAGTAATAACTTTCTTGATGTATGGCATAGCTTTTTCATAGAATTTTTCATTGTCCATAGCCTTAATGTATTCCCCATTCATCCATTTAAGCTTCTGAATATCAAATACTGATGGGCTCTTGTTTACCTTGTGATAATCAAATTCCTTAATCAACTCATCAAGTGAAAAGATTTCTCTATTGTCTTCAGGGCTCCATCCTAAAAGTGCCAAATAGTTAACAACTGCTTCAGGTAAAAATCCCTGTTCAATTAAATCTTCATATGAAGCGTGACCTGAACGCTTGCTTAACTTCTTGTGATTTTCATCTGTAATCAAAGGTAAATGAACGTATTTAGGTGGTTCCCAACCAAAAGCTTCATATAATCTCTGATATTTAGGTGATGAAGAAATATATTCATTACCTCTTACAACGTGAGTAATCTGCTGAAGATGATCGTCAACAACGTTAGCAAAATTGTATGTTGGATATCCGTCTGACTTAATCAAAATCATATCGTCAAGTTCTTTGTTTTCAACAGTAATCTCACCATATAATTCATCAACAAAAGTTGTAGTTCCTTCTGTTGGCATGTTAATTCTAATTACATAAGGCTTGCCTGCATCAAGATTTGCCTGGATTTCTTCTTTTGATAAATGAAGACAATGCTTGTCATAAACTGTAATCTCTTTTCCATCTTCACCTACAGAAGTCTTCAAAGATTCCAATCTCTCCTTATCACAAAAACAGTAATATGCATCTCCTGATTCAATTAACTTCTTAGCATATTCAAGGTATAAACCTGATGCCTGACGCTCGCTCTGAACATAAGGACCAAATCCCTTATCCTTATCAGGACCTTCATCATGTACAAGACCTGTTTCAGCCATAGTTCTATAAATAATATCAACTGCGCCTTCAACCAAACGCTCTCTATCTGTATCTTCTATTCTTAAAATAAAATCTCCACCTGCATGCTTAGCAATCAAAAATTCATAAAGTGCAGTTCTTAAATTTCCTACATGCATTCTTCCTGTTGGACTAGGTGCGAATCTTGTTCTAACTTTTGTCATTTTCACTTTTCTCCTACTATGAAATACTATTTGAGATTATATCTCTAACTAATATAGTATAGTGCAAAAATTAAGGTTGTGCAAGGGGTTGAAAACCAAGAGTATTCCCCCCTCATTCTTTCTATCTTCAATCACCTCTTACAATTTTTATCGATAACTTTTTCCAGGTACTAAAACACTATTCCACTATCTTTTGCTAATATCTAGCAAACAAATTATACACTTTTTTCTAAAAATGAACAAGCTTTTAATATTCACGATTAATTTATAGTACGTAATGTAATCATATTTAATTTCTTCAGGTACTAAAATGAGATTGCAAGACTTGTAACCCTTGAACTTGTTTTACGATAACTTAATTTCTTCAGGTACTAAAATTTACAGAGCTTGCAAGGATTCGTAATCCGGTTTTACGATAACTTAATTTCTTCAGGTACTAAAATACACAAGCTTCATCAGCTGAGATTTTTTTAGTTTTACGATAACTTAATTTCTTCAGGTACTAAAATAGCGTGAGAAATTAAATTAGCAGGACAGCAGTTTTACGATAACTTAATTTCTTCAGGTACTAAAATGGAAATTTACGGAAAGAAACGGGTGCTATGGTTTTACGATAACTTAATTTCTTCAGGTACTAAAATTGATAAGGATTTCGTCACCTTCTTTAGTAGGTTTTACGATAACTTAATTTCTTCAGGTACTAAAATTTTCATACATACCTTCTATTTTTCTGTCATGTTTTACGATAACTTAATTTCTTCAGGTACTAAAATGATCACCTTTGTCACCCTTTGTACCAGTAGGTTTTACGATAACTTAATTTCTTCAGGTACTAAAATTCAGCTGGTCTCCGTCTTCTGTGAAGTACGGTTTTACGATAACTTAATTTCTTCAGGTACTAAAATCGACCGTCCGGCGGTAGTTGTGAGCAATAAGTTTTACGATAACTTAATTTCTTCAGGTACTAAAATTACCGCTTTTGTTTACAAAATTAACTGTTAGTTTTACGATAACTTAATTTCTTCAGGTACTAAAATTAATGAGTAACTATCACTTAAAAGAAAAAAGTTTTACGATAACTTAATTTCTTCAGGTACTAAAATTCAGATATAGTCTGATTTTCGTATACATCTGTTTTACGATAACTTAATTTCTTCAGGTACTAAAATTGATATCCAACATATCCATTGAGTGCTCTGGTTTTACGATAACTTAATTTCTTCAGGTACTAAAATATCAAATCTACTATCCCGTCGAATAGCAAACTTCCTTAGTTGCCCAAAATCTCCTTTATATTGTAGCATATTATTGGACATTTAAAAAGTTTAGTTCTATATTATTGGTTTTATATTTAACTTTATTGTCTACATTTAACGATCTATTTAAAATACAAAGTATAATATTTATCCCTAAATCAACACTTTGATTACTAACTCCTATTTTATTAATGCAATTCTCTAAATTGTATTCTACCCATTGATAATCACTTTCTCTATATATTGGATAATTCTTTTCAATATAATCTGCAACTCTATTATATTCAGGCATTATAAATTCTTCATCATTAATTATTGTTATTGACTCAAAGTCTTCTTTATCTACTACGCAATATCCATCAAGACTTATTGTAAACAAAAAATTTATATCTGACTTTTCCGATATTGTTTTAGAATATTCAAATATTTTTCTGTATTCCTGTTGATTTATCATATGATCAATATTGTTAATAATTAATAATTTCTGCTTTCCACTTTCCTCATTTAATTTTTCTATTAATTCAATATAGTTAATTATTAACTCATATGTAGATAAATAATTTATATTTTCTCCGTTTTTGTTACAAGCCACACTCTCCTGCATAATTTCAAATAAATTACTTGATTCAAAATCTATAGAAAAATTTTCAAAACTACTAAACAATTCATTATTAATATTCTCATAAATTCTCATCAATAAATCATTAATTTTTTCCATATCAGTCTCTATATCAAAGCTCATTAAAATTTTATTCAAAATGTATTTCATCAATAAGGTATTTTTACCTATTTTTAATTGTGATATAAATTGTTCTCTTGAATCTACATTATATATTTCAAAATATTCTCTCCCTAATTTTTCCTTACCACAAAATACATCACATCTTATTTTTTCCTCCCATTCAACATATTTTGATTTTGAAAAATACTTTGATAACATTTTTAAAATTTCATTTTTTCTAATAACATTGCTTCCACACCATTGATTAACTTTTTCTAATCCGACTTCATAACTTTTTTTGAAATTTTTTATTGTTAATCTCATATTACTGTAAACCTCCCACTCCCTACTCGTTCTTCATTCAATTTTCTACTTCCCACAATAATTTTCATATCATTATATTGTTTTTCCGTTATTGTTAATAAACGAATATTTCCCTTACTCGGAGCAAACTTTTTTACTCTACTTACTAGACGATTGCCATACTCTCTACTTGGACAAGTTCTTACATATACCGAGTATTGTATCATTATGAAGCCTTCTTTTATTAAGTTTTTTCTAAAATCTCGATAAGCCTTTCTTTCTTCTGGCAAATCTACTGGTAAATCAAACATACATAACATTCGCATAGTTTTATACTCCAACATATAAAAATTCTCCCTCATAGCCTTCAAATTTAGGAATTTCAAACTGTTCTTTCTTTCCTGCTATTACTGCTGCATATTGTTGTATATATTCCTCAATCATATTTGATATATACATTTTTTTATTATTATAAATCACTTTATGATTCAAAAAATTTATCAATTCTTTTCTATGATTTAAAGTAAAATACTCTTCTCCGTCTAATAAATAATATGTAAAACAATCTAGCATAGGTCTAATTGGTTCCATTAAATCATCTATTAAATTAAACCTATTATATTCATTTTTGTGGTGTATTCCTAATTGGGAATTCAATCCATATCCAACACATACTCTTGCAATATAAGAACGAATAATTGTATAACCATAATCCAATCCGGAATTCAATAATATTTCTTCATTTCCTCTCGAAAAACTTGAATCCATTAACTCATTGAAATATATCTTTGCCGCATGAGCTTCTCTATTTGTTATATCTCCATCTTTTGTTTCTGATGCCATTTTTCTAATGTCACGACTAATCTCATTATTCTTTCCTAGTTTTTCTATTACATCCGCCTGATTTAATATTTTTCTAATAACAATATTTTTCCAAATTTCATTGTATTTTTCCTTACTTGTATTAATCTGATATCCTATATGTTTAAATACTCTACTATGATTGTCGTATGAACAATATAATCCAATAGGCAAGTGTTTTTCGTTGCACACAATCAAAGTCACATTATTTGTCGCCAACATTGATAATAATCTTGTTGTCAATGTTATTTTCAAATTATCCAATACTACTGTTGATATATCACTTATTGGTATCCATACTTCTCCTTCATATGTTTCTAAAACTAGATTGTCTAATTTCATTCTCACTCCAACTTCATTTTCGATAAAAACCACCCTAAATGCCATACTTATCCTCCTTTAAGGCAAAAAAAGAGCACCCGTCGGTGCTCTTGATTTCGGCATAAAGCCTTGTTTTAGTAGATCTGAAGAAATTAAGTTATCGTAAAAAATTTCATCCATCTAACTTTGTATCTTCACGATAACATATCATTTTCTACTTGTCAACAACTAAACTAAACTTTTCCATGTTAACAATGTAACAATTTCCAAGAACATCTGTCACCAATTTTCCAACATATTTTGTTTTTGCTAGCGCTATTTGATTTCTTGTATTTTCCCACTCTCCTTTTTTATTTTTGCGTTGAAAATTTGGTTTATTAATTGGCTTAGTTTCAATTAAATTTTTCTGTTCTTTTATTCTAGACAAAAATCTTTCTGTATAATACTCTCCGCCTTTTTCATATTGAATAATATCATTCTTATAGAGAGAAAATTTGTATGTAATATTCTTGCTATTTAAATCTTCTAGGTTTTCGTCACTATTTAAAACACCTTCTTTACGCAATAATTCATTATATGTTTCACTATCAATGACATATTTGTTTCCAACACATTTAATGTGATTATATTTAACTCCCACAAGATAATATTTCCCAGTGTCATTGTCATAATACACATCTGTCCTATACGGATTCAGACTTACTAATACTACCTTTTTACTGTTTTTTGCATGACCATACTTATGAGATATATCAATACAACTATTTATCTGACCACTATAATACTTTACTTTTTCAACTTTAGGTCCATTGTGATTTTTCGAATACTTTCTAAAATAATCTCCAGTTTCTTTGTTGTATGCCACAAAAGGATTTTTTTCGCTTGAATATGTTTCAAGTATTTTTAGCATATCTCTATATGTTTTTGGATCGTTATTGTACATTAACAAATCACTACCTTTACCACTGTTAATCATTTTCTTCAAAGAATTGCATTCTTTATCATCATATATATTGTATGAACTAATTTTGTGTATTTTTCCATCCTTTTCTCTAGTTCCATAAATTGTTTGATTACACAATCCTCTATTGCATTTTTTGTCTATTTTATAATTATATTTAACCTTCTCCTCCGCTTCTATTATTTTTTTTCTAATTTCATTCATTCTTTCTTTGTAAAGGATATCATCAAATTCATCATCATCAATATATTTATTCCATTTCTCTTTGTCTAAAATTTCCCCTGTTTCAAAATCATAGCAATCTTTTTGAATTTTCCTATATGCTTCATATCCTTTTTGTGAAAATGCTATAAGCATCGCATCTACGGCATGATGAGAATATGATTCTTCTCTATTTTTTTTGAGATGCAAATCTTGTCTCATTTGATATGTAAGACTTCCTCTTATCACTTTTACTTTTGTATTACAATATTTTCTAGATTCAAAAAATGACTGCATCTCATTTAGCACTACTCTTGAAGCATATCTGGTATCATTTAAGTTTCTATTGATAAACCCTTTCACCACATCAATCTTTGTTATATCTTCCATACACAATAAATTGTTTACTTTTTTATCATCTATTTTCCCCCTTCTTCTTAGTTCTAAGACATTTGCCTTATATTCATCAAATCCCCATTTTCCGTTAATTCTTGTCAAATAATGATAAGGAGTATCATTTTCCTTTATACTGTTTTCCGTTTTGTAAACCAATACTTTATTGCTTCTGCTGTCATCTAACGAAATTGATTTTGGAATAATATGATCAATTTCAAAAAATTCTGGATGATTTAGCAAATCTTCTATAGCTATTTTTTTACCTGAATATAGACATAACCCTTCCTGCTCATTCCATAATTTAAGTTTTAACACTAATTTTTTCTGTTTTTTATAATCTTTGTTCGTTATTTCAATCCCCTTTTCATCATATATCTTATTAAGGATTTTTTCATATTCTTCCTGATTTTTCTTCTGATTCATATCTATCTTCTCTTTTTCATCATCAGAATTCTTATCCCTAGGCATTTCAATAACTACACTTTCAGGATAACCATATTTTTTAATTAAAGCATTTAGAATTTTCACTGTAGTTCTTATAGATTTTACAACAACAGGATTATATATTTCTTTAACAACTTCATTTTCTGGTATGTATTTATAATTTACATATTTTTCCTTTTTAGACTTAAACACATTCATTTCTGTTAATAATTGCATTTGCTCTTTAGGTTCCTTATACATTACTGGTATCAATTGCAACATTGCTTTATATGAAAATGAATGCCATCCAGAAAATAAACGTTGATTATTTTTCCTAAATTCAATTAATTTTTTAATCAAATTTTCTTCATAAACAAATTTTTGTTCATCAAAAGCTTTAACAATAGACTCCCTTTCTGTATTTAATGTCAGAATATCCATTGTTTTATCTAGTTCTTCCCTTGTAAAACTATCTATATCCACATTTATTGTTTTTAATTCTTTTTTTAGTTTTCTATATATTTCAAAAGTGTGATATATTTCTTTTCCTTTTTTATCAATTCTCGCTCCGCTATATTGTTCAATATCTTCATCTATAACTTTTTTTATGATTTTTCGCATATTTACAGAACTAGCATCTTTTATAATCTCAACAATTTCTTTTTTTTGAAATTCTGTTAATTTTTCATTATTAATCTTCAAATTATTGAGATCATTCAGCAAATTAAATTCTTGTGCTGTGTAAGACGCGCTAGATGCCCTATATTCCTCAGGATATACACTGCATTTTCCAATTAATTTTCCAAAAATATTTTTCTCATCTATGAAATTTCCTTCTTCATCTGTTCTCGTTGTATATATTCCGTAATCCGTTCTTGATTTTTCATTGCCTGGTCCTATGTAATATTCTCTTTTTCTTTCATATATTTCCATATATTTTTTAATAAATTTTGTATTTATTTTATTGCCATTACATCTCTGAGTTTCAAAAATTTTTTCAAGTTCTTTCTTATATGCCTTTGTTGTAAATACATTGCTTTGATACTCTTTTTCATCATTTATTTCAATAATAAATTCTCCGTGATATTTCCCATATTTCTTCATTCGTTCAAGCTGTATTTCGCATGGCATTTTTTCTTTTAGCTGCTTTTCATTGAATGCTAATCCTTTTTTATACGCATTTCCTTTTTCGCCATCATCCGCATCTTCTAAATAAGATATTCCTCTATGTTTGAGCATTGATAATAGTACACAATATAATTCATCTAAAGAAAGTAATTCTGTTAATCCTTTATTTCTAAGTTCAATAATATTGAGATGTAATTTGTGTGGTATTATATATCCTGATGTTTCCCAAAGTTGTTTAAAATCCTCTATTCTTGTTTTTTGTCGTCTTTTGGTTCTTCTTCCCTCTCTAAGCGTTCTTCTCACCTTATTATTGCTAGTATCAGCTTCATCAAATATATTTGAAACCGCCTCAACAATATTATCATTTTCATCTAACACTGCAACTCCTACTGAAGCAACACCTATATCTAATCCTACTGTATAACCCATAATGACCTCCGTTCTAACTTACATAATATATAGTTATTATATCATATATAATTATAATCGCAATATTTTTTCACCTACTATTCCACTTTTAGTTTATTCTTCCATTATCTTTTCCAACGCCCAGTTTTCGTCTATGTCAAACCTATCCTCTCTAATATCCGGACTATCCTTCAACACTTCTTCTCTAATTTTTTCCAATAATTCTTTCTCAATGCTTGCCATTTTCGTCTCTCCATTTTCGTCAAATATAATAAACATATACTTGCCCTCACTGTTTACATCAAAGAATATATGTTTTACTTTAATGCCTTGTTCTTTTGCCTGACCAATGTAAAAAATCTTTGCAATCTCTATTACTCTATCGTCCAATCCATTATCGAAAATAATTATTTTTTCTCTTAATTCTCCCGGAGATGTTACGATTCTATACAGATATTTTTCTGCCATTAAATCCTCGAATATTTCAGGCATATCTTCGCCACTAAACATATTGCACGCACTTTCATATTCTTCCTCATCCTGAACATAATATATCATTATTCTATCTTCCATCTGATGATAGAGACTGCTATAATTTATCCTTGCTTCACAACCGCACTTATTACATTTGAATTTAAAAATCTCTCCTGTTAATACCTTCTTCTTCATTTCCGGATCAAGAACAGTATTTATGCTGCTCCACATAACAAACTTACTCTCTTTTCCACACTTTGGACATTTAATTGTTTCTTCATTCGTTCTTGACATAGCCGTATCTCCTTCCATAAATCTTCTTATAACCTTCTAGCTAACCATTCCCTCAACATTTTCCATTTGTTTTTCATCACTCCTCCCCGCCATAACCTGACTAACTACATCTTCACTTTGTTCAGATATATCATTTTTCTCCGCTTCAATTACTACATTTTTCAGATTAGGCACGTCCAATATTTCCTCAATTTCGTCAAGGTTGTCTTCACATGTATCTGCAAGTGCCTCGCAGTCAATATAATCTGTCAAAACATAAAGGCACTTAAGTTCTTCCATTTTTGCTTTTCTTTCAAGTCTTAATTCTTTTAATTTTTTAAAAACATTATATCCCTGAGCCACATTACATTTGGCGTCTTCCGTTTCTTCCAATATCTTTTCGATTTCATCATCGATATCGTTTACGTCCATCTGCAGATTTGCAATATATTGTGCTGCATTTCTGTAAAAATCAGCCTGCTGCTTTGCAAAAGAATACCAATCATTTTTCTTTCCATCAAAAGGAGTATCTTTTCTTTCCTCAATCATCATTTCTTCACCGCCTTCATTTTCATATGTACCATTTAAGCAAAAATTCTGCTTTTTAGTCTCATAATTATCTTCGTAGTCATTTTGACTTTCGTATGAATCTTCTTTTTCCAAACGTTTATCTTTCATTACACAATTTTTAAATAATTCTTTGTACTTTCGTGGATTGTATTTTCTTGTTTCCAAACCTTTAATACTATTAAGTGCCTGTTTCGCCTTAATAACATTAGCATGAGTTCCAAGATTTACCTGAAAGCATTCCACCCTTTGAATTTCATCCTTAATGTCTCTTCGATTTTCACGACAAACTCTTAACAGCTCAACCAAATCAATTGCCTGTTCATCATCCGTCTGACACAATTCAATATAATGAAGAATATCGCAAATCTTCTGGTCAACATCCGATTGCTTCTTGTTTAATTCGTCACGATAATCCTTAAGCCCTTCAACCACATAAGTAAAATGTGTCAAATACTCTGTCCAATCCATTTCCGACAAATTATATGCACAAACGCTTTTCTCCGGCTGTTCCAAAATTTCGTCATAAGTAAGCTCTTTGACAGCCGAAATATTTTCATCCTGTTCTTTCTCATCCGGCTCCTCTCGTACTTCCACGCTGTTAAATGCAATATTGCCTCCGTCATTTCCATCTTCCGT
Organism: Eubacterium ventriosum; assembly: GCF_025150745.1. NCBI lineage: Bacteria > Bacillati > Bacillota > Clostridia > Eubacteriales > Eubacteriaceae > Eubacterium > Eubacterium ventriosum. The sequence goes on from NZ_CP102282.1 coordinate 2,634,858, forward strand.
TTCTATTGGAATAGCACGATAGAATGCCGATTTCTTTCCTGTTCCAATATGACTTTTCGCCTGGTCGTAATTGAATACAGTTGCATCTGTTTCATTCCTTACAGCCACCAATTCATTTACATTGTTTATCCTGTAATAATTTCCGCTATAATCCCTAATATAGTATAGTGAATCCGTTCCCATAGGCACCTCCGATTCTAAAATTTCGATTTTTTTGCTATTTAATTAAGGTCCCGATTTAACTGTTAAGTAGATTCTACTTTTTTAGCTGTCCCAAAAGCAGGACTTGAAGCATGAAATTTGCAAATTTAATTGCAATTTAAACTGCTAGTTTTTCCATGCTACTACTTTTGCAAACTAGCAGTTACCTTTGCAAAAGTGTATATTTTAAGTAGTCTTTGTTTGATCAGAAAGGAGGCTTTTATGCCAAAACAATTATCCTTATCTGAACGAATAATTATTGAACGTATGATTAGTAAAGACTACTCTTTTGCCTCTATTGGTAGAAATCTTGAACGTTCAGCTTCTACCATTTCTAGAGAAGTAATTAAATATCGATGCTTTGTTGATAGAATTCCTCTCCCTGGCGAGAATGATTGTACTCACAAAAACTCTTGCCTAAAGAATTCTATCTGCGATGATGTTGGAGTACATGGATGTTATGGATATCGTTGTAAGCGATGTCCTGAAGATCGTATATGCACAAATATTTGCGCTTCTTATGAATCTTCTCAATGTCCTCTTTTAGATAAACCTCCTTATGTCTGCACTAATTGTTCTATGCTTAAACAATGTAAACGTAACAAGGCTTACTATACAGCTCACAGAGCTGATGCTGCTCATCACAAAAGCATTCGCAATGCTCATTCCGGTGTCAGAAAAACTCCATCTGAATTAAGAGCAATTGCTGATATAATTGAACCTCTTATTGCTAAAGGTCAATCTCTAAATCACATTTGTGCTACGCACTTAGATGAATTGGGTATATCAGAGAGAACTCTCTATAATTACATTGACCAGGGTGTTTTTAAGGTTCGTAATATTGACCTTCCTAAAAAGGTTGTTTACAGGCAACGTAGGCCTAAAAAGGTTCTTACCAAGCTTGAATACCAATATAGACAAGGTCGCACCTATGAAGATTTCAAATCCTTCATGGAAGCAAACCCAGATCTACCTGTTGTAGAAATGGATACTGTAAAGGGTGGTCGTAATAAGGGAAAAGTATTTCTTACTATGATTTTTAGAAGGACAAGTTTTATGCTTATCTTTCTAATGAACGATGGAACTCAGGATAGTGTAATTCAGATTTTTGATTCCTTAACTGAGATTCTTGGAGTCTCTCTATTCAAGAGATTATTTCCTGTTATCTTGACCGATAACGGCGTTGAATTCAAAAATCCTCAAGCACTTGAACACACAAGAACAGGGCTTTCCAGAACTCGTGTATTCTTTTGTGATCCTCAAGCTTCGTGGCAAAAACCACAGGTCGAAAACAACCATCGTTTAATACGAAGAATACTTCCTAAAGGTGTTAGTTTTTCACCCCTCACTGTTGCTGACGTAACGTTAATCTGTTGTCATATAAACAGTGTTCTTCGTGAAAATTTAGATAACAAAACACCTTTTGATTTAATGGACTCCAAAGACGGAAAAAAGTTATTGTCTTTGCTACAACTTTCACCTATTCCACCCGATGAAGTTACTTTGAGTCCAAAGCTACTTAAGCGTTAATTAACATTTTAATTGATCAAACAAAGACTCCCATATCTTTTAAAGAAGCGGGGTTGCAGTTATTTTTTCAAAACTAATGTTATGCCGCTTATTAACTATGCACGAAAATATAGCAAAACAATAACTTTTTTATTATTATACACCATTTAAAGCTCAATTTTCACCCCATTTAAGGTTTAAAAAATTTGGTGTCAATATGTTCGTGCAGTTGCTTTTTCATTTAAAGTGAAATTTGCAAATTTAATTGCAATTTAAACTGCTAGTTTTTCCATGCTACTACTTTTGCAAACTAGCAGTTACCTTTGCAAAAGTGTATATTTTAAGTAGTCTTTGTTTAATCAGAAAGGAGGCTTTTATGCCAAAACAATTATCCTTATCTGAACGAATAATTATTGAACGTATGATTAGTAAAGACTACTCTTTTGCCTCTATTGGTAGAAATCTTGAACGTTCAACTTCTACCATTTCTAGAGAAGTAATTAAATATCGATGCTTTGTTGATAGAATTCCTCTCCCTGGCGAGAATGATTGTACTCACAAAAACTCTTGCCTAAAGGCTACTTAAGCGTTAATTAACATTTTAATTGATCAAACAAAGACTCCCATATCTTTTAAAGAAGCGGAGTTGCAGTTACTTTTTCATTTAAAGCAAAATTTTGATTTTTTGCACAATATGGAATTTACTCCTGCATATGATTTTATTTCTAATAATTTTTACATAAAAATACCGTCTAACAAGTTTACATTAACCTTGTCAGACGGTATATCTTCTATCTATTATTTATTTTTCCCCATTCAAAATACCACGCATTTTCTGCAAAAATATTGTTAGTTACATCAAAACCAAGTGTTCTTAAGTAAAATGTTCAATTACCACTTTTAATCCAATTATTATAAGAATTATTCCTCCTACAACCTCTGCTTTAGACTTGTACTTAGCTCCAAAGGCATTTCCAATAAAAACTCCACCAAGGGATATTGCAAATGTTGTAATCCCAATTAGAATAACTGATGCCCAAATCGATGTTTCCAACTTGCTTCCCATTGTGCCAAAGGTTACACCAACTGCAAGTGCATCAATGCTTGTAGCTATGGCAAGCATAAATAATTCCTTAAAATCCGTAACTGATTCTATGACTTCTTTCTCTTCTTCACTGTCTCCCAAAGCTTCTCGTATCATATTTACGCCAATAACCAATAATAGTACAAAAGCTATCCAATGACTATACTTGTTAATATATTCAACAAAACTTGCACTTAAAGCGTATCCTATTAAAGGCATCATAAGCTGAAATGCTCCAAAGAAGAAAGCTATAATAAAGCTTTGCTTTAAGTCTATTACTTTCATTTTTAATCCTTTACAAATCGAAACTGCAAAGGCATCCATTGAAAGCCCTACTCCTATAAAAAAAACATCTAATAAATTCATTTCTCACCTTTGTATATTATCTACTTTTGCAAAATTTCCTGTAATGCCTTGTAAAGTTTCTTCATTTCTTCATCAGTTCCTACCGTAATTCGTAGATAATTATCTATTCCAGGCTTATTGAAGTATCTTACAAAAATATTTTTTTTCTTTAATTTTTCAAATATTTCTTTTGCATGCATTCTTTCATGAGTAGCAAAAATAAAATTAGTTTTTGAATCCGTAAATGAAAAACCAAGTTTTTTAAGCTCTTTCTTGGCATTCTCTCTTGTCTCAATAATTTTAGAAACTGTGTTCTTAAAATATGTATCATCTTTTATTGCCGCAACACCAGTTTCGATTGTTGCCTGATTCATTGTGTATGAATTGTAAGAGAATTTTACTGCCTTTATTGCGTCAATTAATTCCTTACTACCGAAAGCATATCCAATTCTCATTCCAGCCATTGCTCTTGACTTTGAAAATGTTCTTACAACAAGAAGATTGTCATATTTGTCAATTAATGACAATGCTGTATGTCCCCCGAAATCAACATATGCTTCGTCCACAATAACAACAACATCCGGATTATTTTTTATTATTTCCTCTACCTGTTCAAGAGGCATTTCAATTGCTGTTGGGGCGTTTGGATTAGGGAATATTATTCCACCGTTTTCTTTGTTAAAATCCCACGGATTAATCTTAAACTGCTCATCCAATGCCACTGTCTTGTAAGGTATTTTAAATAATTCAGCCCACACATCATAAAAAGAGTATGTTATGTCAGGAAAAAGAATTGGCTTTTCTGAATTAAAGCATGTAAGAAATGCCATTCCCAAAACGTCATCTGAACCTACTCCCACAAAAACCTGCTCTGGTTTTACATTGTAATATTCAGCAAGCTCGTTAACTAACAGACTTGCTTCCGGATCAGGGTAAAGTCTGAATCGTTCAGTATCCATTTTTTCAATCATCTCTGTTACCAAAGGTGATGGTGGATATGGACATTCGTTTGTATTTAGTTTAATCACATCACTTATTTTTGGCTGTTCTCCCGGTGTGTATGGTGTAACTTTTCTAATGTTATCTTTCCAACTGCTCATTTTTTCTCCTTCTATTTCCTGCACAAACTATAATAAGACATAATATAATTGTTGCAAAAACCGTACCTGATGTATCTATTAAAACATCTGCCGACTTGCCACTTCTTCCATCCACAAAAGTTTGATGAAATTCATCTGTAGATGCATAAATCATACATATTAAATCTGTAACTACTGCACCCATAATAATGTGCTTTCTTGTGTTTCTTACTTCTTCAAAAGTAAATAACAGAATTAAAATCAATCCTGCCAATATTCCATATTCGCTGAAATGACCTGTTTTTCTTACAAAAAAGCTCACTTTATTAAATAACTCTTCCTTAGACGCTAAATCTAAGGAAGAGTATTCAGGTTCAATTATCTGCACAGCTCTTATTGTGATTTTGTCACTTAATCCCTGTGACTGTGTTCCTGTTTCTGCAGAGAATCCGAAAATAGTACTCATCCAAAATAAAATAATAAGCACAAGAACTATTCTCACTCCCCACAGAGATGATTTTTTAATATTACATACATTCATAAGCTGTCTTATACTGCATGACCTTTATCTTCAATAACTTTAATAACCTGATTAACATACTTTTCAGCCAAATGGTCTGTTTTTGCTTCAACCATTACTCTGATTACAGGTTCTGTTCCACTTTCTCTTACAAGAATCCTTCCGTCGTCACCAAGAAGTTTTGCTACTTTTTCAACTTCTGCCTGAACATCAACATCTGCTCTTGCTTCCGGCTTGCTTTCTACTCTGATATTCTTTAAGCACTGTGGATAAATAACTACAGGGCTGATTAATTCTGACATTTTCTTCTTTGTTGAAAGCATAACTTCCATTAACTTGATTGATGTAAGAATACCGTCACCTGTTGTAGCATACTTGCTGAAAATAATGTGTCCTGACTGTTCTCCACCTAAACGGAAGTTGTTATTTCTCATACATTCATAAACGTACTTATCACCAACGTCTGTCTTGGCATAGTCAATTCCTACTGCGTCAAATGCCTTGTATAAACCAATATTTGACATAATAGTTGTTACAACAGTGTTGTTATCTAATTCTCCGTTCTGCTTCATGTAAACACCGCAAACATAAAGAATTAAGTCACCATCTACTATGTTGCCCTTATCATCAATACATAAACATCTGTCAGCGTCACCGTCATAAGCAAAACCGATATCAAGTTTGTTGTCCTTTACATATTTCTGTAAAACTTCAATATGTGTTGAACCTGCTTCCATATTAATGTTTGTTCCGTTAGGTTCATTGTTAATTACATATGTTTCTGCTCCTAATGCATCAAATACACTCTTTGCAATTGCTGATGCACTACCGTTTGAACAGTCAAGTCCTACTCTTACATTTCTAAATGAATTTTTTGCCAAAGTCATTAAATATCCCATATATCTGTTTCTTCCGGCAAAGTAATCAATTGTTCTACCAATCTTGTCCATTGTTGCATATGGAACATCATCAAAATCGCCATCAAGATATTCTTCAACCTTGTCGATTACTTCCTGTTCCATTTTTTCACCATTACCGTTAATTAATTTTATACCATTATCATAATATGGGTTATGACTTGCAGAAATCATAATTCCACAATCAAAATCTTCTGTTCTTACTACATAAGAAACACTTGGTGTTGTTGTAACGTGAAGAAGATAAACATCTGCACCTGTTGATGTTAAACCTGCTGAAAGTGCATCTTCAAACATATAACTGCTTCTTCTTGTATCTTTTCCGATTACAACTGAACATTTGTGGAATCTTCCATAATACCATCCAAGAAATCTTCCTACTTTAAATGCATGCATTGCTGTAAGATTTACATTAGCTTCACCTCTAAAGCCGTCTGTTCCAAAATACTTTCCCATCTAATTTTCCCTATGCTAAATATTAATCACTAATAGCATTCTTAAAATATACTCTTTTTAAAAATGCCATTTTTCCGATAATATTTAGTCAACAAACACAACTTTCATATTAATGTGCCTGTTTTTCCTTTCCATATTTTTTAAACCTGTTAGGTTTTAACTAATTAATTATATAATAGCCTTTGCCTATTTACAAGACTTAACCTTACCCTATGTCACTTAATGTCGAACATTTTTTTACAAAAATTTCCTTTTCAGTGATATACTTGCATTGAATAGGGGGGGATTTATTCTATGAACAATATTTCGAATAATATTTCAACAGCTTCTTTAGTTGATGAAACCAATAGGCTTCTTCTTGAAATCAGCAACTTAAAGAAGCAACTTAACTACGAAAGAAACCAACATAAGCACTGGGAAGAGCTTGCCATGATATTTCATGATGCACTTTGGTCTGAACTTAAAAGTACCCGGGATTCCAACAGGTAATACATTAAAGAGGAGGTCATTAATTTATGGCCTCTTTTCTTACCGCTGTCAATTGCTTGTCGTTTATTATAAATTCTCTATTGCATACCTCCAAAGCTGCTGCCTTGTGAGTTATGATTATGCAAGTTTTTTTGTTTAGTTTCTTAATGTTATCAAGCACTTTTTCTTCTGTGTTTTTGTCAAGTGCCGACGTTGCTTCATCAAGAAGGATTATTGGAGCATTGCTTATTAACGCTCTTGCAATTGCAAGACGCTGTGCCTGACCTTCTGAGATTCCAAGACCTTTTTCACCGATTACTGTATCTAATCCGTCAGGTAATTTTTCAATAAAATCCTCTATTTCACTTAACTTAAGTGCCTGGCTTACTTCCTCATCTGACGCATTAGGATTAATCATAAGGATGTTCTCCCTTATAGTTCCACTAAATAAATAATTTCCCTGTGGCACATATGAAAACATACATCTTGTATCAGGGCTTGCCTGAATTGTTTTTCCGTTTTCAAGACAAATATCTATTGTTCCCTGCTGTGGCTTAAAAACCCCAAGAAGCATCTTCATTAATGTACTCTTTCCAATTCCTGAAATTCCTCTTATGGCAACAAAATCGCCTTTGTTAAGCATAGCATCGCCGTGCTCTATTACTGTTTCTCTGCCATAATTGAATTTTATGTTATTAAATCTAATACTTTCCAGCTTATCATAAGTCTGTTTTACATCTATTTTTTCGTATGTACTTTCTTCATTTGTTATGTTTTCAATTTCCATAATACGCTCTGCTGAAGCAAGCACTGCATAATACTGTGGAAACATTTTTGTTATACTTACAAATGGTGTCTGAATCTGTGAAATAAGCTGCAAAACTGCTGTTAATGTTCCGTAAGTCATAGCCTTCATGCTGACTTTTATTGCACACCATCCCAAGGCAAAAAGATATCCTGCATTAAAAATAAATGAAAATCCTGCATTTGCAAAAATAGTTATTTTTCTTCTTCTCATTTTTACTTCGTAATTTGTTCTCTGAAGAATATTTCCTTTTTTGTCAAACTGTTTTTCCAATCCAAATGTTTTTACAACAAGCATGCTTTCAATTGCTTCCTGAAAAAATGAGCGCACTTTTCCGTCAGTTTCCTGAACCTGTTTGCTTAAGTTTTTTAATTTACCTCTAAAAAACACTGCAATAACTGACATTACAATACCTGCTGCAATAAATAACATTGTAAACTTCCAGTCGAAAATAATCAAAACAACAAAAGCTCCAACAAACTGTGTCAGGAAATACAATGCGTCAGGAACTATAGAGATAATTCCTTCTGTAACTATTTTTACATCACTTGTGATTCGGTTCATTAATTCACCGCTATGATATTTGTTAATTTTTCCATAATCTTTCATCATAATGGAATAAAAAAGTCTTCCACGCATTTTCATTTCCATTTTTGCCTGAACCCTAATTGTAAGACTTTGTGTAAAAACTCTTAAAAGCAATCTTGAAGTAATAACTACAAGAATTAATATACAATTAAAAATAATCAAGTTTCTGTAATGCAAAAACTCCGCATTTGATGATGCCGTTGCCGCCCTTTGTGCCGAATCAATTGCAAGTTTACTTACAAGTGCCAAAACAGTTGCCACCAATGCCAGTAATATATTTGATATGCTTAATATAAATATTTTAGGAATTTCACCTTTGCTATTTTTTATTATCCATTTTAAACTATTTTGATTTTTCATTTTCCGTCCTTTAATATTTTATCTAAAAGTTTTATTTGCCTAATTCCCAAAAAGCTACCGCACTTGCTGCTGCAACATTTAAAGAATCTACACCGTGGCTCATTGGAATTTTGATAGTGTAATCACTACTATTTATTGTATTTTGGTGAAGTCCCTCACCTTCCGTACCAAGAATTATTGCCAACTTTTCTTCTGACTTTACGTTTTTATCATCAATGCTTACTGAATTGTCAGTTAAAGCCATTGCCGCCGTCTTAAATCCCATATTATGTAACAATTCTATACCCGTTCCTTCTTTCTCATCAATAAAAGTCCACGGTATCTGAAATACTGTTCCCATGCTTACCCTTATTGCTCTTCTGTAAAGAGGATTGCTACAACCGTGTGTAAGCAAAACAGCATCAATATTAAGGGCTGCAGCTGAGCGGAAAATTGCCCCTACATTTGTAGGATTCATAATATTTTCAAGCACTGCAACCCTTCTTTTATCCTTGCATATTTCTTCAACGGTTTTAAGCTTAGGTCTGTGCATTGCACATAGCATTCCCCTTGTTAATTTAAAACCTGTTATTCCTGTCAATACATCAAACGGTGCCGTAAAAATTGGAATATTTCCACATCTTTCAATTATATTTTTTGCCTGATTTTTGATGTGTCTGTCCTCTACCAAAATAGAAATAGGTTCACATCCTGCATCAAGAGCTCTCTCAACTACAATTGGACTTTCCGCTATGAAAATCCCTTTCTCCGGCTCATGTCTGTTTAGCAATTGTCCCTCTGACAATCGTGCGTAAACATCAAGCTCCTTAGCATCAAAATCATTTATCTTAATTACGTTTGACATATTTCCTCCTAATACCGGTTAGCCTAAGATTTTTTTAAGATCCGCTTCCGGTGTGCTTATAGGAGATATATTATAATTTTCTACCAAATATTTCAACACATTAGGTGAAATAAATGCAGGTAAAGTCGGTCCTAAGAAGATGTTTTTTATTCCTAAATGAAGCAATGTAAGCAAAATACATACCGCTTTCTGCTCATACCATGACAAAATCATTGATAATGGAAGTTCGTTAACTTCGCAGCCAAATGCCTTAGATAATGCTATTGCCACTTTGATTGCTCCATAAGCGTCATTACACTGTCCCATATCCATTATTCTTGGAAGTCCACAGATTTCTCCCAAATCCAAATCATTAAATCTGTACTTTCCACAGGCTAATGTTAAAATAACTGAATCTTTCGGTGACTGTTTTACAAATTCGGTATAATAATTTCTTCCAACTTTTGCTCCGTCACATCCACCTACAAGGAAGAAATGACTTATCTGCTTATTCTCTACAGCCTCAATAATTTTATCAGCAACGCTTAAAACTGAGCCGTGTCCAAAACCTGTAACAACATATTTTCCACCATTTATACCTGTATTTTCTTTGTCTTCCTTGTATCCGCCAAGTTCCAATGCCTTGTTAATAACCGGAGTAAAATCTTTCTCTTCTCCATCTCCTTCAATGTGAACCATTTCAGGGTATGACACAACTTCTGTTGTAAAAACTCTATCCTTGTAGCTTTCCTTAACCGGCATTAAACAATTAGTTGTAAACAATACAGGTGCCGGAATGTTGTCAAATTCCTTCTGCTGATTCTGCCATGCAGTTCCGAAATTTCCTTTTAGATGCGGATATTTCTTTAACTCCGGATATCCGTGAGCGGGCAACATTTCACCGTGAGTATAAATGTTGATGCCCTTTCCTTCCGTCTGCTTCAACAAAACTTCCAAATCCTTTAAATCGTGACCTGTTATTACAATAAAAGGTCCTTTTTCTATAGTTAATGGCACTTTCACAGGAGTTGGTGTTCCATAGCTTGATGTGTTTGCTTTATCGAGTAATTCCATACACTTTAAATTCTTCTCGCCAACTTCCATTGCCACTTCAATTAATCTATCCATTTCTAAGTCATAAGTTATAATCGACAATGCCTTGTAGAAAAACTGATTTACTTCTTCACTTTCATAACCTAGTACCATTGCGTGATACGCATACGCAGCCATTCCTCTTATTCCAAATAAAATAAGTGACTTTAATGATCGGATATCCTCATCTTCATTCCACAATAAATTCATATCAAAATCTTCAGTATTTCCGCAAGGTGCCGCGCAAGTAATGCAATTAGGCGCAATTGCTTCTTTTTCCTTATGGACTTTTTCAATCATATCTTCCAACGTTTTATCGTTAAAGTTAACATTTGTAACTGTTGTAAACAATCCTTCAATTATAATTCTATCTGTTCTTTCAGACTTTTCATTGTGGCCACAAGACTTGGCAAGTCCAATTACTGCTCCTGTTAATTCATCCTGCAATCTTGATGTATTAGCTGTCTTTCCACAAACACCTGCTGCTCCCATACATCCTGCACAGCCTGCTGTCTGCTCGCACTGAAAGCAAAACATTTTATTATTTAAATCTTTCCCCATATCTTTTTTCATTTTATTAACTTTCCCTTGGCAATTTATATTAAGATTACAGTGTCATAAGATTTTATTCCACCTGCGTATGTGAAATGGTGAGATAATTATCTCAGCCTTAACGCTTTTCACCATAATATGGTAGTTATTCATCGTTAACTAAATTGCCATATTCCTTTCTTTATTTTACTATTGACTTCATTGCCTTTCTGCAAGATAGATAATATTATAATTTATGATTATTTTATGTTGTTGTAACAACCATTTTATAAAAAGATTAAATACAAAATTTGGAAATTTTAATAGTAGTTTTATATTCTTAAACTGAATTTTTATTTGTAATTTCTTGTTGTTTTATAATACGTATTTTCTCCAGCATTTTCATATTTAGTATTTTATTGTGTCTTATATTCATTTTATTAATTTGTTTTCTCTATTGAAAGAAATCCTGTATAACCCTATTTATTGTAACTGTATTCAACGGTGCTTCCTTGCTTTCAAAAGTTGCAATAAAATTTCTTCCCTGCACATATCCGCTTTTTCCATATTGTTCAATTTTTTTAATTGCGTTTTTAACATATATTGAATCATCCATCATTCCAAAATGTTCCCACACATATTCCTGCCTTGTTCTTTTGTTCAATACTGTAAAGTCTGGTTTAACAGTACCATATCCTTTCAAACGTAATGGCAATTCATATACATAATTTATATTGTTTTTTGTCAAAGTATCAGCTATTATCTTCTCTGATTTAGACCTGACATATTCCCCCTTTTCTGTTATCAAACCTAATTCTTTTAATTGTTCATCCGGCTCAATTCTTCCTAAATTATTCTTAGACTCCTCCCACATTTTTGCATATTCTTCATCAGTTAATTCATATTTAGTAACAAAAACCCCTTTCTGCTCCGGCATAGAATCATATACTTCTAATAGTGAATTTGGATTGTACTTATTTAGAAACTTCCTTATTCTTCTCTCTTCAGCATCAATAGTTTTCAAAATCTTTTGGTCATACTCCTTTTGCGCCAGGGCTTTAATCAGGGCGGCGTTGCTCTTTTTTATATACACTCTCGTTCCGTCTTTTTGCTTCTGCTGATATTGGATAGTATTCGCGCTTCTTGCTAGCACCAACTTCCCTTCTGGTGCACCTGACAGACTCTTCTCCGCTTTAACTTTAATTGTTTTTAAATATTCTAATCGTTCATTAATTTCTTTTATATTTATAATTCGTCACCTCGCTTTTTCTTTTTGTACCCAGTTTATGTTGCATTCCATATTTTGTACGTGGTTTTGTTTGTCAACTATAACATATCTCTTGCTTTTTTAATACACTTTCCTTTCAAATTTTTTAGAAAAACATGAAATCTTCGCTATATTACGTGTCATACAATATTATTGTTATATGACACGTAATTCCAACTAGAAATGTTAGAATATTTCAATAAATTACGTGTGTGGTTGCATTTTCGTTCTACGACACGTAATTCCTGCTAGAAATACTAAAATATTTCAATAAATTACGTGTGGGGTAGCATTTTCGTTCTACGACACGTAATTCCAGCTAGAAATACTAAAATATTCCAATAAATTACGTGTGGGGTAGCATTTTTGTTCTACGACACGTAATTCCAACTGAAAATACTAAAATATTTCAATAAATTACGTGTGGGACAACATTTTTGTTCTACGACACGTAATTCCAACTGGAAATACTAAAACATTCCAATAAATTACGTGTGGGGTAGCATTTTCGTTCTACGACACGTAATTCCAACTGGAAATACTAGAATATTTCAATAAATTACATGTGGGACAACATTTTCGTTCTACGACACGTAATTCCAACTGGAAATACTAAAATATTTCAATAAATTACGTGTGGGGTAGCATTTTTGTTCTACGACACGTAATTCCACGCAAAAGAACAAATATTTCTCCACTACTACGACTAACACTCTCCAAAGCTTCGCTTTGACGAGCCAATCGTTCACTTCGATTCCGCTTCGCTTCATCTCAGTGAGCGTTTGACTCCCTAAAACCACAAAAGACGCACATGGCTGCAAGCAGCCTGTGCGTCTTGTTGTGGTTTTGTGAGTGTTAGTCGTTCATGTTACTGAGTTTTGCAGCTTGGTCAGCAGCAATGCAGTTGTCGATGATTTCTTCCAGGTGTCCATTTAAGATTTCATCTAATCTATGGGATGTGAATTTGATTCTGTGGTCTGTTACACGTCCCTGTGGGAAGTTGTATGTTCTGATTTTTTCTGATCTGTCCCCTGTACCAATCTGGCTTCTTCTTGCCTCTGATTCAGCATCCTGTTTCTTCTGACACTCTAATTCATATAATCTAGCTCTTAATACTTTAAGGGCTTTGTCTTTGTTTTTAAGCTGTGACTTTTCATCCTGACATGAAATTACTATTCCTGTTGGAATATGTGTAAGTCTTACGGCTGAGTCTGTTGTATTTACACACTGTCCACCATTTCCTGATGCACGGAATACATCGAAACGGCAATCATTCATATCAATTTCTACATCTACTTCTTCAGCTTCAGGCATTATAGCTACTGTTGCTGTTGATGTATGAATACGTCCGCCTGATTCTGTTACCGGGATTCTCTGTACCCTGTGAACTCCACTTTCATATTTTAATTTTGAATATGCACCCTGACCGTTAATCATAAATACTACTTCTTTAAAGCCACCTAATCCATTCTCGTTAACTGAAATCATTTCTGTTTTCCAGTGCTGTGTTTCAGCGTACATACAATACATTCTATATAATTCTGCTGCAAATAAAGCTGCTTCATCACCGCCGGCACCACCACGGATTTCGACTACAACGTTCTTGTCATCATTTTCATCCTTTGGAAGAAGTAAGATTTTTAATTTTTCTTCTAATTCAGTAATCTGCTCCTTTGCTTCATTCATTTCTTCCTTGGCAAGTTCTCTCATTTCTTCATCAGATTCTTCATCCAAAATCATGAGACTATCTTCAACTGTCTGCTTAGCTTCTTTATAAGCTTTGTAAGCTTCAACTATTGGTGCAAGGTCGCTTTGTTCCTTCATCAATTTTCTAAAATTATTCTGATCACTGACTACATTAGGATCATTTAACTGTTCCATTATTTCGTCATATCTCTCAAGTATTCCATCTAATTTATCAAACATTTCTATTCCTTTCCGGCTGTCACAACCCTGTCATTTCCGGACAGGTCTTTATAAACCTTTATATCCTTGTATCCATTTTCTTCTAATATTGCAGGAACCGTTTGTCCCTGATCATATCCTATTTCAAAGAATATTATGCCATTACTTCTAAGGTATTGTCTACCTTCCTTGGCAATTTTTTTATAAAATTTCAATCCGTCACAGTCTCCGTCCAAAGCCATCATAGGCTCGTGAATTCTTACCTCATCCATTAAGCTCTCAATTTCTTCGGTCTTAATATAAGGTGGATTAGACACTATAACATCATATTGCTTTTCTACATTTTCAAATAAATCTGACTGAAAAAAAGTAACATCTGCTTTATTTAAAGCATTGTTTTCCTTTGCCACAACTAGAGCTTTCTCGGAAAAATCAACTGCCGTTACTTTTGCATTCTCGCACAACCTGTCAATTGAAATTGCTATGCATCCTGAACCGGTACACATATCAAGAACATCAACATCGCCTTTAACCGACTTAATATATGTAATAGCATTCTCCACAAGTAATTCCGTATCCTGCCTTGGTATAAGCACATCTTCGTTAACCTTAAAATCAAGTCCCATAAACTCCTGACTTCCGGTTATGTGTTGCAAAGGGATTTTTGATGCCCTAATTCCAACCAATTCCATATATTTGTCGGCCCTCTCTTTTGACACTGTCATCATAGGATCCATATAAAAACCCGTTCTGTTTATTTTAAAAACAAACTCTGCAAGAAGCCAACTGTCAACTGCAAAGTCAACTACTCCTGCCTCTTTTAGTTTTTCTTCAGCCTTTTTTATTATATCTCTTACTAATACTTCCAATTGTATCCTGAACCTTCTATTACCTGTTTATACTCCTTTGGCAAAGATGTTTCTTCCTTCTTCTCCACCTCAATGCCACTCTCTTTTAAGTATTCTTTCCAATCAAAAACCGCCTCAACAGCTTTAATTGCAACTTCAATCATATCATCTGTAGGCTCTTTTGTAGTAATCTTCTGCATCCACAATCCCGGCTTGCTTAAAAGGTTAATAAATTTGTTTTCAGACTTTCCGGCCAATCTAATGAACTCATAAGAAATTCCTGCTATAACCGGCACCAAAAGCAGTCTGATAACATATCTTAACCAAACAATATCTGTTCTGATAAGTACAAAAAAAATTATACTTATCACCATTACAATGAGAAGAAAACTTGTTCCACATCTCTTATGAAATCTTGAGCTTGAAGCAACATTTTCAACTGTAAGGACCTTGCCGGTTTCAATACAATTAATGCACTTGTGCTCTGCTCCGTGGTACATAAATGTTCTCTGTATATCCTTCATAAGTGATATTAACAAAAGATATCCAATAAAAATAATAATCTTAACTATTCCTTCAATTACCGGAACGTGACTTTGGGTAACTCCCGGAACATATTTTTCAATAACATCGGCAATAAATAATGGTAAAATCATAAAAAGTGCAACTGCAATAACAATTGAAAGACACACTGTAAATCCCATAACTACTTTTTCGGCTTTTTCTCCAAACTTATTAAGTAGCCACTTTTCAAACTTGCCCGGTTCCTCTTCCTGCTCATCTTCATCTTCAAAAAAACTTGCTGAATAAGTAAGAGTCTTAATTCCGATAACCATTGAATCTATGAAACTAAAAATTCCTCTTATAAAAGGAAGCGTTGTAATCTTGTACTTCTTAGCTATGCCCCCACATTCCTGAATATCTACATCTATGGACTTATCCGGTTTCCTTACGGCAACTGCATATTTATCCTTATTACGCATCATAATGCCTTCTATTACGGCCTGACCGCCTATGCCTGATGAGCCTAATCTTTCTTTATTTTCCATATATATACCTTATTTTTCTTAAAAGAAAAACCCTTTATGAAGATAAGAAAATAGGTTGAGAATTTCTTCTCAACCTGTTATCCTTAAAATTATTTGATACCATATTTCTTGTTGAACTTATCAATTCTACCACGAGCTGAAATAGCTTTCTGCTGTCCTGTGTAGAATGGATGACATGCTGAACAAATTTCAACATGAAGTTCTGGCTTTGTTGAACCTGTTACGAATGTGTTACCACAGTTACATGTAACGGTTGCCTGCTGGTAATCTGGATGGATTCCTTTTCTCATTACATTCACCTCTTCTAAAATTTTGCTAATTGGCAACGCCAATCCGTTTGCTTTTGATTCTGCTGTCGAATCTCCCGAACTTGGTTCAACAACTCAATAGCTTTGCTATTATAACATAGTCATATTAGTATGTCAATAATATGAAAGTTATTTTTATACGTTATTTTTATACTATTTATTTATGCATTTACATTTAATAAAACACACTTATTCGATATTTATTTTATAACACAATTTTTTAAATCTTCTTAACAAATTTCTGTTATCATTCAAATAAGCTTACTGCTATCTTGAATGAGCTGACCTTATTCTGGCAATTTTGCTTATAAATTCTTTATTGTCTTTTGTTCTTGCAAAAAGATTAAGCACCTGTTCAACTGCATCATCTTTTCTTAAACCGTTAATTTCTTTTCTTATAATATAAGCTGCACCCATTTCATCTGAATCAAGAAGTAAATCTTCTCTTCTTGTACCTGACTTTGTAATGTCAATTGCAGGGAAAATACGTTTTTCAGATAATTTTCTGTCTAAAACAAGTTCCATATTACCTGTTCCCTTAAATTCTTCATATACAACATCGTCCATCTTGCTTCCTGTTTCAACAAGTGCTGTGGCAAGAATTGTAAGACTTCCGCCTTCACGCATATTTCTTGCAGCGCCGAAAAATCTCTTAGGCATGTGAAGTGCTGCTGGATCAAGACCACCTGACAAAGTTCTCCCACTTGGTGGAACTGTCATATTGTAAGCTCTTGCAAGTCTTGTAATACTGTCAAGAAGGATAATAACGTCTTTTCCGTGTTCAACTAATCTCTTAGCTCTCTCAATTACCATTTCAGATACACGCTTATGATGTTCAGGCAACTCATCAAATGTTGAATAAATGACTTCCACATTATCTCCTGTTATTGCCTCTTTAATATCTGTTACTTCTTCAGGTCTTTCATCTATTAAAAGAATAATCATTTCCATTTCAGGATTATTCTTAAGAACCGCTCTTGCAGTCTCTTTTAACAAAGTAGTTTTACCTGCTTTTGGTGGTGAAACAATCATTCCACGCTGTCCCTTTCCAATCGGGCTTACCAAATCAACTACTCTCATTGCTGTGCTATGTCCGTCTGTCTCAAGATGTAATCTTTCATTAGGGAATATTGGTGTTAAGTCCTCAAAATTAGGTCGGCTCATTACTTTGTCAAGAGACTCACCATTAACCTGCTGCAAATAATACAAAGCACCAAACTTTTCAGTTTCTCTTTTTTCCCTTACCTGACCCGTTACAAAATCACCTGTTTTCAAGTGAAATCTTTTAATCTGTGATGGTGCAACATAAACATCATCATCTCCCGGAAGGTAATTGTCACATCTAATAAAACCAAAACCGTCAGGCATTACTTCAAGAATACCCGTCTTAACAGGACCGTTTTCGTCAGGAACAATCTGCTTGTGCTCCCTTACACGTCTATGTTCTCTTCTTCCACCTTCTGATTCTTCTCTTTCATATCTGAAATCCTGATTTTCTCTTTCTGTATATTCTGTTCTTTCTCTTGCGTCCTCAATTCTTTCTTTTGCATTATCTGTACTTTCTTTCGAACGCTCTGAACCGTCTTTTTCATACTCTGTGCTTTCTTTAATTGTATCTCCGGCTATACTTGTTTCCTTTGTTCTTACAGTCTTTCTTCTTGTACGACGTGTTTTCTCAACTGTTTCATCTTTTGAAATTTCTTTTTTGGATACTTTTATTGCTTCTTCACCGGATTTTTCCACGCTATTAGATTCTGCATCTTTTCGTTCAGCAGTTTCAATAATCATATCAATTAACTGTTGCTTTCTAAGTGTAGTCACACTTTTAATTCCGTTTGCTTTTGCTATTTCCCTTAATTCACTTACAGGTAACGCACTTAATCTTTCTCTCATAATTTTCCTTTCAATTTTTAAACATAAGCCATTTCGTCATCTATATTTTAAATATTAAATAATATTGTTTCACAATTGTTATAAAATCTTATAGTTTCTGTAATTCTTTGTTGTATAACTTATTTATATCATCAATATTCTGGGATTTTTAGGGAGAATTCCCTTTCGAATCAGTTCTTATATCTTAACACACTTACAAAAAAAAGGATAGTGTTAATTTTCAAAATATGTTATGCTTATACGTAGACATATTGTACTAATTGGCATTGCACTTTATATATTGCTAATTAGTATTGTACGCAGGCATATTATACTAATAGTTATTTTAGTATTATGCACAGACATATAGTATTTGGAGGTTTATTATGACAACAGACGAAAAAGCATTAAAGTTGCATGCTGATTTAAAAGGAAAATTAAGCACAGAAGCAAAATACCACGTTAAAACCCGTGAAGATTTATCATTAGCATATACTCCCGGTGTTGCAAAACCTTGTGTTGAAATTGCAAACAATCCTGAAGATGTTTACAAGTACACATGGAAAGGCAATACAGTTGCAGTTGTTTCAGACGGAAGCGCCGTTCTCGGTCTTGGGAATATCGGGGCAAAAGCTGCAATGCCTGTTATGGAAGGTAAAGCTGTTCTTTTTAAAGAATTTGGAAACGTTAACGCTGTTCCTATTTGTTTGGATACTCAGGATCCTGATGAAATAGTTGATACTGTTGTAAGAATATCTCCCGGATTTGGTGGAATTAATCTTGAAGATATTTCTGCTCCAAGATGTTTCGAAATCGAAAACAGACTTAAAGAGATTCTTGACATTCCTGTATTCCACGATGACCAGCATGGTACTGCAATCGTTGTTCTTGCAGGAATCATTAACGCTCTTAAAGTTGTTGGCAAAGAAAAAGAAAATTGTAAGGTTGTAGTGAATGGTGACGGTTCTGCCGGCATTGCCATTACAAAATTACTTCTTAAATATGGATTTAAAGATGTTACTATTTGTGGTCTTTACGGAATCCTTTCAAAAGATATTAAAGACCTTAACTGGGCACAGAAGGAAATGGCTGAAGTTACAAACCTTTCAGGTCAAAACGGTGTTTTGGCTGACGCAATGAAAAATGCTGATATTTTCATTGGTGTTTCTGCTCCTAACATTGTTTCAGAAGAAATGGTTGCTTCAATGAACAAAGATGCAATCCTTTTCGCCATGGCTAATCCAACTCCTGAAATTATGCCTGACCTTGCTAAGAAAGCCGGTGCAAGAGTTGTTGGTACAGGACGTTCTGATTTTCCTAACCAGGTTAACAACGTAGTAGCCTTCCCCGGAATCTTCAAAGGTGCATTAGAAGGTCGTGCAAAACAGATTACAGAAGAAATGAAACTTGCTGCTGCACACGCAATTGCTTCTTTAGTTCCTGACAGCGAACTTAACGAAGACAATATCCTTCCTGAAGCATTCAACCCTGATGTTGCAGATGTTGTAAGCAAGGCTGTAAAAGATAACATCAAGTGAGATTAAAGTGTCAGATTGTGGGAGTGCGAAGCACGTAGCAATCCGAGTAATTAAGTTAATACTATTCAATAATATTCAGTTTCTATTAAACTTAGAATTTATGTATAAAAAAAACTGTGCTTTGGCGATATTTCCCATATTTGGAATTATTGTTTTGCACAGTTTTTTATTCTTATTGCTGTTCCGGTAGTCATTACGTGTCATATCGCCAAAATACTACCTCACACGTAATTTTTTGAATTATTCTTCTATTTTCGCTACCGATTACGTGTCATATAGCCGAAATGCTATCTCACACGTAATTTTTTGAATTATTCTTCTATTTTCGCTACCGATTACGTGTCATATAGCCGAAATGCTATCTCACACGTAATTTTTTGAATTATTCTTCTATTTTCGCTACCGATTACGTGTCGTATAACCGAAACGCTATACCACACGTAATTTATTGAAACTTATCTTGTACTTTCGGCTGAATTTACGTGTCGTATAACCGAAACGCTATACCACACGTAATTTATTGAAACTTATCTTGTACTTTCGGCTGAATTTACGTGTCGTATAACCGAAACGCTATCTCACACGTAACTTCTTGAAGCCATTACGGATTATACAGTATTTCACTCTCCAGAATCCGTAATATCTTCCAGAATAACCAGCTTTATTCTATGAATTACGGAACATACAATATTTTTATTCCCATATTCCGTAATCACACATAAAATAACAGCTTTTCTACTATGAATTACGAAACATACAATATTTTTATTCCCATATTCCGTAATCACACACGAAATCACACTTTTTCTTCTATGAATTACGGAACGTGCAACTTTTTCATTCCCATATTCCGTAATCATTACAAAATAAACAATTATACTCATCCCCGAAGCACCTTTGCCCGAAGCAAAGAGTATACCTGACCCAAAGCATGAACGCTCCCATATTTTTTACTCAGAGCAAAAAATCTCAAAACTTTCTCCCCTATCCAAAGCACTATATAAAAAGAACTGTGCTTTAGCAATCTTTCCTATATGAAATCATTGCCTCGCACAGTTCTTTTTATATATCACGTATTCTTTTTAATTAGTTAACTTATCAATTACATACTGATAAATTTCCTGACTACAGTCCTTGTCCTCCCATGTGGCGCACATCTTTGATGCTGTTTCTTTGTCAGGTGTTGCTACGTTTACTTCAATAAGGGTGCTGTCCCCTTCTTTAACCTGACAGTGAACCACATAGTCGCCGTTAGATGCTCTGTAATAATCCGACACTGTTCCCACTTCATTTCTAAGCTCGTACTTATTATTCATAAGGAACATATCCACGTCATCCACTATTGGATTGGGAATCTTGTTCTCGAAGAATTTAAGACTTTCTCTTCCTTCTGAAGTTAAATGATAATATGAAGTATTTCTATTAACATTTAAGAAAACAAATCCATCCTCTATTAACTCACTTAACGATTTTTGAACAGTAAAGTAATTAGTGTATTCGTTTTCTAAGAAAAACTGTGAAATCTGAGAGTTAGTAAGTGGAAATTCAACTTTATTTAACATATGCATAATTATTAATTTGTATAATGTTTCAGCTTCAAGTGCCATTTTTATTCCTCCACTATTTCTTCTATAAGATCTAGTATTTCATCTTTTCCCTGTTTAGTCAATGCTGAAAATGTAAGTACTTTAGTTCCCGGTACAACATTTAATTCCGTCTTAATCATTTTTATGTGCTTCTGCAACTGGCTTCTCTTAATCTTGTCAGCTTTTGTGGCAATAATAATAGGTTCATAACCATTTGCCAAAATCCACTGATACATATTTACATCGTTAGCTGATGGCTCGTGTCTAATGTCAATTAGTAAGAAAACAGCTTTCAAAACCTGAGATTCGTGAAGATATCTTTCAATCATTTTTCCCCACTGTTCCTTAACTTTTAAAGACACATTTGCGTATCCGTATCCCGGCAAATCCACAAAATATAATTCTTTATTTACATTATAAAAATTTATAGTCTGAGTCTTTCCCGGCTGTGATGACGTTCTTGCCAATGCCTTTCTGTTCACTAATCCGTTAATTAATGATGACTTTCCAACATTAGATTTTCCTGCAAAAGCTATTTCACATAGTTGATTATCCGGTAATTTACTTGTAATACCACAGACTGTTTCAAGTTCTACATTTTTTATTATCATTTTTGCTCCTGTTCTACCAGTGCATTTTCAAGCACCTGTTCCATTTTTTCTACAAAAACTATTTCTAATCCATCTGTAATCTCTTTTGATATTTCTTCCACATCAGGCTTATTCTTTTTAGGGACCAAAACCATCTTTATGCCTGCATTCTTAGCTGCCAAAAGTTTCTCTTTTAATCCTCCAATCGGCATAACATTACCACGAAGATTAATTTCACCTGTCATTGCCACTGCGCATTTTACAGGTATCTTTGCCACAGCTGAAAGAATTGCCGTTGCCATAGTAATGCCCGCCGATGGTCCATCCTTTGGTACCGCTCCTTCAGGTACATGGATATGAATATCATTTTCTTCAAAAAATTTCTTGTCTACACCGTAGTCTGCAACAATACTTCTTACAAAGCTTAATGCAATATGGGCCGATTCCTTCATTACGTCACCTAACTGACCTGTTAACTTAAGAACACCTTTACCCGGCATTGTATTAACTTCAATCTGAAGAGTTGTTCCGCCAACTGCAGTCCATGCCAAACCTCTTACGATTCCAATATCGTCCTTCTCATTTGCCATATCAGCTTCATACTTTTTACGACCAAGGTATTTTTCAATATTCTTTGATGTAACCTTTAAATGTTTCTTTTCTTTCTGAACTATATTTCTTGCTGCCTTACGACAAATCTCTGAAATCTCTCTTTCAAGTTGTCTTACTCCGGCTTCTCTTGTATAATTCTGAATTACTGTCTTAATTGCTTCATCAGTAATATTTAACTGACTTTTCTTAAGACCGTTTTTCGCATATTCCTTAGCTATTAAATGTTCCTTTGCAATATGGAATTTCTCGTTTTCAGTATATCCCTCAATTGGAATAATTTCCATTCTGTCAAGCAAAGGTCCCGGAATTGTATTAATATCATTTGCCGTAGCAATAAAAAGAACCTTTGACAAATCAATTGGTACTTCTATGTAATTATCCCTAAACTTGTAATTCTGCTCAGAATCCATTACTTCAAGCAATGCTGAAGAAGGATCACCGTGAACACCTCTTCCAAGCTTATCTATTTCATCAAATAACATTAAAGGATTATTTGTTCCTGCCTGCTTAAGACCTGTTGCAATTCTTCCCGGCATGGCACCAACATAAGTCTTTCTGTGACCTCTGATTTCTGATTCATCATCCACCCCACCAAGACTTATTCTTACATATTTTTTATTTAACGCCTCTGCAACTGATTTTGCAATAGATGTTTTACCTGTACCCGGAGGTCCGATTAAACAAATAATCGGGCTGTCACCCTTTGCACCTGTCAAAACCCTAACTGCCAAAAATTCCAAAATTCTATCCTTAACCTTTTTAAGTCCATAATGGTCTCTGTCAAGAATATCCTGAGCATTCTGCAAGTCCGGATTTTCCTCAGTTGTATTGTTCCAAGGCATTTCAAGCATTGTGTCAATGTAAGTTCTTAACACATTAGCCTCTGCCGCATTTCCCATTGTGCCTTTATATCTTGAAAGTTCCTTTAAAAGCTGTTCCTTTACTTCTTTGTCAGCATTTAAACTATGTATTTTCTCTTCAAGCTCCTCGGCTTCTGACATAAAATCGTCACCAAGTTCCTCTCTGATAACCTGCATCTGTTCTCTCAAAATATGTTCACGCTGGTTCTTGTCAAGTCGCTGTTTAACCTTATCAATAATTCCTGTTCTAATAAGAGCAATCTCGTTTTCTTCCTTAAGGAAAGAAATAATCGTTCCAAACTGGCTTACAACATCATCTTCTTCCAAAAATGTCTGCTTAAGCTGGTACTTTACTCTAACTCTCATAAGAAGCTGTCTCATTAAGTTTTTAAGACTGCTCATATGCATTAAACTTCTTAGTGCATTTGCACTTAATTCGTGAGTTATATCATTATAATCTCTTATTGTGTCCTTAAGTTCTCTGACAAAGGCCTCTTCTTCGATTTCTGACAAGTTGTTTTCTTTCTCTTCAAGTAAATCAATTTTTCCCTGAAAATAACCCTCTTCAAAATTAAATGCCAAAATCTGACCTTTTGATTTGGCTTCTACCATTACTCTTACAATATTGTCCGGAAGCTTATTTAACTGCTTAATTACAACAACTGTACCAATATTATATATGCCGTCAAAACCCGGTGTTTCTTCCACCGGGTTTTTTTGTGTAACAACAAATAAGTTCTTTCCAGCCAACATGGCAGTTTCAGCCGCCTTAATTGATGACTTTCTGCTAATGTCAAAATGAACGGTAGTTCCCGGTAATACTGTCAATCCACGAAGTGGTATTACAGGAAGTTTTAATATATTTTCTGACATGTATACTCCTTAATTATGCTGTCTTGTCTTTATTTTTCTTAGCTTTCTTCTTGCCAATTACTGAATTATATACTAATTCAGGATCTGCAAGTCCGTTAATAACATCTTCATTAACAATACATTCCTTAATTGTCTCATCTGAAGGTGTTTCGTACATAATATCCATAACTGCATTTTCAAGTATGGCTCTAAGACCTCTGGCACCTGTTTTTCTTTCTACTGCTTTCTTTGCAATAGTATTAATTGCCTCGTCTGTAAACTTAAGTTCCACACCATCTAATTCAAACAACTTCTTGTACTGTTTAATTAATGCATTCTTTGGCTCTGTTAAAATTCTTTCCAATGCTTTTTCATCAAGGAAATCAAGTGAAACAGTTACAGGAACTCTACCTATAAATTCAGGAATCAAACCAAACTTAGTAAGATCCTCAGGCATAACCTGCTTAAATAATTCATCTTCACTCTTGTCTGTTTTCTCTATAATCTGAGAATTAAATCCAATTGAACCCTTATCCAATCTACGTTCAATAATCTTTCCAAGACCATCAAAAGCACCACCGCATATAAACAAAATATTAGTTGTATCAATAGGAATAAGTTCCTGCTGAGGATGTTTTCTTCCTCCCTGAGGTGGAACACTTGCTTCTGTTCCTTCTAATATTTTAAGTAATGCCTGCTGTACGCCTTCACCTGAAACGTCTCTTGTAATAGACACATTCTCAGATTTTTTAGTAATCTTGTCAATTTCATCAATATAAATAATTCCATGCTGCGCTCTTTCAATATCATAGTCAGCAGCCTGAA
The DNA here is from genome assembly GCF_025150745.1 of Eubacterium ventriosum. Classification (NCBI taxonomy): domain Bacteria; kingdom Bacillati; phylum Bacillota; class Clostridia; order Eubacteriales; family Eubacteriaceae; genus Eubacterium; species Eubacterium ventriosum. The sequence continues at coordinate 2,659,748 of NZ_CP102282.1, forward strand.
TAAGTTTTAACAAAATGTTTTCAACGTCTTCACCTACATATCCTGCCTCTGTTAATGTTGTAGCATCCGCAATTGCAAAAGGTACATTTAAGATTTTTGCCAATGTCTGTGCAAGATAAGTCTTACCTGAACCTGTAGGTCCTAATAACAAAATATTAGATTTCTGTAATTCAACATCTAAATCTTTTCCTGCCAAAACTCTCTTATAATGATTATACACTGCTACCGAAAGTACCTTCTTTGCAGCATCCTGACCAATAACATACTGATCCAAAAACTCTTTAATTTCCTTTGGCTTAAGTAAATTAATCTCTTCTTCTGCTACATTGTTTCTGTCGCCATAAACTTCTTCTTCAATAATTCCTGCGCATATTTCAACACACTCATCACAAATAAAAGCTCCATCAGGACCGGCAATCAGTCTTCTTACCTGGTCTTCTGTCTTTCCACAAAAAGAACAGCTAAACTTTTCTTTATTAATATTTGCCATAAATACCCCTTAACTTTTTATATAAAATTATTTAATAAAAAACATTTCTTTGATTTTTATTAAATAAAAGGACAATAAGACACCACAAATGCGGTGCCTTATCTTCCGGAAAATTATTTTATCTGTCCTTAATTACTTCGTCAATTAATCCATATTCCTTTGCTTCATCTGCTGATAACCAGTTATCTCTGTCAGTGTCTTTTTCTACTTCCTCAACCGGTTTTCCTGCATTATCTGCAAGAATCTGATTTAATTTCTTCTTTGTCTTTAAGATGTGCTCTGCTGCAATCTGAATTTCAGTTGCCTGTCCCTGAGCGCCACCTAATGGCTGATGAATCATAACTTCTGCATTAGGTAATGCGTATCTTTTTCCTTTTGCACCGCTTGATAAAAGGAATGCACCCATGCTGGCAGCCATTCCGATACAAGTTGTTGACACATCACACTTTACATAGTTCATTGTATCATAAATTGCCATACCTGCTGTAACTGATCCTCCAGGGCTGTTGATATACATATGTATATCCTTTCCCGGATCCTCAGATTCAAGGAATAACAACTGTGCTACAACTGTACTTGCAACTGCATCATTAATCTCTTCACCTAAAAATATAATTCTGTCTTTTAATAATCTTGAATAAATGTCGTATGAACGTTCTCCTCTTGAATTCTGTTCAATGACATAAGGTACTAATGCCATATTCAATACCTCCTAATATAACTTAAAACTATTTTGCTTTAGAAGTTACAAACTTAGCAGCCTTTTTTAAGCAAATGTCATTTCTAAGGTTCTTCTTATCATCGTCTGACAATAAATCAGCAACCTTTTCTTTTTCCATCTGATATCTTGTAGCCATATCTTCTAATTCTTTTTCGAATTCTTCATCTGTAGCTTCAATCTTTTCAGCCTTAACTACTTCTTCAAGAACTAAGCTTGATTCGATTCTAGCCTTAGCCTGTGGCTTAACCTGTTCTAATAACTGTTCTACAGTTGAACCTGTAAACTGCATATACTGGTCAAATGAAATACCCTGCATAGCAATGTTCTGAGCAAATTCTTCAACCATCTGCTGAGCCTGTGCTTCGATCATCTTTTCAGGAATGTCCATTTCTGAATTCTTAACGATTTCTTCGATTACTTTGCTTTCTTTTTCTGCTGCTGCAGCTTCCTTCTTCTTAGCTACAAGACCTTTCTTAATGTCAGCCTTGTATTCAGCTAATGTATCAAATTCTGAAACTTCCTGAGCAAATTCATCATCTACCTTTGGATATTCCTTAACTTTGATTTCCTTAATTGTTACTTTGAACATTGCTGGCTTTCCTGCAAGTTCTTTTGCCTGATATTCTTCAGGGAATGTAACGTTAACTTCAACTTCTTCTCCAACCTTCTTACCAACAAGCTGGTCTTCAAATGTATCAATAAATGAATGTGATCCAATTGTTAATGGATAATCTTCTCCCTTTCCACCTTCAAATGCAACACCATCTACGAAACCTTCGAAATCGATAGTTGCCTGATCACCTTCTTCAATAGCCTTATCATCTGCTGCTACAAGTCTTGCATTCTGTTCTTTAATCTTATCAAGTTCTGCGTTAACTTCTTTAGCTGTTACTTTTGTATCTGCCTTTTCAACCTTGATTCCTTTATATTCGCCAAGCTTAACTTCAGGCTTTAATGTTACTTCTGCTTCAAAAACAAATGGTTTGCCTTTTTCAATCTGTGTAACACTGATTTCAGGACGAGCAACGATTTCTAATTCACTTTCAGCTGCTGCATTAGCATAAGCTTCCGGAATTAAGTCATTTGCTGCTTCTTCGTAAAATACGCCTGCACCATACATCTTTTCGATCATAGCATAAGGAACTTTACCTTTTCTGAATCCAGGAACATTAAATTTGTTCTTGTTCTTCTGGTAAGCTTTCTGAATAGCCTTATCTAATTCTTCAGCTGGTACTTCAATTGTAAGCTTTGCTGTGTTATTTTCTAACTTTTCTACCTGTAAACTCATTCTAATATTTCCTCCTTAATATACAAACGGGTCTGAGTTAAGCCCATTTAATTCACTCTGCTTTGTACGTCAGGGCATAGTACCCCCTATGACGCAGTAAATAATTATAGCACGAATAATTTATATTGTCACTATTTTTCTTAAAACTATTTTACTCCTATATTTTGTCAATAGTTTTGCGACAAGTTTTTTATTCTTTTCTATGCCAATTTCTGTAACTCTTCATCAAACAATTCTGCGGATGTTTTAAAATCAAATATTCCCCTTGGGTAATTGTTAATCCATGTTTCTATATATTTTATTTCTTCATCTGTTGTATCCTCAAAATCTACCCCCTTTGGTATATGCCTGCGTATAAGCCTATTATTATTTTCATTCGTGCCACGCTCCCAACTGCTATACGGGTGGCAGTAAAATACAAAAGTCCTCTTTTCTTCTTTCAATGCAGAACGCTCCATTCCCTCATAATCTGAAAACTCTACACCATTATCAACCGTTATGCTTCTGAATACCTTATAAAACATATCCCCCCATTTTCTCTCTAACCTGTCTAACGCATCTACTACCGAAGCTGCCCCTTGGTCTTTCAGCTTAATAACGATTTCATCACGGGTTTTTCTTTCCGTTAATACAAGCATACACGATTTTGTGACCCCTCTCTTTCCTTTTACCGTATCCATTTCCCAATGTCCGAATATCTCTCGTTTTTCTATTTCCTTTGGTCTGTTTTCTATGCTTTCTCCTGCGGTGGCTCTTTTCTGTACCTGTACTTTCTTATTATGCTTTTTCTTTTTACTTTTAATAGGTAAATCCTTGTTTGTAAGTTTCAAAAAAATTCCATTATCAATATATCTATAAAGTGTTCTAACACTTATTGTTGTCTTAAATTCAATCCCCGAACGTGCAACCTCTGCTAATGCTGCTTCCGGGCTAAATCTATTATCTACAATTTTGTTTTCTATATATTCCGCTAATTTTCTATCATTTCCTATTTTTAGGCTTCTGCCTTTTCCCTCTTGGGCGTAATCGTGTGCTTTTTGTCCTAAATCACTGCTATAACGCTCTTCCTCTGTATAGTCAGAGTTTCGGTGCATATACTTACCTTTGTCATATTCTCTATATATTGTGCTTCTGTGAAAATGTAATTGTTCTGCTACTGCTGCCTTTGACAACCCGGCGTTTAAAAGTGCTTCCATTTTGATACGGTCACTTTTACTCATTTGTTTAAATTTCTTCATATCGCACCTCCTACGCCAAAAGGGCAGCAGTTATTGCCTGCTGCCCTCGGTCTTTTATTCCGAATCGGTTACTTTTTCAATATCTCCGTTGTCTGTGTATACAATGTAATCTACTAAATGTGTTCCGCCAAACATTGCTTTGGCATCATGTTCCTCGCCTTTGGTATATTCATACACTGATACATATAACAAGCCGGATACAACACTTATACTCGTGCTTGTTTTTGTGGTTAAGTTTTCAACCGCCAAAATAGTTTTATCAGAATCAAAGTAGTTTTTATAACACGATAACGCATAATCTTCAACATTAAAGTTGTTTTCTGCTATTACAATACATTTCCAATTACCTGTAACATCATTCCTTACAGTATCGTACTTTGTTGAATATATCGTAGTAATATCCTTATCGCTTATACCTACAATATTATCCCCTGTTCTGTGTTCCACTATTTCCGTTGGTTCTTCCGTAATTGCTTCCGTTGTTTCTTTCTGCTCTGTTGTTTCCTCCTGTTTCTCGGATTCCGGCACTTCTGTTTTTTCTAATTCAGCAGTACCCCCCCGAACATCTGTTTGATTTTCGGTTGTGGTGTTTTCTGTTTGCCTGTTATTGCTTGCAATTATCCCGTGGCCTATCCAAAAGACCACAATTACAGCAATGATTATAATGTGTTGTTTTTTCATGTTGAACCTCCTTTGTGTCCGATTCGGTCTATTCGACCTTGATTTTTTTGTTTTTTCCTGCTAATATATTTTAAAGCACTCGGGGCGATTAGCAGGAATGTTATGAAGTTCGCCCCTTGTGTTGACCCTTATTAAGTTTTTTATTCCTTAATCAATTCTGTGAGATATTCGATTAACTCTTCTTTCGGTGTATCATTTCTTATCAGTGCTATTATCATTTTTATTATCCCTTTGAACTGGTTGTTTGTCATTTTGTTATCCTCCATTGTTTAACTCCTTTCCTGCTATCTCCTTGCTACAATTACATTATATACTTATATAAGTATATTGTCAACAGTTTTTTATACTTATATAAGTATTTTTTTGTAGTAATACTTATCTTCTTTCTGATATATCCTTATCTCTTCATCTTTCCCCCGATAGTCTAATTCCGCATCTGTCACAAAATCGCAATTAGTGCATGAAATATATCCGCACTCCATAGGCCCGCAATCTTCTTTTCTTATTCTTTTTTTAGATAATTTCCCACTTCTTGTTATTTTGTAAACGTCTGAATACTGCATTAAATTGCTAAACTCTAATGCGCTTCCACACTTAGGGCAGCAATTCAACAATTCATCCATTTTATCCCCTCGCTTTCTTCTCTTCGATTGCTGCAACTATAAATTCGTTACGGCTCTTATATCCCTGTTTCTTCGCTTCTTTGTCAATCTCTGCTTTCTGTCCTGTCGGGACTGTTACAAGAAATTGGTCGTAAGCCTTTGCATTGTATTTATTTTTTGCCTTTGTCGCAGGCGTTCCGCCTGTCTTTTCCTCCGCCAACTGCTGCACCTCCTTTGCTCGTTGGTTTTTCTTTATCATATCACATTCATTATACTTATACAAGTATATAAAATGCACAAATAACTTTATATACTTATATAAGTATTTTGGTAATTATTCCGGGTTGCGTATATACTTATATAAGTATATAATAGCATCATAAGGAACAGGGAATAAGACAGACCCACAAAGTTATACACAGTATCCACATTTTAGGAGGTATTCACTATGGAAAGAACACTAGAAACAATCACTATCAACAACGCTTTAGAGGTTGTCAGACTTAAAGGCGAACTTAAATTTAAACATCCGCTTGGTTATACTCGTCCAAGCGGTTACTGTTTCAAGCACCCGGTTAAAGGCTTCTTTGCTTTTAAGGGTGATACAGAGCCGTATATGCCTTGTGGTGGCAAAAAGGCTTTACTTTCTATCATCCGTTCCGGCGGTTTTTTTAATTTTGATAATGTGGTTTGGCTTCAACCACTCAACTAAATACTTATCCGGGGTTGCGGTACTGCTGCCCCGGTACTATAGAGGTGGATATTATGGATTTTGGAAAATATGAAAAATATATGAATGACCGTAAGGCGGTAACGGTTGAAAATAACCGCCGAATAGAAAAGAAATTCGCCGAATGCGAAAAGTGGGTTGCTGATAATCTCATAAATTGCGGTTGTGTCTTTACAAACCACTCTGAATTATTGCAGAAACAAAGTTTTATGATATGGATTGATAACGGCATTAGCATTTCTCATAAAATATATAAACTTTCTGAATGTGGTATTACCCCTCTTGTACTGCTGCCTTATCCTGTCAGAATATAAAAATAACCCCCAAGGCTTCATCAAGCCAAGGGGGCATTTTGTTTACTGCATATTCTGTTATTTTGTATTTTCTACAAGTGTTACCACTGCCGGGGTTGTCTGCTGTTTGTTTTCAATGTAGGTTGTAAGGTTCTCGTTAGCTTCCCATTTCTTTTTTGCTTCCGCTAATACAGATTCCGCAATCTGTACCAACTGCTTTTCTGTAAACAGGATTCTAACCACGCTCGGCAGATATGCGTACATTTTCGCAACCACTTCCGACAGCTTAATAATCCCTGTGCCGGCCCCACACTCTCCCTCTGCATCTGTGACAAACTTAATTGCAATCTGCTTTAAGATTTTGGTCTGTCCTGTCTTGATTAAATAAATAATCAAGGCTACAACCATAGCAATAAGCAATACAGAATCCCAATTAACAAGTAACCATTTTAAAATCTGCATAGTATTTTCCTCCGTTTTGTGACCGAATCGGTCTATTTTACATCTGCTGCATTAACCCAACCGTACACGCCTTTACCGTCCTGTGAAATGCAATGATAAGGGTGTGTGCCTTTGGTATTTACTGCCGTTACCTTACAGGTGCTTGTAACATTCTTCTGTACGCTCGCATATTCCGCCGTAGAGGACTTGTAAACCCCTCCGCCTGTGAATGTTACTATATCGCCTTTTGAAACGCTTGCGGGGTCGCTGTGTGCCTTAGAGGATAACTCCTTGATAGATTCCGCATTGACCCAACCGTACACGCCTTTACCGTCTTGTGAAATGCAATGATATTTATGTGTGCCTTTCTCATTTACTGCCGTTACCTTACAGGTGCTTACCACATCCTTTTCCTTGGCTGCATATTCTGCCGTAGAAGAGATATAGACCCCTCCGCCTGTGAATGTCACTATATCGCCTTTTGAAACTCCTGTAGGCGTTTCCTGTGGCTTCTGCGGTGTGTTCTGCTTCTCTTCTGTCTTGGTGTGTGATACGTCCGTTAAGTTGCTTCCCTTTATCGCTTCGTATACTTTGCTTCTACGGCTTTCATATTGCCCCATTGTGGCATCTTTTAAGGCGTAGGCGTGTATTTCTTCAAGTCCTACCTTTTCCGCCCCTCCTGTGGCTTCTGCTGCCGTCTTGGCAATGCGTGAACTTGCACCGCTACCGCCTTGGTTCTCTAAGTCCGCAAAATAGGCAAGTGCTTTTAAGGATACTAAACCGATTTTTACGCCGTTCTTTACATATCCTGTAATATCTGCATCCGCTAAATCGTCCTGTACTTCCTTTCCGTCCTTGGTTGTGAGCAACTTAGATATTGCATTGGCTTCCTCTTCGGTTGCTTCTCTCTCCTGTCTGTTCCACGCATCCGCACTACTTCCGGCAATCTCTGTATACAGGGCATCCCCTAATATCTCTTTTGCCTGTTCCTGGTCCTTTTCAACAATGGACTTTAAGAGGGGCAACGCTCTACCCCAATATGCGTTCCATTGGCACTTACCTATGCTCATTCCGTGGTTGTTGTCGTTTCTGTTTACGCTTCCGTAATTACCCTCCTGTGAGTAGATAATACCGCTTGCGACCTTAACAACCTTTTTTACCTGTGCTGCTGTTACTGCCATAGTGTACCTCCTACGCTCTCTGTGTATATCCAAGGCTTATATACCCTGCACCGCTCTTTAATTTGCCCCAAGTGGTGTTACCGTTCTTTTCCTCTCCAACGATTGTATATACTTCGCCCTGTTTTACCTGTGTTGTTACCGGGTAATTTGTTCCGGGACCTTTTCGGACATTCAGAACGGCGGTATTGATTTTTACCCTGTAGCTTGTATCCTGTGGAGTATTTGCGGTCATTCCCGCTATTCGCTCCGTATATCCAAGGCTTATGTAGCCTGCACCGCTCTTTAATTTGCCCCAAGTGGTGTTACCATTTCTTACCTCGCCTACGATTGTGTATACCTCGCCCTGTTTTACCTGTGTGGCTACTCCGTAATCTGTTCCCGGACCGATACGCACATTTAATACATCTGCGGTAATCTTCACTTTGTAGCTTGCCACATTGTCCGTTGTCGGCTGTGCGGTATGCTGCTGTCCTCCTGCGGATACCGAACCGCCTAAGATACCCTTAACCTTATTTTTGAACTCCTGCCATTCTGTAGGATTGCTTACCATTTGAGCCGGGCAATTCTTTCCTGTTACGTCATAATGGCGTAATACATAGGAATCAACGCCACCTGCACCAATTCCAAGCATTTTACAAAGAAATGCACAAAGGTATGCAGCGTTTTCTTTTGTCCTGTCTGAAATTCTGTAGTTTCCAGCAGTACAACACATTTCAATACCTATACTGTTCGCATTTCTGCAAGAGCCGTGTTTATAAGACTTTGCCCCGCAATGCCAAGCGGTATCCCTTAACTCTACGCTTTGGTAAATTTCCGCATCATCTACAAAAAAATGAGCGGAAGCATTACGCCCCGCACCGCCGAAATAATTTGCATTTGCCTTTGCCGTATCCTTTGAATTGCCTGTATAGTGCATTACCACATAGGCTACGCTTCGGCTTGTGTTGTTGTTCAGATTGTCGTTGTTGCATTTGATACTTGAATTTATCCCGATACCGTTAATTGTATCGCTGATAAATCCGGCTGTTATTGTTTTTCCCATAACGCCGTACCTCCTTAAATATTGATGTTGTTTAAATCAACAGAAATATCCTTTGTTTCCTCCGGGTATCCCTTTTTGATTTTGATAATGTTTTCTGCCTTGGCTTTCCAACAATACAAGGCAATTACTGTAGTAGTCGGGGTTGCTATGTATGTGGCAAGCACCCCGAATTGTGAATAGTCGATAAGTGTTACTTTGATACCGATATACAAACCCACAAAGTAAGTAAAAAGGACTGCGACCAATACAAGTTTTGTAAAGTTCGGCTTCGGAAGTTTCTTTTTACTTCCGTCCTGTAGCTTCTTGCATAACTTGTCTTTGTTCGCAATCCTAAATAGCAAATAAAAAACAAAGAATCCTATAGCAATGCCAAGGATTCCGCAAATAAGATATTTCATATTCTGTTTTTCCTCCTATGTTTCCTGTCCGTGTGCCTTTTGATTGATATGTTTTTCAATCTTTCCTATGGCTTCCGTGACCGGTCCGTTACATCCCTGTTCTTTAAGTCCTTTCAGACACGCCAATACCGCATAAGTGAGTAAGCATAATTCATCTTCCATTGCCTTTATGTCCTCTTTCTCCTGCTTCTTTAAATCCTCAATATCGGTTGTCTGCTTTTCCTGTGCCTGAAACCATTTGATAATCTTGTATGCAACCGCACCAATGGCAGTTAATGCCCCTAATACGCTTGCAATAGTTATAATTGCTGCTGAATCAATATACATTGTGTGTAATTTCCTTTCCTTGCAGTTTGCAATATGGCGTAGCAAATCCGCAAAAATAACTTTCGGTATAGTTCGGGCAGTTATTGCAATTTCCTGTACATCTACTTACCTCTTCTTTTTTCTCTACCATACCGTTTTCCTTAAACAGGGTGTTAAAGCTCTGCCTAAGTCCGTAACTGTTAAAATGTGACAGGATACCACGATATGAAGCTACCGAACGGTCTAACCTGTCTTTTCTTTCTTCTCCTGCTTTTACCTTTGCAATCTGATTTTTAAGATTACGTTTGATTTTTACCGCCGTTTTCTTCTTTAATCTGCGGTGCGTAGACCATATTCTAAAGCCTACAAAATCAACGCCCATACTACACGGTCTGATAGTCGTTTTATTATTCAAATCTAACCTTAATTCGTCTGATAAGAACGCCCTTAACAACTCTTTGACCTCTGCCAAATACTTTTTATCGTGGTGGAGTATGATAATATCGTCCATATATCGGATGTAGTAATGCAATCCCAACTCATGTTTTGCGTATTGGTCTACCTCATTAAGGTAAATGTTTGCAAACATCTGTGAGGTAAGGTTGCCTATCGGCATCCCCTTGTTGCTCAATCTGTCCGATACTGCCACTTCGTCCGGCTCTTTTCCGGGCGGTAATCCAAAATTCATAGATTCGCAATTTATAATCTTTTCTAACAGGTTAAGTAATCGTTGGTCTTTAATCCTGCGTGCTAAAATCTTTAATAAAATATCGTGGTCTACCCTGTAGAAATACTTTGATATATCCATTTTCAGATAATAGTACCGTTCCGGCTTCCTTTCAGTCTGCCTTAACCAATACTGTAACCTGTCGGCTGCCTTATGTGTTCCCTTGCCCTTGCGACAGGCGTAGGAATCAAAGATAAATGTCTTTTCGTACAACGGAAATAACTGCCTGTAAATCGCCCATTGTACTATCCTGTCCTTAAATGGCAAGGACATAATGAGCCTTTTCTTCGGCTCGTAAACATAAAAGGTGTGATACTTTCCTACCTCGTATGTTTCATAAATTAAGTGATTCTGAATATTTATTAACTGCTCTTCGTAGTTGCGGTTGAAAATCAATACATCATCCCTGTACCTCTTTCCTTTTCTCGCTTCCTCCCAAGCCTTATGTAAATTCTCAAAATCATAAATCTTTTCGTATATATTCTTTATGCTTTGCATTGCATACCTCTTGTAAATTTGTGCCGTACAAACCTAATCAGTTTTTAACCCTTTCGGACGTGACAAATATATTTCTTTTCGGCTTACGCTTACTAACTGTCTTTACAGCAATTCAATCTTTTTCCTGTCTACAGGAACGGAAAATAACCCCTTTAACCCTGTTTGTACTGTCCTTGCGGTCGTAACCGTAAGGCTTCTTGACATAGGGGCAGAGCGGAGCGGAAACCAATGTTGTCGTTCGAGTTGGAACGAGGGTTATTCAAGTTGAGAGCGGACGGACCCGAATTAGAAGTATTGTTGAACGCCGACCCACGGATAGGCAACCACCGTAACTTTGTGATTATTTCCCTATGTATTTTTATTTCTGTCTTTCCCTGCTGTTGACCCATTCCGAATAACCGCCTATCATTCGACCGATTTCGTCTACCTTTCGCATCCATACTTCCCAAGTGTGGAAATTCAAACAAGGCTTTTGGTTTGGGTATAGGTTCGGGTCTTTTGCAAGTCTTAGCAGATTTCTTAATACATCAACTTCAATATCCAAATCCTGCAATGTGGTTTTCTTGTGGTACTTCTTTTCAAGTCGCACCGCCATTTCCAACATTGTATACATTGTCTTTCTTATATCGCCTGCAAGTACATACCTCTCCGTTTTCGGAAAGTCCTTTAATTGAGGGTTGCCGTACAATATCATTTCATAAATCTTTTCCTTGATATGAAAAATATCATTGCCGTTATGTTTCTTTTCTTCCTGTTGTATCTCTTCCACTTTTGCAACCGCCTAACTGTAATGTATTTGCTATAAAGGGCGTGCTATCGCACGCCCTATCAGTTTTTCAGTGTTCAGTTTACAGTTACTCAACAAAAGCGGAGCGGAAACCAATGCTGACGAGCGAGCGGGAACGAAGGCCATTCAAGTCGAGAGCGGACGGACCCGAAACAGAAGTACTGTTGAACGCCGACCCACGGCAAGGCAACCTTTCGCCGTGGCATCTCATCCAAATCTGGTCGTTGCCATATCCCGTTACACCGCTGTCCGGGTATAATCCAAGTGCTATAAGCAACTTCGGAATAGTTACCCCGGAAGCTGCCCCAAGGCTCTTAAATGCAATATTTCTGTAAGTATCTCCACTTGTAGGGAACTCAACCTTTGTATTTACTCTGATTCCTGCGGATGCACTTGCCTGGTCTAACTTTAATGTGCCTGCTGTTCCCGGCTCTACTAAAGTTCCGTCCGGCTTAATCGCTTTCCAAAGTGTGCTTTCCGCCGACATATCGCAATCAAGTTTCATAGAGTTACCATAAGGGATAATCTGAATTTCTCCGTCCATAAGGCGTAATCCACCGGTCCACTCCCAAAGGTTGCCGTTAATGTCCGCAATGCCCGACATATCGTGATTGTGATACCATGTAGGCTGTCCGCTTCCTGTAAGCGTTCTCTGTGATTCTCCCTGTGGCATTGTTCCCCTCTCGTAAGGGTGGTAATAATCCTTGCCGTAGTTTGTGTTTCCGTGTGGTACAGTACCCATTTTCTGTGATAACAGGTTAAGGTACGCAAATACACCTGTCTGATTTAAGTGCCAACCTGCACCTTTCTTTTTGCAAGCTGCTACAGACTGGTCAAAGTTGATATAGTTTCTAGGCAGGTATCCGCCTAAAGAATATGCACGGTCATTTTCTACAATATTGAGGAACTTAGACACATAAATTACGCTCTTTTCCTCTCCGTCCATAATCCAAAACGGTAATGTTTCATCTGTTCCGCCTGTGATTACATCACTATACTTTGCCTTTGGCACTGCTACCATGATGCTAGGCATCCCGGTATCATCAAAAATTACCTTGTTGTTTGCACCAAACTGTGCTACTGCACCCTGTAAATCGTCAAAGTTTGCCATTGTATTTTATCCTCCTTAAAATTAAATTAACGCCCATAATACAAGCGTACATTTCTTCATATCAAACGGTACAGGTTCACGCTTCGTAATCGTTTTTCCGTCCTCGTCCTTTTCTCCTGTATCCACAATCTCATATCCCCTTGCCGGGATAATGACCTGTGCCACATACTCCCTTGCTTCGGTATTTACGCCAACGGTTAAGCCGTCCTGTGTGTCCTTGCAAATATCAAGCGTTACCTCTTCGTCACGCTCTCGGTTCTTGATGTTTACCATTAAATCATCATCCCCGAAAATAATTTTTGTTGTGGATACGTCATAGGCGATTTTCTCGCCCTCGTTTTTCTCAACTACAATAATCTTTGCTGCTGCCATTATCTGTTACCTCCCATTCTTCTTAATTCTCTATAGGCTTCCTGTGAACGCACCGCAATGTGTTCTGCTGCTTCTCTCTGTGATGCTGTGGCATTACCTCTTACTCCGTAAGCCTGTAATACTGCTGCCGTATTTGCCTTTCTTTCATCACTTTTGATAATTACATTTGCCATTATGCGTAACCTCCCTGTACTGTGCATTTTACCGTTACTTCCTTGGCGGCCCCGGTATACTCAATCTTGAATCCGTTTAACTGCTTATCCGTAATACGGATTTCTCCTACACCGCCTGCGTCCTTTGCTTCCGCTTCAACATTTACGGTATAGTCCAAATTGCCCCTTGGTGTGGTAAGTGCAAGGGTCTTTTTGGAATTGTTAAAAGGGTATGATTTTGTATTGGTAAGGGTTGCTTCTACAATCTCTCCCTGTAATCCCTTAATCCTGCTTTCTGCTGCACCAAGTTTAAGCATTGCAAGATTGGCGATTAACCCGGCTGATAATACCCTCTCTTCCAAATCGTTAAAGTTCTGTGCGTTCTGTGGTGTACCCTCCTGCACTACTTCGCCCTCTACGGCTTCGTGTGTGATTGTACCGTCTGCGTTCTGCACTTCCCTGTAGCGGTTGGAATACTGCGTTACATGGTCTTTCCAAATCTTAAATAATCCCATTTGCTCTATTCCTCCTTAAAATTAAAACTGAATCGGTACAACACGCCCTGTTGTGTACCTTTTAATTTGATTGCTTCGCTCTTTTCCGCCCACAACTTACTAGCCGTATCGTACAACTGAATTTTCGTAATTGTTGTGGTCCCCGATACTTCCGGGGTAATGGAAATACTCAACGCTACCCTGCCGTCTTTTAAACGTTCTCTTGTTAAGATTTTCGCCTTGTGCATAGTACCGCCATACTCGACCATAGCGTAAGCAATGTTGGTTTCTACAAACTGCTTGAAACTCTCTAAGGCTCTTTCTGTCAGCATTTCTTTACTCTCCTTTACTTTTATTTGCTATAACCGATTCTTACCGCAACGCTTTACCTCGTATTGGTAGCTTTCGGTTTCTGCCGTGGTTGCCATTCCCTTATCAGATATTCCGGGTTTTGTGTTTGTATAAGGTTCTGTACCTGTTTTCTTCTGTCCTGTCATATCTGTTTCATAAGGGTATTGTTCTGTTTCGGTGTCTGCCACCGTCTGTATATCTCTGTCCTTTACAGTTACCGCCCTGTCGGGTGCTGTTCCTACAAATATGCTTTCAAACGGATAGGCTTGCACTTCTGTTTCTCCAACTGCTGCCACATCCGCCGTTTGATACTGTATATTTCTATCCGGCTTTGTTCCTGCAAGTTCTGAATCAAACTTATATGCCTGCCCTGTAGCCTGTGCGGTTATTCCCTCCTGTGCTACACCTCCCGCCGTGTTTCTCTGCGGTATCGTTCCGGCTTTTGCCTGTCCTGTCTGATTGCTCGTATATTGGTATCCCATTGTGTCCGATTCGGTCACAATCTCGGTATCCTTTGTTGCAAATGTAATATTCCTGTCCGGCTTCGTTCCTGTCGGTGTAAATTCTGCCGTATATCCCGCTGCCTGTGTCATTACATCTATGACCGTATTTTCAACCGCACCAACCGTATTTCTGTGTGGTTCTGTTCCTGCCTTTAATTGCCCTGTCATAGGCACGGAATATAGCCAAAATTCCGTTTTAGGCATTACTACCACAGTAATAGACCCTTGGTAATAAAGACCGTCTAAATGAGCCGTTAAACGCTTGTATATGTCAACCGTCTTTATAATCTCGTCATAGTCTGCTGCAACCCTTGATTCTGTCGTATCAAGTACAATACGGAATCTGTACGGCTTTCCTCCGTAGTCGAACCACTCTTCTATCTCACTCTTTGGGTGTATTCCACCCAAAGCCATTTCAACGGCTGCCTTTGTGCCTAATTTCTGATGCACTCTTACGCTATCCCGGATAATCGCCCTTTTCGCTTCTATCGGGTAATCGTAATCGTACCAATCTACATGGAGGTCATACGCCAATACATCAAGCCACGTTTCCGATAACTCGTTTATATTGGCATATATGATATTCTTTTTTGTCTGCTCTACTGTTTGGTGCAGTTCGTCCGCTATGAGCCGACCCAACGCAACCATTTTTTCATCCTTTTTCAAGGCGGGCGGAAATGTTGCGTAAAAATCGGCATCTTTTAAACTATTCATCTTCGACCCCTCCAAAGGTTACGGTACACTTTTTCAATACCGCAACGCTTCCCTTTGGTATCTCCGTGAATACAGGTTTTTTAATATCCGCCCTCTTTATGCCCGAATCCATAAGGATTGCATAAAAATAGGACGGGTTAATATCCCGCCCCATTTTAGAGGTCTGCCATAATTCGTAGCTTTCCACCGCCAAATCAACCGCCCTTTTGATTTCTTTGGTGCTTGCTTCCTTGTCTTTTGGTATGTAATATGTTAATTCAATATCAAAATCAACCGTTGTCGGTGCTGCGACCGTTACCTTATCCGTCATAGGTCTTATATCATCTGCACTTAAATATGCCTGCACCTCTTTTATAAGTTCCTCGCTCGGCAACTCTCCGCCATATAGCATTATCCTTATATCTGCTACTCCGTCCTGCGGACTTTCTGCGGATACATCACTTATTTGTGAGGATACCGCCTTAGCGTGATATATATAACTCCCTCTCGGTCCGGCGGTAGTGTAGCTTTCTTCGGATTCTCTCATACGGTTGTAATATGCGGTATCGCTTTCTTCTCCGCTTCCCCCGGCTGTTTCTGTTGTGTTTGCCACTTCCTTAAAATATAAAAATTCCTCTGTAACAAGTCTGCTTACCTGTCCGGGTGTAAAGCCGTTTCCGTCCTCTCCTAATGTCGTGCATACCGCTTCTACCTCTGCGTATGTTTCTCCTGCTGGGAATGTCAAGTATCCCGTTGTCACAAAGTTTATGTATCCGTCTACCGTTACCTCGATTTCATCCGTTATCACATACTCCTTATCAAGTGCCGTTGTAATACTGAATCCAAGCGTTGTCCTTGCTGCCGTAGGCTGTAGCCTGTATGTGTTATGGAATATTTCACTTAATGAATCTAAATTTTGCCCTGTGGCATATCTTGGTAAGTTCTGTTTTGCCGATTCGTTGATATTTACCCTTTCCTGTATGATTACACTTGCAAGCCAAAGGATAAACGCTCTTACAGGGTCGGCAGGGTATAAGGTTCTGCCTGTAATCTCTTCGTATCCGGCTATCAGTTTATTTACAAGTGCTTCCGTATCGGTATCCACAAACTCAACCTCGGGTAACTCACTCGGTATATTCCTCGTCGTATTCGTCATATTCGCCATTTACTTCTACCTCCACTTTAGGTTTTAATATGCCCCTTTCGTAGTCTGTCGTAAAATCTATACTTACAATCTCTGCTCTCGGCTCATATTCTCCGATTTTGTCATAAATATCTGCCGTTGCAAGTGCCGTTGCTGTTGTAATCGGTTTATCTATGTAAGCTGCATTTAATCCAAACTCACGGTTAAGCGGTATGTCATATTCTAACGAGGATAGCAAAAACCAAACATTTTGTATTACTTCCTCGTATAGTGTTTGAGGTGCAAGGTTTATAGGCTGTTCCTGTGCGGTATCTATCGTAAAACTCATTCCTGCCTGCCTTTCTACCTCTTTGCGTACTGTTCAAGCGATAAGGTGCTTTTGGCTATCAACAGGTTTCCTTGATTATCGAATTTCTCATAATCTTTTGTATGTCCTGTGATAACCCATTGGCTGCCGTATTTCTTACCGCCGATAACAAGCGTAAGGATTTTTCCTTTCTTTCTGTACTTGTCTATTTTGTTCTGCATTTTCTTGGGATTTACCCCAAGAAATGCGGATAGATAAATGGTAAGGCTCGCCGTGTCTGCATCATTGTATTGAAACTCTAATAACGGCTTTTTAAGATGCCTTGTGTGTTTTGCATAATTGGTTTTACTGTCTATCTTCAAATCGTCAAAGGTTCTTACCTTATTTGCCGATACCTTAAAGACAATATCCCCAAGTGTTCCAATCTCTGCCATTAGATACCTCCTATAACAAAACCGTCCCCCTCTCCGTCCGGCTTGAATATGCACAATACCCATTGCCCTACGGTTGGAATCCAAGGTTTTACTTTAATCTTGCATCCTGTTTCACATTCCACGGTTGGCGGTCGTTTTACAATCCTTAAATCTCCTGTAACTATGCCCTGGTCCGGAATCTGTACCCTTGCGGTCATTTCTCCGGCGTTTACCTTACTTACCTGTCCGATTCTTACAATATCTTTTAGTTCCTGCATATCTGTACTGCTGAATCCTGCCATTTAATACCCCTCCAACACGCTACGCAACTTTATCTGTACCTTGTATCCGCCTGTGATACTATGTTGTGCCTGTTCTACTATGTACTTTCCGTCAAATTCTCCGTATCCGTATACAGTTACGGTTATGCCTGCCACATAGTCCACATCCCCGACTAAGGTAAATTCCGCTGTTGTTTCGCCTTTATTTCTCTGTCGCAACTGGCACTTTGCTAACTCCAACGCTTCCGCTTGGCTTGTTACCTTATGCTTAAATTCGTATGTCTGTCCGTCCGGGTCTGCTCCCGGTGCTGTGTATGTAGCTTCAATAGTTTTCTTTGTGTTCGGGTCTGTATATGATACATGGCATTTTGAATAGGATGTATCTGCCGTTTTTGTAGAAAAACTATAGCTTAATATATTTCCTTTCCCTGCCTTTATCTTTTTAACGGATGATTTCTTTTCATAATCTGCTTCGTCAAAAAGAACAATGGTTTTTGATGTAACCTTTAAGGAAATACCTGCATTTTTGCATAGCTTTTTCAAAAAAACTATATCCGCCGTGTTTACCTGCTCTTTTCTCTTGTAGCTTGGGTTGTGGCTTGAAAGATACATTACTTTCATACTGTTACCCTTGCCTATCTTTTCTGCTATATTTTTAAGATTGGTATTCTCCCAAGTCTTAGATTTCTTTTCCTGCCGTAACTTTGTACTGTACGGTATTGATGTAGCCTTTATGGTTAATTTCTGCGGTGGTCCTTGATAACTCACGCTGTCAATCTCAAATTTTCCGCAATCTAATACCTTATCTTTTCCGTCTGAATACGGATTTTTTTGTATTACAATAGCGTGTATCTCCGTACCCTTAAATGCTTTCTTTTCCTTAATCACGGTCGTTTTTGTTGTGGTTGTTGCTTGTCCTCCCTCCACGTCTGAAGCATTGCACCAACCGTATACCCTTTGTCCGTCCTGTGATATAAGATGATATGGGTGTGCGTTGTGATTCGCTATTGTGCATTTACAGGTGCTTGCACCCCTGTTTACTGTCGGTTCTGCTGCCATAGAGGATATATATACCGGTCCGCCCTTGAATTTCACAATAGCACCTACCTTTATCTCTCCACCGCCTGTAGTAACCGTTTCTGTTTTCGTTTTTACCGCTTTGCTCGTATTGAGCCAATCTTTAATCCATTTACCCTCCCTATCGTCCAAGGATAGGCTTATATCGTCCGTTTCGTCCTCTTCTTTGTCTGTAAAGGACAGGGATAACAGATACTTGGATAATTCCTTGGATATATCTGCACCCTTAAAGTACAGTTTTACCACGGTACGCCTTGCGTAGTTCTTATTACTCACTTACCGTTACCCCCTGTTTCCACGGTGGCAGGGATTCCGATACCGTTAATTCAATTTCCGGCAAGGTCAATACAACCCCTGCTGGAAAAATATAGGTATCTTTATACTCAATATTCGCCTTAATAAGAGTATCCATATACATTTCATTGCCATAGGCTTTATAAGCTACAATATCCCAAGTATCCCCGGATACCGTTGTATAAGTGTTATTAAGCATATACTACCCTGTCCTCCTGTTCTTTTTGTTCTTTCAGAATTGCAACAATGATTGCTCGTAGCTTCTCTAAAAATGCTTCGTCATACTGTTCTAACTGTTGCTTAATGTTATTTGCTTCGCCGTTTCCGTTCACTACAACGCTTGGCGAATTTTGAACATTTATAACGATTGTGCCGGCCCCACTCATTCTTGCGGATACATTATCCGCCGTCTGTGCCTGTGAGATATTGTTAAATATCTGTCCTGTCTGTGCTGCCGTAAATACTTTTCTGTTGGCAGCGTTTGTAATCAACTCCGGTCCATTCTCTCCGGCTATAAATGTACCCGGTGTCCTGTCTGTACCTTTTGCAAATCCCGGAATCAAAGGTATGTTAATTCCTTTTCCGCCAAGTCCGGGAACCCAATCCGGCACTTTCAATTTATTAAGTCCACCAATCACGGTATTAACCGCTGATACAACGGCTCGTAATGGTGCTTTGATAATTTCGCCAAGACCTCCAACCGCTCCCGAAAATATAGACTTAATTCCGTTCCAAGCCTGCGACCAATTACCTGTAAATACGCCTGTCACAAAATCTATAATTCCGCTTAACACGGTCATAAGATTTTGTATTATGCCCTGCACTGAACCAATCACAGATTGAACCACGGATAAGATTACAGGCATTACAGCTTGCACCACCTGTAAAATTCCCTGTACGATTGGTGCTACTATGTTCCAAATTGTTGTTAAGGCAGTTTGAATTACCGGAAGCAATACCGATAAAACATTAGTAACTACAGGCAAAATTGCTTGAATCGCTGCCGATATAGCAGGCAGTACGGTACTTGTTATAAAATTGAACAATTCCGATATAATCGGTAATACATAGGTCTGTAAAAACGAGATAAGTTCCGATATAATCGGCATCAATCCGGCTATAAAATCGGCAATAATTGGAATGACCGCACCGACAAAATCAACAATACTTTGAATGATTGACATTATCGTAGGTGCTGCTGCCTGTATGAAACTCACAATACCCGGCACAACATCATTTATAATTACCTGTAATACCTGTTCCGCAACAGGAACTACATAGGTTGTCACAAATGCTATTACATCTGATACCGCCGTTTTTACCTTTCCAAGGATATTTACAAGCGTATCAAATACCTGTACGCCTTTATCCCCGAAAATCTCTTGTATCTTGTTTCTCGCTTCTCCGATATTGCTATCAGAGAAAATATTTTTAATGGTATCTCCAACATTCGTAATAACCGCTACAATCTTGTCAAAGATTGCCAACGCTTCACTTCCGAATGTCTTTTCTATAAATGCTCTGATTTCCTGTAAGTGATTTTTTACCAACTGAATAACAGTAATAATTGTTGTGATTACTCCAACAATCGGTAAAATCTTACCTACCACTCCACCAAGCGGACCAAATACGGAACTTGCCAAATTCCCCAACGGTCCAAGCATGGTTTTTATTGCATTTCCTACAGGTGCTATAAACTTCGTTATTTTCCCGAATCCTGCACCTATGAGATTCCCAACCTTTCCTAAAGGCGAATTTGCTATAACTGTTCCAACTCCCGACAGGATACCGCCAAGTTTACCGCCCATTCGTGTAAACGGACTTAAAAACAGGTTAAGTAGTTTTGAACCCGCTCCCATTACAGTACCGCCGATTTTCCCACCGATACCGCTAAATACACTACCAATCTTTGTAAACAAGGTGCTGTTGCTTAATACTCCGCCTAATGCACTGCTTACGCCCCCGGCTGCGTTCTTTACGCTTGTGAAATATCCAAGAATACCGCTACCGATATTCTTAAAATTCAAAAATCCGCCTGTAAGGCTTTGTAGGTACTTATTCATTCCGATTCCCTTGATTATTTCAAAGGCTTTTTGAACATTGAGTATTCCGCCTTTTACTTCAAGGAAACCTAGCTTTGCTGCAAGTCCTCCGACTTTTAACCCCGCTAATGCAACCGCAACTTTGGCAATGGTTTTTGTTGCCTGCGGATTCTCTCTTACAAAATTTGTTACTGCGTTTACTATTTCTGTAAACCTCTTCACACCCTCTGTAAGGGTCGGCAATAACAACTCTCCAAGTTCCACCTGTAAAGCATCAAATGCAGATTGTGCCAATGTGATACTTCCGTTAAGGTTATCCAACTTGATTTCTGCCATTTGTTTAGCTGCACCGTCACAGTTATATACCGCATCTGTAAGTTTATTAAAATCGGCTTCTGATGCGTTTACGATAGCAAGCATACCCGCAAAACTTTCTTTTCCGAAAATCGTTGTTGCTGCTGCCACCTGTTCCGCTTCGGACAATCCGCCCAAACTGCTTCGGAGGTTCTTTACTACATCCCCGAAACTCTTCATAGAGCCGTCTGCATTTGTAAGGCTTATGCCGTATTTCTCCATTGCTGCCGCTTGTGCATCTGTCGGCTTCGCCATATTGGCTAATGCTGTCTTTAAACTTGTACCTGCGACCTCTGCCTTAATACTTGCATTTGCCATAAGTCCAATACCTAAAGACATATCCTCTACGCTATACCCTAATGCTCCGGCTACAGGTGCGACCTTTTGGAATGTTGACCCCATCATACTTACATTGGTGTTTGCATTGCTTGATGCCTGTGCCAATACGTCTGAAAAATGCCCGGCATCTGATGCACTCAACCCAAAAGCCGTTAAGGCATCCGTTACAATATCGGATACACCTGCCAAATCTTCCCCGGAAGCTGCTGCAAGGTTCATAATACCCTCGATACCGCCTAACATATCCTCGGTTTTCCAACCTGCCATAGCCATATATTCCATAGCCTGTCCGGCTTCTGTTGCGGTAAACTTTGTTGATGCTCCCATTTCTTTAGCTTTGTTTGAAAGTTGGGCGATTTCCTCAGTTGTTGCTCCCGATATTGCCTTTACTCCCGACATCTGCTCTTGAAATTCGGCTGCCTTTTTAACCGGTCCGACATATATCGCCGTTCCTACTGCTGCGATTGCTCCTATTGTTCCTGTCAACTGTGACTTTGTTTGTGCTATCGCTGCGTTATTCTTATCTATTTTTTCGTTAATGGCTGCAACTTTCTCCTGTGATTTCTGCAACCTGTCATATTGCTTTTGTAATTCCTCTGTGTTTTTAGCAAGGTTGTCTGTATTTATGCCCGCTTCTTGGAGTGCCTGCCCCATTTCCTCCAATTTTTCCGTTTCGTCTGCTGCCTTATCCCTTGCCTTTGCCAATGCTTCCGTATTGGCTTCTAATTTCTTTTTAAGTTTCTCGGATTCTCCGCCTGTTGCATCATACTCCGCCTGTAACCTTTCGTGTTCTTTTTCAAGGTCTGTAACTCTCTGCTTGCTTCTCTCTACTGCCGTCTGCTGTTTCTGATACGCCGATACATCCTTTAACTTATTTCTAACCTCTTTCAGATTATCGCCCAAAAGGGTCATAGTGCTGTTTGCTGTCTTAAAGGTCTTAGAGAAGTTCGGCCCCAAGGCTGCGGTTAATTGAAAGAAAAATTGAAATTGTCTTGCACTCGCCACGCCTTTACCTCCTTTCGGGCATAATAAAAGCACCCGCCTGTGCAAGTGCTGAATCTATGTAAATTATGATTATTTTCTTTGTTAAAATCCGCCCTGTGTTTCAAGGGCGGATATGTTATTGGTTGTTCTGCTGTTGTGCTTTCTCTTTTTCTATCAATCCGTTAAGGCTTCGTATCCACCCTCTTAAATCACGGATTGTAAGGCTTACCCAATAATCAACCCCTGTGTGTGTCTGTCTTGAAAGTAAAAGTGCATTTTCTCTTACCCAAGTTCCGGGGTTTAATCTGTTAAGCCTGTTGTCACTAAAAAATCTCTGCTCTTATTCTTGATTTTTCCAAAATCACGGATAGGTAAATGCTCGATAAGGTCACTTCCTACGCCTGCTGCTCTCGCTGCCATTTTAGACAGGAAAGATGTTGAAATTTCCGGCGATAATACATACTCGCCAACTGCTGCCATTTCATTTTCAACGGCAATCATATCCGAACCTAAAAGACCCTCAAAATCAAAAGTCAACTTATCGTATGTCTTTCCCTCAAATTCAAAAGGTTTCTTGAATACATGGGTATAATTTAATCCGTCTGTGTCCGATTCGGTCACATTTGTTTTCTTTTCTTCTGTTGCTACTGCTGTCTGCTTTACATCTTCCATTGTGTTTAATCCTCCAATTTTCTACCAAATACAGGAAAAGCACGGTTTCCCGTGCTTATTTTCCAAGTGCCTTTCTTACATCCGCTAAGTAATCTTTTCCGTTTACATAGTAGATATAATTAAGTGGGTCAATCTCCAACTTTTTCTTACCGTCAATGTATGTAGCATAATAACTTACTGCATACTCTCCGCTTACCTCTGCTGCCGCTGCCGTGGCAACTTTTCCGGGGTTAAGTTTCTTCGGGGTTACTACAAGGATATGTTTTACAGATACAACCTCTGTAGTACCCTTTACGGTGTCTTTCTGCTGCTGTGCTGCTCTTAAATCAATATTGTGCTGTCTAGGCTCATGTAATTTAATCGCATTATTTGTTACCGTTCTGAAATTGAGGGTAAGGCTCATTGCTTCATTCGCACCTAAAATTACAGATTCGATTTTACCGCCAATGCCGGCCCCGCTGATTTCTTCGGTAATATTTGAAATTTCGGGCAATGTAACTTCGGAGATTCCGATATATTCCGTTGCATCTTCGTACACCGCAAACCCGATTACTGTTTCGTCAATCTTTGGCATCCTGTTTTACCTCCTACGCAAAAATATTTTCGAGATAACTTACGTCATACTCTAATACAAAATCAAGTTCCTTTGCAGGACTTGGCGGTGTAAGGTAGATATGGAATTTTGCCTTGCCTGCCAATAAGTCCGCTGTGGTGTTTTCTTCCTCCAAGAACTCAACACGACCGCCTAAAATCTTCTCTTCCGCCATTAAGCCGTTGAGCCAAATGTTAATACTCTGTGTAACGGATTCGATAAGGCGTTTATTTAACTTCTTATCAACCTTGCTCCACATTGAGAGGATAACGGAATTTGCTACCCAGCTAAACATACGGCTTACGCAATAGAAATAATCCGTAACATCTGTATTTGCCGGGTAGCAAGCTGTTTCATTGCCCCAAGATACAAAACTGCCTGTAAGGTTTAATGCCGTGATAATTCCGTTTGAATTAAGGTAATTCGCTTTTACGAGGTCTAAAAGTACCTCTGTGCCGTCTGCAAGTGCCATTCCGTCAATCTGAATAGTCTTATTACTTGCTGATTCGCACGGCGAACCTCCGCCTAAGTCCTCTGTAGCATCCGTCTTTGACATAACGCCCGCCTGATGTACGGATGAATGGTAGATTTTACCGCCAAGCGTATACTTGGGCCATGTAACAAGCTGTGACGGCTGTGTGATATTGTTCTTGCTCTTCCACGTTGGAACATCCGAATATACCTTTACCGTTTCTGTGTCTGCATCAATGATTGCTTTTCCTGTAAATAATCCGTTAATGTTCTCCGCCTTTGCTGCCATAATTGCAGCTACCTCCGAATCTGTAGAAAAGTTTGGTGCAAGGAAGAGTGTAGGGATAACGCCGTACTTAGGATATACGGAATCTACCAACTCAAAACCACTTGATTTATTGGTATTTGTGTCATATCCTCCGATAATTTCCTTTTTTGTGACCTTGCTAGGGTCAACGGAATTAAACTTAATATTAAGTCTTGCGTTGTCCGCTTTGATTTTTCCACTTTCGATACGCTCTAATCTTAATACTCCGTCTGTATAAAAAAGGTCGTAATCTTCGCCCCTTGTGTATGTTTCTGTAAGCGAATCCTCGCCGTCATATCCTTTTACCTCTACCGTATCGCTTACCGCTTCATACGGTAACTCTGTGATTCCTCCGGCTAATGTCTTTTCTACCGTTTCCGCTCCTTTAAGGTGCTTTGCAGGGTCAAGGACATTAACCATAATAATAGGTCCATTAGAATACAGCTTGAATGATGAATAGATTTCCTCGCAAATATCGTATTTATCCCATTCGTCACTATATCCCATTGCTGCCACCGCTTCCGCATAATTGGAAGCGTATACAGGCTCGTTTACTTTTCCGCCTACTGTATGTACCGGGGCAGTACCTACAATGAGGTGTATACTGCTGTCCGCAACAACAGGTGTTGAAACGCTTGTAGCCTGTTTACTTGCTTTCGCTCCGTGATAGTAATTACTCATTTACCTTAGTCCTCCTTTGGCTTTCTCATAAGACTTAAAACATCATTGTAATATTTATTCAATAATGTTCCTGCCGTCTTTACTTTTGGTTTGCATACCGCAAGGCTCTCCGTTGCCACAATAAGCAATCTTACCTGTGGTAACTTCTCAATGGTCGGTTCTAAATACTTTTCAACTGTTTCCCTGTTTCCTGTAAAAATCGTATTTTCTACCAACCCGGTGTTTGTTGTCGGTCCGATATAAATAAATCTTTCCTCTGTGGCATTCGTATTTGCCGTTTCCTGCGGTTTTTCTGTTTCTGCCGTAGAATTTACCGCCTGTTCGGTTTCTTCTGCCTTTGTGGCTGTTCTGCTCGCTCTTGGCATACTTTCCAACCTCCTTTACTCTAAATACTGTCTTACATCCCTGCGAATCTGTGGTAACTCCCAAATTGTCATAAGTTCTCCGACTTGGTACAATTCCATATTTTCATCATAGATAATTGTTTCTATCGGCTTCTGACAGGAATAATGTTTATCTATTACCACATCCTCTAACAGGCTTGTTTCTATCTTTGTGACAAGGTTAAGGCATTGCATATAATTCTCGTTTTTATCCTCCGAAAATGTAACGCAAATAATACGCACCCTGCATACATTCTCTTCATCATCTACCTTTTTGGTAAGCAATTTAAGAAGTATGTAGGGTGCTGCTTTCTTTTCCTGTTCCTTGTTTGGCAAGTTCCCGATAAAAACTAACGGCGGTCGCTCTCCGGGGTCTGTTCCATTCTCCGGCACTCTTGTGATTAACCGCATATCTTTTACTTTATCTTCCGTATAGGCTTTAAGTGCATTTAATAGGTCAATCGCTGTCATTAACTACCTCCGTTCAAAATTCTATCAAGTTCATGTTCCATACGATTGTTGATTACTTCGTTTACCCTGTCCTCGACCGTCTTTAATACAACGGCATTTTCCGCCATTCTTGGCACGGACGGACCGTAAAGCTGTTTAATCGGATAGCTTGAATCACTCTTACGCTCATATATTCCTATGTGACCGTTTGGCATCTGTGCGGTAAATGATTTTGCAAGTTCTACTTGGCTTTCACTCCGCTTTACCGCTGCCTTTACAGGTGTTTTACCGTATGTTGCTTTCTGTGGTGTGACATTGTATTTAATAAGTGGGATAACCGTACCTGCGTACTCAATGCTCCCTATCAGTCCGTCACTCCGCATTTCAACCTTTTTATATCCAATATGTGAATACCTCGATATAACCGCCGGACTTACATAGTACACACTCTTAATCTGCTTATTAAAAGCCGTCCGCCCCGCTATCAATCCTCTTTGCATAGCAGGTTTTAATACTTTTTCGTCCGCTTTTCCCAAGCCGGATAAAATAGCGTGTAGCCTGTTGGTGGTTTCCTGTGATACTTCAATGTCTATCATTTACTCATCCTCCCCCACCAACTCAATAATAAGTTCGTTGTATTCCGTTGTAACCTCGGATATTTTATACAGTTCGCTGCCTATCCACATTCTCATACCCTGCCTTGGTTCTTTTTCCAAATCAGATAATCGGATGCGTACTACAAGCAACTTTTGGTATATACCCTGTGCATGGTCCCCGGATAGCATTTGTCGGCGTGCTTCTGCTGCATCCGAATCAAATATAACAGGTACATTCCTGTCTATTCCGTCAATGCGTACTCTTTGCAATTCCGCAAATTCCTCCGTATTGTAAAAAGTACGGTCCAGGTCCTTATCAAGCATTTCCTTAAAATTCTTCATAGGCTACCACCGCCTTTAGCAGACGGTAGCAACATACCAAGAATCTACTTCGTGAGGTACACAAAGAGGTGCTGAATTTAACTGTAAAAATCTTCTAGGAGGTCTACGCTCTACCCACTGTTCCGGGATTCTCGAACCCTCTACTACCTCGATTGTCTTACCGGCTTCGTCCGTTACTCCGACAGCACCGTAATACATGGAGTAATTTGCTTCCGTTGAAAGAAGAACTACGATATTGGCAGGAAGTAAAGGCTTGTCCTCCGGCTCTTCTTTATTAGTCCAGTTATCTAAGTACCACTCATTGTATGTATAAATATCCATAGCAATTTCGTGAATAGTACCGATATAGGTAGCACCATTCGGCAACTCCTTAGGAGTGATAACGGCAGCTTCAAAACGTCTTGTATCAAGTACCTTTAATACCTCTTCATCTATTAAGAACGCTTCTAAGGCATCCGCACCCATAAGGCATACATTACAGTTTACAAAACCTTTCTTCTGTACCTGCTTTCTCCACTCTTTTAACTGTTTAATCTTACCGCCTGTCTTTTTGTTCCAAGCGTTAGCACCGCTTAATGTAACTTTGTTGGTAAACTGAAAATCAATCTCTGCCTGTAACTCTTTTCCGTCCTTGTCAAGGATAGGAATTTTACCCGTAAATAAAGCCTGACAGCACATCCATTCCTCACGGCGTGTAATCATTTCGTCAAGTTCTGTAAAATCCCTCTGCATTTTCTCTACTGCTCTCTGATTCGGGGATTTACCGCCGTAAAGGCTTTCGCCCGGTGTACGCTTTAAAATATCGTCTACGGTTGTAATTTTGTTTGGTGCTACAAGCGGTGGCTCGTAGGTGTTTGTTTCGTATCCCTCATTGTCGATAGTAACGCCACCAATCTTTTTATGTACGAATGGTGCAAGCTGTCGATTTCCTTTCTTAAAATCTACATCAATCTTCTGTGTGTCGAATGTTTCGACATTTCGGAAAAAAGTAGACTTAATGAACGTCTGCACTTTAGGCATACGCTCTACAAGTTTCCCCATTGTTCTAGGGTCGTAAATGCTGATATTTGCCATTTTTATTTATCTCCTTTTCTCTATGCTGTTGCGTTGTCTGTATCTACGAGGAAAATACCAATTTTTCTAAATGGTGCTTTAAAGTCTGCTGCCGTTTTGCCTACAGGTACTTCAATCGCACTACCGAAAAATTCACCTGTGAGGTAATATACTACCTCTTCTCCCTCTTCTGCGTTTTCTGCTGCAAGTCCGTATACATCCGCTACGGTATCTGCTGTTACCGCCTTGATTTTTCCGTCTGCCCCAAGTGTAATAGGCATAAGTTCGTGAATTGTTTCTCCGCTTGCTACTGTGCCCGAATCGGTCACAACGGGAAAATCCCCGGCGTGTACCATTTTAGGGGAATAGCTTTCTAACTTCTCTTTTCCTGCCATTGTTCTTTACCTCCTGTTATTTTGTCTGCGGATACATCTGGTCGATAATATCGCCGAATGGGTCGTTATCTTCTCCCTGTCCGCCATTGTTAGAAGTTGGGGTTACGTCTTTTACTCCCGATTTATCTACATCATCCTCACGGTCGTTTAAAAACGCCTGCCCTGTCTTTTTCTGTGCTGCTACAATCTGCATTGCAAACGCTTCCGCACTTACAGGCTCTTCATATTTTGCTTTTTTTGCCAAATCCTCAAATCCCGGCAATGTGATTTCATCAATCGCCTTATTTCTTGCCCTTTCTGCTTCTACTGCTGCCTGTGTGTCCGCTCCGGCGTTGTCTTTTGCTCCTGCCAAAATCTCGGTTTTATACGCATTGGCTACGTCCGGGTGGTTCTTTTTAAACTCTTCCAATGTCATGTTATTGCCCTCCTTGTTTTTTCCATTGGTTTTATAGTTATTATTATGGCTATTGGCGTAGCCTAATAATCCTTTTGGTATCGTGCTGAATCTCTCCAAGCCGATAGGTACGGAATTTACAATTACTTTTTCCGCATTTTCTACCTCTGTATCCACATCTGTAAACATTACAGCGGTACAAAAGCCTGCTTCTACTGCTTCCTCGCCTGTGAACCATTCGCCCTCATTTGTCATAAGGCTTTTTATCTCTTCCTCCGACTTGTCCGTAACGGTCATATAGCAATTAACAATAGATTGTTTGATTGTTTCCAATTCCTTAACGATATTTTCCAAATCTGTTGTATTGTAGTATCCAATCAATCCGGCTAATGGGTCGTGTATCATAAATACACCGCCTACAGATATTTCTATGGTATCGCCCGCCATAGCAATAATAGTTGCTGCACTTGCACACCAACCGTCAATTTTTACCGATATTTTCGCCTTATGCTCTTTTAATCGGGTATATATTGCTACTGCTGCAAATACATCCCCTCCGCCCGAATTGATACGCACGGTTATTTCATCTACCGCCCCCAAGTCTTTTAACTCTTGGTTAAATACGCTTGGTGTGATTTCATCCCCATACCACGAATACTCGGAGATTTCGCCGTACAATAGCATTTCTGCCGTGTTTCTCTCTTCGTCCGGCACAAAGTTCCAAAACCTTTGTACTTCGTTCTTATTCCTCGGTTTCTTCCTCTGTCTGCCCTCCGTCATTGTCGGGGTTGTTTTCTGTGTCTGATTCCTCACGTCCGTTAATATTCTCAACGGTTTGTGTGTCTGTCTTTGCACCTCCTGTTACCTCCTTTAACAATTCCTCTTCACGCTTTCGCTGTTTGATATTTTTGTAAAAGTCCGTGCCTGTAAGTTCCCTTGCTTCTCTTTCCCTTGTGGAATAGCCACCTTGTACCCTTTTCTCGGCAGCTTCAACCTCTTTTGTCGGGTCAAGCTGTCCGGCACTCGGTCCCGTCCACTCCGCCGAACAATAGGCATCTTTTATAATCGGGTCTGTAAAAAATCCGGGTGCTTTTATTCTTCCTTTTGCTACCGCTTCGCTTAACCATTCTTCATAGATTGGTTGGCAAAAATCAGCTACAAACCACGCCCGATACATCTTTACAACCTTGAAAAATTCAAGAATTGCGGCCCTTGATGCGGAATAGTTACTTGAAAAAGCCATAATCAGTATTTCGTATGGAATTTCCAAGGCTGCCCCTATCTGCTTTAGTACCGCAATTACAAACGGGTCAAAGTTTGGGTTTGGTCTGCCCGGGTTTACCATATTGGCTTTTTCTCCCTCTCCAAGGTCGATTACTGCCCCGGGTGCAAGCTCAATACTGTTTTCGTCCTCTTGGTCTACCTGCATCTCTTCCGGGATGCTTTCCCCAAACGGCACATCATCACTTGCACTTTCTTTTTCAATGAACACGGTAAACAATCCGTTAATGACTGCTGCCAATACTTCCGCTTCGGTGTATCGTCCTAACTGCTTTATTGTGTCAATTACGGGTGCTAAAAAGGGAACTCCTCGGACTTGTCCGATTCGCTCCCTGTTCATAATGTGTAATATATTTCTTCGTCCTGTTTTCTCTCCGTATGCAAGTACCCTTACCCACTCTCTCGGTTCTCTATCTGCAAACGATAGCGGATGAAACTTTGATACATAGTAGGCAACAACCTCTCCTGCTTTGTTCTTTTCCACACCCTCACAAAACAGAGGGTTTACCCTTTCGTTATCCGGGGTGCTTACCCTGTCTGCTTCAAGGGTTTGTATTCTAAGGTCGTAAACGCTCCCTACTCTCTTGGTTGTTGTCATTAGTGCGAATGAATCGCCACTAAGCAACGCATTTAAAAATGCTAACTGCTGCAACTGATAAAAGTTGTCTATCCTTTCAAGGTCACAATTCGTAGAATCCGCCCAATGTGCAAATTCTCTTTCTATCGTTTCCTCTAACTCCCTTGCTTCCTCCGGCTCAATCTTTAATACTTCCTCATTGATTGATGCTTTTAGGTGTAACCCAATTCCTATAGTATTGGTTCTAAGCCTTTTTATTGCCCCTGTGGCAACATTTGAGCCACCATAGAACAAATCCCTAGACCTCTGCCTTAAAGGGTCTATATTGTCCTCTACATCCTCCCTGTGGCTACCTCCGCCGTGCGTCCAACCTATAAGACTTTTCTTTGTGGCACTTGCACCGTAGTTTCCGTAACCGCTGTTAATCATACTAAGGCGTTTTTTTGCCACTTCTCGCTTTAATGCCCTTTCCGGGGATATTGCTTTTATGGCTTTATCAATAAAATTCAAGGCTCAACCTCCTTTCTCCGTATTTTGAGTACAAAAAAAGCACCTTGGGTACTTCTATATCTCCTTGGTGCTTTGCTATTTTATATATTATCACAAAAAATCGGGCAATGGCGGGCAATCTTTTATTTTCCTGTTTTGCTTGTATTTCCGCCCTTTTCGGCTGTTTTTGCCTATAAATCTCTCGGTACAATCCTGTATACCCTGTTTCTGCCCTTTTTCTTTGCTAAATTCTCCAATTCCGCCACTTTATTACTCCAATATTCTATCTGTTTGCGGATTTCTGCCAAATTTGCCCTTGTAAAGGACTTTCCGCCTATTGTGTATGATTGGTTTATTGCTACCTCGCTTTCCGCTTCCAACCACATTTCTAAGTGTTTTTTTGCGACTTCAAGTGTTATTGCTGCCATTATGCTATACCTCCGCTTCTATTTCCTCTACGTCTTGTTTGTTTTCGTGTTACCTGCACCTCTGTTTTTTTCTTCGGTGGCTCTTTTAGGGTTAATCCTGTAATTTCTATTGCTGCCTGTGCGTAGTTTCTGCAATCTAAAGGCTCATTTCGTTTTGTTTCTCCTGTAAGTTCCCATACAAAATACGGTCTGCCTTTTTTGTATTTTAATACCTGTTTCTCTGCCGTAAGACCTTTAAAATAATCCTCGTCATATCCTCGGATATATTCGTTTTCGTCTTTCGGGAAATGGCAGTATCCGGGGCCCTCTTCCTCAATCTGTAACCTCTGCAACAAAAGGGATTTACCTGTATCAACTCCAAGGGTAAATAAATATGCCTGCTCCCTGTTGTTTTTTGTCGGCTTTGATATGTATGGTCTTGCTGTACCCTCATTACCTCCCTTTATTGCAAATATCTTTCTTGCAGTTCTCGCCTTGCAGAATCTATATACCTTATTGGTAAAATGTCCGCCCGAATCCATACAGGCACATGATATTCTCATTGCCGTACCGTCTGCTTTTTTAAATGTCTGCTTTAAAAAATCGTCAAGGTTCTTCCATACTTCCGATTGTTTCAAATCTCCGTATATTCTCTTGTAGATTATGCCGTAGCTTTCGTGTTCCACGCCCCAACCTACTACCTCGACCTCAAAGCGGTCATCCTGTGTATCTATTCCTGCCGTGATTGCTATAACTTCGTCCGGCACTTCGCAACGGTATCTTTCCCTACGCTTCAACAGGTCATCTTTACTTGCTTTCTCGCCCTGTTCCTCCCAAGTCTGCCCCAATTCGGTATTAACCCAAGATTTCATAAGTTCGATATTGCCTTTTTTTAATGCCTGGTCCGCTTCGATAAAGCCTTTTACAATCTTATCCCAACCAAAAAAAGTAGATGCCAAGGAATTAAAGTGGAATCCTCGCACTTTACGGTTTGGATATTTTGCCACATACCGCCCCTCATTAAAATGCTCTTTCCACTCAACTTCTGTATGTACTACTCCGCATTTCGCACATACATAGGTTGTACTTTCTATTTCCCCGTCTGCATCCACTTTATAGATTAAATTACTCCATTCCAACGGTTGTAATTCTCCGCAACTCGGGCAAGGCACATTCCATTCTTCCATAGTGGAATGTTCGTACTCCATTTCTATACGGCTTGCCCCTTTTATCGTTGGCGTGCTTGTGTCTACCTCTTTTCGATTCCAATATGTTGTAAGTCGTTTCCCTGCAAGTATCAGAGGGTCCCCCTCCGCTCCTGCTGTTGGTGGGTAAGCGTCTATCTCGTCCGCTAATAATATACGGATTGGTCGGCTTCGTAACTCTGTTGGAGAGTTTGCACCTGTCATTGTGATACGTCCGCCCGGAAACGCTTTTTTAAAGATTGTGTTTCCTGCGGTTCGGCTTTTCTCATTTATCTTATCCCTTAATGCCGGGGTATCTCGTACCATTGGCATAAGCCTATCTTTGCTCATTGTTTCCGCAAGGGATAAGGTCGGCTGCATACACAATATGGTGCATGGGTCATAGTGCATATAATAGCCTATTGTATTAAGCAAAAAAGCATCCGTTTTTCCCATTTGTGCAGCACTCATAACTACAACTTTTTCAACAGATATATCCGTTATTGCATCCATAATTTCCCGCTGCCAAGGTGCTTTTTCTGTATTCCACTTACCGCCTTTGCTACCCGATTCAGAGGACAAACGGCGGTATCTGTCCGCCCATTGTGATAATGTCAAGTCGGGCGGTGGCTCTAAGACCTTAAATATTCTGTTGAAAAGGTCAATCGTTTCCCTCTTCATCTTTTATTTCCTCCTTAAACATACCCTCAAAATCGGATAACTCGTTAAGTGCTTCTTTTATTTTGTCATTCAGATATAGAAAAATCTTTGCTTTGTCCGTCATTGCTGCCAACTTGTCCGCTTCCTCTGCCGGAATGGCACTTAATCGGCTCTTAAAATTGATTAACATAGCTGTCATTACTTTTTCTATGTCCTCCGACCTATGCAATTCGCCTTTCTTTACCGCAAGGTCTAACTCTTCATTAAGCCTTTTGGTTTTGGTTAGCTTTGCTCTTTCCTCGTTGAGGTCTACCGCTTCCTGTGATTCCGGGTTACGGTCCCTCAAATATTTTATGTACGCCCTATTGGTTTCCGCCAAGGCGTACAGGTTTCCTTGCTTCGTCTGCAAAATTCCTTTCTGTGTCAACCTCTCCACATTTTTAGGGGTCATATCTAAGAATTTTGCGACCGCATTTTTATCATAGAGTTTCAAAATCCTACCCCCTTAAAAAATTTTGCGGATTTTTGGAAGTCGTTTTTTCGACCTTGAATCTAGGAAGCGTTTGGGGTCACGGCACCCTCACGCCGTTCAGACGGCTTACAGTACCTACGCACCCTCGCCGTCCGTGGCGTGTGCCTGCGTCCGCCTGTGGTGCTGTGTGCGGTGCGTGCCTGCCTGTGCGTGCGTGTGCGTGAGCGTGTGGCGGTGCGTGGCGTGGCTACTGCTGCCGTGTGCCTACGCCTATACCTCGCCGTCCTCACTGTCCTCTGTGTAGCTATCGTCTATCTCTCCTGTGTCGGGGTCTACATCATACTCCCCGCTTATCTTCTGTTTCATCAATGCGTACCGCTTCTCTTCCAATGCGATACGACGTTGCTCTAACTCATAAGACTTTATTGTATCCAATAGCTTTATGATTCTGCCGTGTACTTTATTAAGCTGGTCCTCTAGCTTCATTGCCCTTTCAAAGGCAGAGGATTTAATAGTTGTTTCCATAGCCACGCTTAGAGCCGGTCCCTGTGTCTTTTCTTTGCCGTCCTCATTGTATGCACCGTATGGGTCTGCATCCTCTCCCTCTTTTCCGGGGGTACGCATTTCTACAACCTTGTCTGTGTATAGGTTGCCTGTGGTATCCGTGTTTAATTCTTTTATCCTTTTTTCCAAATCTTTTTCTTTGGCTATAAGGCTTTGTAATTCCCTTAATGTATTTTCCCCTGTATCAAGGGTAACTGATTCTATCAACGCTTTTTCATCTTCTGATAATTCATCAAAATACACCTTGGAATATGCCCCGTGTGTTTCTGCATTTTTATTTCTTACAGGGGCCCCGTGACCCTTGGCGTTTTTATTGCCTTTTTGTCCGCCCCTCTTTTTGGGTTTATTTTCAAGTGCATCATTCCACTTGTCTACGCACTTCCATTTTCGCACCTTTGCCGAATCAATCCCCAAGGCTTCCGCAATTTCTGTATTCTTCATTAAGCCGTCTGAATCCAAAAAAAGTTGCTTCGCCTTTTCCCTGTTTTCGTCTTTCTGTCTTGCCAAGTCAAAACCTCCTTTCGTTTGTTTTCCCGGTTTTCGGCTTTCCGTTCTTTCGGAATCTTCGCATTTTTGCAAATTCAAATTTTTATAACACGAAAAGGCAACAGGATTTAACAATAAAATCCTGCTGCCCTGCTTCGCTTTTCATCTTAGTATTATACTACATAAAATCGGGCAATAGCGGGCAATCTTTAATGCAAAACCTCTTTCAAAATTTTGCTTCGTGATATGTTTCTATTCCTTGCTAATTTTCCGCCTAAGACCTCTAAGGCAACGCACCTTATATTTTTACTCTGTCGGACAGAATAACTAATCTGTTCCGCTATGCGTTCCCATTTTTGACCCTGTAAGTAAAATCCGCATATTATAGCCTTGTGAATCGGAGTTAAGGAATAAATCTCTTTTGATATTTCCGTTCTCAACTTCTTTAACTCCTGTATTCTGCCCTTTAATTCCTTAATTCTTTCTGCGGTATCTGTACCTGCTATTTTGATTGCAAGCAGAGCCGTAGAATCGCTTGTATTACTTCCGTGTGGCATACCGTCATAGTTAATTGCCCCTGTGGTATCATACACGCTTTCGTACTGCTCTAGCCACTCGCCTGTAACCTTAATATCAAGGTCAATATCTTTGTAAAATTTTAAGATTGCTTCTACTTCCCAATTCTTCATTTTATGCTATCCTTTCTTTTATGGTGGTCTGTATTTTTCACGCCATTTGATATTTGCTTTTCCTGTAGCTTCGATTTCCGCTATACAACTGCTGCCGTGCTTCGTCCTCTTGGCTTCGCAAGATTCGCAAATATCCGATTCCGCTATATCGAAAATATCTTTTAACCTCTCTGCAAGGTCTTTTATTTTCTCCATAAGCAAATCAAAGGATTGCATACATTGATTTATTAAATCGCACGTTTCTTTTTCTGTTTTTCCAATTTGTGCGGATAGGCAGGCAACCAATGTAGATAATTGATTGCTTGCCTTTTCTTCTCCGCACCAAATAATACCCTCCTTGTATTCGATACGGTTCATACACACCGCCTAACCCTGTAAATACTTCTTATACTCTGCTGTTTTGCTCATTACCCATACAGATAAGGCGTTGGTTAATCTGTTTTCCCATTCTGCCGGGCAGATATTTCCGTTTTCGGATTCTGTCATAATAACCTTTCGTACCTCTTTCTGTATCATGTTGTACTGTCCTGTTCCGTATTTCTTGCTTATCCACTCTGTAAAGGATAATCCCTTTTCCTGTGGTTCGGGTACATATTCCGGGTAATCGCTCATATCCTGCTGCCCCGGTAAATTATCGTTTTCCTCTTCGTCCTCCTGTGTTTCTTCCGGCTCATTCATAAAACCGCTTTCCTGTGTTTCCTCGGCATCCTCTTCCTCTGCCGGTCCCTGTGGTGCTTCCTCTGTGGAATCGTCATAGGCTAATTCTTCCGTTTCTATCATCAATGCAACAATTTCTGCAAGGTCGGAATACTCGATAATATATGTACTCCAATCCTCCTTAATCTGTATTGCCATTCCCTCCGTTTGGAATCTGTAAATAAATTCTTTTCCATTAAGTTCTAAGGTCTTGGCGGTAAATGTCTTTGAAAAATGCTTAACCAATTCCTTTTCAACTGCTGCCACATTGCCTTTTACTTTGAATACCGCACGGTTTACCTCTCCCTTTAAGGCTTCCTTAATTGCTTTCTGCACCTGTTCCGCCTGTTCGTCTGTAATCTCCGTTTTCGGTTCTTCTTTCACATCACTTATATGTAACTCGCCTTTTTCTTCGTATTTTTCGTAAGCCTGCTTCTGCCCATCTTTATCAAGTCGGCTAAGTTCGTGGGCGGTAGAAATATTGATATTGCCTTTTTCCAATTCATCTTTAAACTCCTGTGATAAATTGTTTTCAATGGCTTCCATTCTTCCAACCTGTGTAGTAGATGTATTAAGCATCTGTGCCACAATATCACGGATACGCCCCATTTTCTCCCTTTCCTCTTTTGGCTTATCCTTGTTTTCTTCCTGTAAGGCTTTCTTATACTCGGTAAGGATTTCTTTTAATTCCTTTGCCTGCTGCACTTTTTCCCAATCCGTAAGCTGTCTTGCCGTTGCATTGGTAAATATAAGACTTAACTTATCCTTGATTGTGTCTGATTCCTTTTTGATAAGGCACGGCACTTTTCTATATTCCTCTTTGCCCTCCTGTACCAACTTCAAGGCTGCAAGTCTACGGCGGTGTCCTGCGACTACTTCGTATTTTCCGTGTGCTTCCGGCTTTACTACCAAGTTCTGCTCAATGTGTCCGACCAATTCAATAGACATTGCTAATTCGTCTATGTTTTCCGTGGAATAAAAATTATCCTTGCTCGGCATTAAGTCCTCCACATCAAGCATAGTTACCTTAAATTCCTGTTCCTGTTCTGCCGGTCCCTCTGCCTGTACTGCTGCCCCTTTGCTTTTTGCATTGAGTAAATCGTTAATATTAAATCCTGCCATATCTTAAACCTCCGTTTTCTCTATTGTGTCCGATTCGGTCACTTTTCTTAATTCTTCCAATCTTCCCGATAATACAAGGGTTGTTGCATAGCACACAATTCTCATAAATTCCATATCCAAGGTTTCCCAATTTATGTGTGTTGTGTTTGGTCTTTGTCCTGCCGTTTTCTGTGTTGTCATTTTGATAAGCCTGTTTACCGCTTCCGTTAATTCTTCTATATCCTCGTTTGTAAAGGTATGCGTTCCCTGCATAAGGAAGTGTCACATAGTATCCTTTACTCCGTTTGATATATCTGTTTTGCTCATACTTACCTGTACTCCTTTCTTGTATCCTTATCTCTCAATACGATACGTCCGACCATTTCATACCCTGCAATATCTATCATCTGCTTTAATACGCTTACAAGGTTTGTCACTTCCGGGTTGTATTCCTTTTTCTTTGCCTTTGGTTCTGCTTCGTGGATTGCTGCCCCGGCTGTGGGGTCAGCATATCCCTCCTTGTTTCTGTATACCATTCTATCCCTCCAAATACTCCTTAACGAATGTCTTATAATCTCTTGCTGCTCCCGACCTCGGAGAATATTGCATAAGACTTTGCGTAGTAAATGTAACCTCGTCTGCCTTTTCCGTTCTTCTAATGTGTGTTCTGAATACCGGGTATCTCTGATTCTGCAAGTATTCCTCTCCCTGTCTGCATACATCACGGTTGTAAAACATTGTTACAAGGCATCCTCTAAACTTCAACTTTGGGTTAAGCTGCTTTGCATTGTTTATCTGTTCTTCCAACTCTTTCATACCGTCAAATGCGTAACCGTCAATCTTAATCGGTATGATAACCTCGTCTGCTGCCACTAAGGCATTGATAACAGATATATTTATATCCGGCGGACAATCAATAATGCAGTAATCAAATACATCTTTTACCTTTTCCAATTCCTTAGACAATATTGTTACCTGGTCTATTTCCTCGTTCTTGATTACCTCAAGGTTTGCGGTTAAAAGTGTCATATTGGCAGGTACTACCGCAATGTTTCCATTTGCTCCGAGCTGCATTACATCCGTTAATGTCTTATCCCCTGTGAGTACATCCGCAAAACTTGGTGCTTCATCATTCCATACACCGCACGCCTTGGATAAATTACCCTGCTTATCATTATCAATAATCAATACCTTTTTGTCGTAATCCTCTGCCAAGATATAACCCATATTTACGCTTGTTGTTGTTTTGGCACATCCGCCTTTCATGTTAATAATTGCAATAGTTTTCATCTGCTTTTACCTCCTGTGATTACTCTTTGTGCTTCCTTAAAGTCCTTTTTCTTAATCGCTCTAAGGATTCGGGCAAATACCGCCCCTGCCTGTCTGCCAAGTTCTTTGTTCATAAAGTCCAAATCCTCGGAAGTAAATACTACCTTTAATCCGGGGTCGTTTATGATGTTTTTAGCTTGTATTACCTCGATACCGCATAGGGTTCTTACTCCGCTTTTGAAATAATCCCTATCCTCCTGTGTCATTGGTATTTTTTCATAGGCTACCTCCTGCGTGTGCATTGCACACTTTATACAATCTCTAAAGGCTTAGGCACTCTATAAGGTGTGCAATAGCCTTTTTCGGGTGGACTTCTCGGCATATATCCACCGCCTTTCCCGGCTATGTGATAGGCGTTGCAATTTTTCACATTAAAAAATTACTAAAAACCTGTTGACTTACCGCACGCTCTCTAGTTGGCGTACCCACTGCTATTTTTTCACTCTATCCCTGCTACGGCTATTGGCTTGCCCTCGTCAGAAAACAGGTTGCCGACCTGTCTTGACGGCTCGGGGCGGTTGCCCCTTACCGTTTCGGCTATCTTATAGTCCTACGCTTGCCATTACTTTGGCTATTTCCTTATCAACTCCCTGTGCAATAAGTTCTTTTACTCTATTGTCGGTGTGTTTTTTATGTATTTTCTTAACTGTTTCCTTTGCTAACATTGCTTTGTATGCTTCATTGAATCCTTTAATCTCTACCATTGTTTCTTACCTCCGTTTTGCTTTCCTTTGATGATTCTATTATATACTTATATAAGTATATTTACAACCCGGGATAATCAACAAATATACTTATATAAGTACATCAATCTTTTGTGCAACTTGTATACTTATATAAGTATCATTCCTGTATGTTCTTTTTCTTCTCTTCCAACTGCTGCCTTTTATCTTTCAGATATTCCATATATTCGCCGTATGTCATTCCCGGCGGTGTGATTCTTCTTTGTGTTTCTCTTGCCTGTTTTGCTTTTTGGCTTAATACTGCTGCCTTGCTTACCGTCTTTTTCTCTTCTCTCTTTGGTTCTTCGGGTTTAATCCCTAATCTCCTTGCCTGTCGGTTCGGCTTTGCCTTGTTATATGTCAATGTCCTTTCATGTTGGAACGGTATTACTTTCCTGTTTCTTCTCTTCTTCGCCATAACTGCCCCTTTCCAAATCGTCCGCAATTTCTGTTATGCTCTGCATACAGGCTTTTATATTCGTGTCTGTATCTGCCGTTATGCTTAATATGTTGCTTATCTGTCGTAACCTCTTTATCTGTTTTGGGGCAACTGCTGCCCTTTTCAGACATTCCGGGCATATCTCTATGCCCTCCAATGCCTTTTCTCCACATAAGCTACATTTCTTCATGTGTACCAACTCCTATTTTCTAAAGAACTTCAATACCCTTTCGTGCCACCAATACTTAAATACTGCCTTATAAAAGGCTCTCGTCTTTTCTTTCATTGTCCTTTTCTTCCTCCTGTAGGATTCGTATAATGCCTATATAGAGCCTTTCCGCACAATATACGCATATACTGTTGCCTATTGCCCTGTATCGTGCCGTATCGGCTATAATATTGCCGTCTGCTCCATATTTCGTCCAATCGTCCGGGTATCCCTGTAATCGTTCTCCCTCAACAGGTGTAAGCCTGCGGATTATGTATACAACTTTCTGTGTTGCTTTCTTCAACAGGTCTTTAATGCTTTTCTTCGGAGTGCTAGGGATATTCCCCTTTGTCTTGGTACTCTCTGTTATCAGAGTTTCCGACCCTCCGCCGTAAGACCCCCCCGCTGCCCTTAAAGTGCCGTTAATCTGTGTTTCCCTGTATCCTCCGTGCTGATTCTCTTCAAAGGCTTTCTTATCGGTTACAATCAATGGGGTATCTCCCCTTACGGTATTGTTCTGTCCTGCGGTTAATGTTCCGCTTGTATCGCTTTCCCTGTATCCGTGGTGTTGGTAGGCTTCGTAAAATACGCTGTGAATGTCTGCCGTTGTGAGTGTCGGGCAAGGTCCCCCGACCTTTCCAACGCCTAATCCGTTGCTTGCCTTATTTCTTGTAACTTCATCCCTTAAAGGGATAACATTTCTTTTTTCAGAATATATTACAGGTTCTCCGCCGTGCGTACATGTGAGTGTTGGGGATAATTCCGTTGTTATACCGCATTGGCTTTTACCTCCGCCTTGGTCTATGGCAATGGTTCTTTGCTCGTACATAATACAAGGTGTTTGACCTCCGCCACGCCCCATATTCTGTACTAAGGTTGGTGTAATGTCTTTATAAGTTCTTACCACGCTGTCAGCGTGTGCAAAATCAAGACCTAAGACCTCCCCCCCCTCGGCTACTTTCTGTTCTAAGGCTATTCGTAGATTGTCCGGCAGCTTCCGCCCTTTGTTCTTTGCTCTTCGGAGTATACCCAAGCACGCTTTCGGACTTAAATAATATTTCTCCGGCACGTTGTCCTCCAAAATCTCCGATAAGGTAGATTCGTTTTCTACGCTGGGGTACTCCCCAATATTGAGCATCAAGGACTCTCCAAGCGGTGTCAACCTCTCCCCCTCTAACCATTCCTGCGGTTGCCCATTTGCCACTTGCAGGCATTGGAATATTGGCGTTTGTGACTTTTTCAAGCACGGCTCTAAAATCCTCTCCGTTGTTACTTGAAAAAGCTCCGGGTACATTCTCCCAAATAATGAAAGTTGGATATTTTCCATTTGTTGCTAACCTCATTTCTCTTATAATTCTTATTGCGTGTGTGAATAACCCGGAACGATTGCCTTTAAGTCCTTTTCTCTTTCCTGCTATGCTCAAATCTTGGCAAGGACTTCCAAAAGTTATAATATCCACGGGTTGTATTTCATCCCCTTTAAGTTCCGTAACGCTCCCAACGTGCATTACATCCTTAAAGCGGTATCTTGTTATGTCAATGCAATTCGGTTCTACCTCTGCGGCCCATAACGGTTTAATGGTGCATCCTGTATCTATCCCGCTCGGTATTCCTGCTGCATAGCAGAAACCTCCTATACCATCAAACAGGCTACCTAGTGTTAATTGTTTCAACGCTTGCCCTCCTTTCTGTTTTTCTTCTCCTGTTTTCTCTTGGCGTATTCCTGTAAGTATCTTTCCTGTTCTTTGTCCTCTTCCATTCTTGCCAATCTCTTTTGATACTTTTTGTATATCCTGCACTCTTCTGTGCAATAATCGCTTTCATTCGGACACCCGATACATTCATGTAATCCGCCGTCCTCGTCCATATCAATACCAAATACATAAGAGAAAAACATAATAATGAGTGGAAGAAAAAATAATACTGCTGCCACGGCAACGATAATTAAGATTACTGTTATTGCTGTTTTCATTCCTGCCAATCCTCCAACTTTTTAACTCTTGTCTGTAGGTTGCTTATGGTTACTTTCATTTCCTCAATCTGATAAGGCAATACGTCCGTATTCTCAAACATATAAAGGACTTCTACCGCCCGGCTTATCGGCACACCGCTTTTTAATCTCGGTTTATTGGTCTTTGGGTCAATCTCCGTAAGTCTGCCGTTCTTCGGTTTCCTCTTGGTGTCCTTTGCCGGTCCTGGCATTGCTTTATTCATCATCTTGTAATACGGAATCTCTGCCCCTATAATTCCGTTAAGTCGCACTTAATAACCCTCCCTGTGCCGTTTCCTCTTCAATCTTCTTATCCGCTACTGCTGCCGTGTCCTGCAACTCCTTTTCCAACCTTTCCCAAATCAGAGGAATCATTAACTTGCAAACTATCATTGTATGTATTCTGCTTGGTGCTT
Organism: Eubacterium ventriosum; assembly: GCF_025150745.1. Taxonomy (NCBI): domain Bacteria; kingdom Bacillati; phylum Bacillota; class Clostridia; order Eubacteriales; family Eubacteriaceae; genus Eubacterium; species Eubacterium ventriosum. The sequence goes on from NZ_CP102282.1 coordinate 2,702,128, forward strand.
CCGTCAATCTTTCACACATATACACGAATAATAAGCCTGCGTTGGCATCCCCCTCCCAATCCGGGTTATCCTGCCTTGATTTCTTGAAAAGCGGTGTTTCTTTGTACTGCTGCCCTAACTCCTGTAAGATTTCTATTGAACGGTCTGTAAATATTACCTCTCCGCCCTCTTTAACCTCTGTAATTGTCAACAGTTCCATAATTTTATCTTTTTCGCTCTGCATTTTCGTATGCTCCTTTCAATTCCTCGGTGTGCATCAAGAAATGTACCGCACCGTCAAACTTAACCTTGTATTCCTCTATATCATCCGGCTTTAGGTACTGCCTGCCGTACATTTCTTTCATATCACGCCATACATTCCACGGAATAAAGAAAAAATCATCCTGTATACAGATACACACCCCACATAACGCCCCTAATCGGCTATGCTTTTCTAATACGTCCATTTGCGTATCTGTAAGCACATTTCGGGTTATCCTGTCTTTGCTTGTCCTCTTTGCTTCAAACATTATCGAACGCCCACCGTATAAGGTCCCTTGAAAGTCGGGTTGTGCGTGTGTACTGAAACGCCCGGTAAATTCTCCTGTCCTGTGGTTCTTGCTTGTTACTCTGAATGGTTCGGGTGTTTTATCAATAGTTGCTATACCGTGGCTCTCGTACATTCTGCACCCGGCTAAAATCTCTCTTTCAAAGTGCTGCCCCTGTGCATTGTTGAGCCTGTTTTTATACTGCTGTTTTAATTTATCTTCATCTACTGCCGTGGTTCTTGCCTGCTGCCACTTCTTTAATTCTTTTTCCGTGTCCGAATCGGTCACAAATCCTTGATTTATCAATGTTTTTCACTCCTTTTCGTTAATTCATTCCACGGTATCAACCGCATACGCTTTTTACCGTCCAATTCGTAAATAAATGATACCGTGCCATTCTTTAAGCTGTGTTCCGTGATAATATCCGTTATCTGCATTTCTGCCGTGCCTAATCTTCTCGGATACCCTGTAATAGCCATTCCCTCAATTATTGCGACCTCTACAATATCGCCTAACTCATAAGGGCAATGTGCCGTAAATATTGCCTGCTGCATTTAACAATCTTTCCTTTCTCTGATTTCGTGTATGTGTAGCGTGTAGTATTCTGTTCCGGGTTCTGCTCCCCATTCTTCCTTACCTGTCTTAATATCCAACGAACATACGGCGGTAAACTGTGGTCTACTGCTGCCGTATCCGTTTCTGAATCCTATTAACTGTTTATCAAGTCCTGTAGGAATATTTGAGTTTGGGTACATTTCAAATATTTTCTTAAACCTCGTTGTATAATACGGTTTAATCTCTCTGTATTCCTCCTGTTTATCCCCGGAAAGAATCATATTGAACCACTTACTCTTAATCGGTAATATCAGCATTATATTTTCCTCCCTGCCTATTCTTCTAACAGTTCTATTTCATCATCACAAAATAGCCTTGTCATTCCATTTCTGTAATGTTCGCTGTATGGCTCGTCTACTCTCAAATTTGCCCTTGCGTATTCATCATAAGTTGATTCCGCCGTGATAACTCCCGTTATTCCTGTCATATCTTTGTTGCAATCCCCTGTCATTCCGTACTTGTAATGCAATATTGACTTTGCATTGATTACCTTAATACGCTGTCCTGTTTTGTACTCTTTTCCGCCTATCAGCATTTCCCCTTTCTCCTTTCTATGTCCTCTTCCATTTTTTTGTAGCAATACAAGGTTGCTTTTACATCCTCTAAGGAATCGTGAGCCTTAAACTCGTAACCGTAGTATGTTGCACACTTGGTAAGGCTCTGCCACTTGTAACTACCTCTGCGTTCGTTCCATTCTCCATAGATTTCTGCAAACATAATCATAGGGTCAATCCATTTTTCCGGGTCTACCTCTATTCCGTATGCCTTTAGGTAACTATCTTCAAACGCTGCATTATAGGCTATTACCTTGTCCGCCTTGCTTAGAATATCAAGCACCGTAGGTACATATCTTTCAAACGGTAACTCATTGGCTACCATAAGTGGAGTAATGCCGTGTACCGCCTGTGCATCCTCCCAACTGCCTTTATTGTTCGGTCTACAATAAACATTAAGCAAGACATTATAGTTTTCATCAATAATTGATACCTGTAATACCTCGTCCTCTCCTGCTTTTAATCCTGTTGTTTCAAAATCAATAGTTGCAATCAATTTAATCCCTCACTTTCCGCAATCGTAGGTAGCAATTCCACCCCGTATAGTCGTTGTACTCAAAATCTATCTTGGTAGGCTCATACCCCTTATATAACTTTCTCCATACTTCCTTATCTTCCGGGGTCTTTGCATACTCTCGGAGTTTTCTAAAACTCCATTTATGGTCGTTTTTCTTTACCTTTGGCTTTTTAAGGTTCATTGATGTGGACCATTTTTTACAGCCTTTTTTACGCTTGTTTATGTAATTTACTATGCCCTCTAATCCGTTTTCGTTTGGCTGTAATCTGTCACAGTTTACGAATCCGTAATAATCTACATTGGCTCTGTATTCCGGGTCGTTTGCCTTTTTCCAATTTATCCTTGTGGTACTCCACATTAACTCTAAATCGTCACGGTCTAACCCTCCGCTGTTGATAATGATATGGTGGTGGATTCTTACGGCTTTTGTTGTCTTATCGTCCGCCTCAATCCCCTGTAATGTAAGCTGCCCCTCTTCCTCTTCCGGGGTGTATTCGGTAACAAGCATATACTTTAAATCCTCGCCTGTTTCCCTCTTCATTTTCCTTTTGATGCGGTCTAAGTAGTTATGCACATTCTTTTCCGCTTCCTCCAAGGACATAGGCAAATGCTCATTGTTGTATGTAGCTGATATATGAAAATCATTTGTACCAAAATTAGTATTGGCAATCTGTACGAATCTTCTTTTACTTCTCTTGTCGTTAAGGTTCTTTTGAGCCTGTGAGGATTTACCCTTTTTTCCCTTGCCTGCTTCCGGCATATTCGTAACTGCTACTATATCAACCTCTAAGTATTCCTCTCCGCAATATATCCTCTTCTCACGGATAAAGTTCTTTCTCTTCTTTGCCATACCGTTCATTCTCCTTATACTACAAGTCCATAAGGGTACACCTACTAAACCATATACTTATACAAGTATAATCTTATATAAGTATATAATTTTATGAATGTCCTAGATGTTAATACCCCATACAAGGTCCTCAACACGCCCTCATTTATAGCCTTTTGGCGTGTGATTTCAAGGCTTTTTATTGACTTTGTGCAAGCCTTATAGTATAATTTGAATAGGTGTAATTATCGCTATAAGGCGGTAACAGGGAACTTGCATAAGCCACTATGCAAGTTCCTTTTCTTTTGCTCTTTCCCTGTAAATCTTGGTTGCAAAATCTACCGTGTAATATCCTCCACAACCTTTATGCTTTGCCATATACGCACAACTAAGCGATATTTGACCGCATTTTAAGCATTTAAGTTTAAAGTACGGTAATGCCGTTACCTGCACGTCCAAACAAGGAATATACGGTATCTCCAAGCCGTTATCTGCGTGGTATCTGATACCCTCCACAAAATCCGAATAATCTACCATGCTTCCAATGTTCTTTATGTTCTCGGTATCCAAATCCCCGACCTCTATAATCTCGCCGTTTACTATGTCTACCGTTGTTTCCAAGTCCTGCACTATGAAATAGCCTATTTCTTCCGCCGTTTCATAAAGCAATATATCCTGCTCATAAATCGGTTTCCCGAATCTGTCGGCTGCATCCGTCTGTCTGCACATGGTATTTATATCTACCTCATACACATTTGCACCCGGATAACCGCCTTTGTCTATGTAATGACCTGCGGGGCGTACTGCCCCGTCACTCGGTCTTATGGGTGGTTCTGTTATATATTCGCCCTCTACCCATATTGGGTACGGTGTACTACTGCTTTTCGCCTTTGCTCTCACTTTCCTGTACCCCTCTTTCCGCAACCGTGCCGATAATCTCCATAAATGCCGTGTCGGATACTCCTGCTTCATTCACGCACGGCAAAAGCTGATGTATCACACCCTCGGGGTCAATCCAACGGAATATAACCACATCCGCAAGCCTAACCTTTACGGTATCGCCCTCAAAGTTCGGAAGCGTATTATATTCCCTGTCAACTGTTGCCTTGTCTACTACAAATTCTCTTATCTGTCCGTCTACTTCCAAGGCTACAATATCGCCTGTGTAAATTTCTTTGCCGTTCTTATCCCTGTAAGGTGTCTGTTCTCCCAAGGTGTCCGGAAATATCTCTTTAAAATCTCCGTAGACCGTGCCAATCTCCGCCACTTCATCCGTTGCATATCCGTAAGACGGCAGACCGTAGACCCACTCGTAAGATTCTTTTTCCCTGTTGTATGTCAATCCTCTGTACTTCATTGTCTTACCTTTCCCAAGGCTTTAGCGTAAGAGGGTACTGCTCTTTAATTTCACGGCTACGCTCTACATTAGTCTGTAATATAAGCTGTGCCTTTTGCATTTCCTCTTGTGGCATTTCCTTGTCTTTGTACTCGTCTACAAACTCTTGATATTCCTGTATCTTTTTCCTTAACTCTGCATCCGTGGCAGATATGACATATACGGTACTGCAATGTCTGCAACGCCAATACCTGTATTCGATTTCCCCGACTTTTTTATAACTCGGTTTCGTCTTTCCTATGGATTTATGGCACTTATCGCATACGATTGTAGGCTTGTACTTTCTTTTTATTGGTTTCACTTTATTCCTCCTGTAGCACTTTTAGGCTCTTGATATGGGATACCCGGAATAAACAGGATTTACATACATAGGTATCCTTGTGAGATAAAAAGTAATACCCACCTTTCAAGTACAGGTTGGGGTTATTTCTTACCTCTTCCGTGCCTGTTTTCCTTAAAACTCACTGCATTGTATCGCCGTCAAATAGCTTTACTTCCACGCTCTCGCCTATGTGCTTTTCTAATTCGCTTCGCTTCATAGTTACCGCCTTTCAAGTACAGGGGTGCTACCGCACCCCTTAACAGTTATTCAGTAATCAGTTTTCCGTTTACCTCATAAAAAGCGGAGCGGAAACCAACGAGGTCGTCCGAGTCGGAACGAGGGCCATCCAAGATGAGAGCGGACGGACCCGAACCAGAAGTACTGCCGAACGCCGACCCACGGAGAGGCATATATTCGCCCTCGGTGGCATCAAAGTATACATAGGTCTTTCCCTCTTCCTCTGCTCTTTTATCCGGGATAATTCCCAAATCTTTAAGCACCTGTGGAATTTCTGATAACTCAACCTCTAATTTCTCAATTCGTACTCCGTCATAATCCGGCTCGTAATCATCTGCTGCCACGGCATCCGTAATTGTGATTTCTCCACATTCCACATTTGCCCTTACCGGTCCCTTGGATGTTTCCGCCTGCTGCCATCCGGCACTATCCTTTGACAGGTCGCAGTATGGGGATGCTGCTTTATTGTCCGGGATAAACTCTATTACTCCGTCCTTAATCCTTAATCCTGCCAACCATTCCCATACATTACCGTTAAGGTCTGATACTCCATAAGGTGTATGGTCGTGATTCCATGTAACCGGTCCTGTACCTGTGTATGTTCTTCCAAGATTACTTACCTTGCCCTGTTCGTCATTGTGGTAGTAGTCCTTGCCCCAATCGGTGTTACCGTGTGGCATTGTGCCTTTTTCTCTGCTCTGATTTAACAGATATTCGTACTCTACGGCGGTCATAAGATGCCAACCTAACCCTTTGCATCTGCAAGCCTGTACCGCACCGTCAAATGTGATATTTACGGTCGGGTCTGCCATTGGCATACTGTAGGCTCTGCCGTCAATTACGATATTCGGGTACTTGGATATGTAAATGGCATCTGCCACCTTATCCCCGATTTTGAATACTGCCGGGACCTCTTCGGTATCCTTTGGTCTTACGAATCTGCACATAATAGAGGGAATCCCTCTATCATCAAAAATTACTACATTGTTGTGGTCTACTGTGTTCATTCTTCCTTGTCCTCCTGCTTTTAATTTTTAATGTTTGGCATAAATGGAATGTAACTTAATACTTCCACGCCTTTTTATACTCTCTTCCGTGTGTAATCCCGAATCGAAAAACGCACAAAAGGTTGTACCGCCTATAATGCTTGTCACTACGATATAATCCCCGATATTATGAAACTCGCACCGCTTCACGTTTCGGTATACCGCTGTGTGCTTCTCTGTTCTGCTGCCCGCCATGCTGCCCCTCCTTTCGTTGTGTCCGTGCTATATTCAAGGCGTATTGCCCTTTCTTCCTCCGCTATATCAACTGCTGCCTGTCTTATCTGCTCACAATCCTCTTTTAAAATATCTGCGGTCATTTCTATAACTTCTAATGGTAGGTTTTCATCTACCGCCACAGAACCGACCATATCCGCCAACTCTCTAGCTTTTTCTTCTATTTCTTGATTCTTCATATTCTCCCTATATTGTTTTTTGTGCTACTTCCGCTCTGTAAGGTGTCCCGCCACGTTTTAACTCGTTGTAAATTGTGGCTCGGTGTACTCCGATTTTTTCGGCAATGACCACGACCCTTACGCCGTCATTCTTCATTTTTTCAATTTCTTTTCTATCTTCGTACTTTAATCGCTTATCTCCTTTACGCATTGCCTTACCCTCCTTTCAGAACAACTTAAAAAATGCGTCAAGGTTGTTAAACCTCAACGCATTTTCTCGTTTTATGGTATAAAAAAAGAAATGCGATAGAGTTTAATAACTCTTGTCGCATTTCATTTTACAATGAAGCAAACTATTTTACTCCATCATATTGTATAGCCTTTGCCACTTCACCTGCTGTTTCTTCATCAACTAAATAACTAATAATTTCAAGTCCCATTTCAAGGGCAACACCAAGTCCTTTACCTGTTATGAAATTGCCATCTCTTACTACTCCACCGCCATAGTTATTACATTCCATCTGATCCTCAAAAGAAGGATAGCTTGTAGCATTCTTATCTTTAAGCAAACCTAAATTACTAAAAACTGTAGGTGCCGCACAAATAGCTGCAAGTAATTTTCCCTGATTGTTATATTCTACTATCTCATCAGCAAGCTTTTCACATGCTCCTAAATTAGTAGTTCCGGGCATCCCACCTGGAAGGAAAATGCAATCTCCACTACTAAAGTCTATTTCATTAATATTTTTGTCAGCATACAATTTAATGTTATGTGAACTTTTCACCAGTAACTCATCCTTAATTGAAACTGTAACCACATTCAGCTTCTTAGTTCTTCTTAAAAGGTCAATTACCATTAAAGCTTCCACTTCTTCCATTCCATCTGCAAGAAACGCATAAACTGTCTTCATTTTTTGCCTCCTTATACAATTACAAAACTAATGATAATTATAACATAGGTCCATATTATGTCCAAGTTGTAAAAATTTTTTTATTTATTTATAAGTTGTATGTTGCAATCACAGTAAAACCACTCTAAAATAATTATTATAGTAACCGAATAAACTTTTTTTAGATAATAAAAACTATTATCTGCTATTTAAGAAAGGACTGATTATCTTATGGAAATTGAAAGAAAATACATTCCAAAGACTCTGCCTGAAAACCTTGCCCAGTACAAGCATCACAAGATTGAACAGGCATACCTTAACACCGCTCCTGTCGTTCGAATCAGGAAGCAAGATAATGAATACTTTCTCACATACAAAGGTGGGGGAATGATGGCACGGGAAGAATATAATTTGCCATTAAACGAAAAAAGTTACAATCACCTTTTAACAAAAGCTGACGGAAACATCATTACAAAAACACGATATTATATTCCAATTCACAATGGTCTTACCGCTGAACTTGACATTTTCGAAGGTAAGTTTACAAATATGACTCTTGTGGAAGTTGAGTTTTCCTCAATTGATAAAGCCAATAGCTTTAATCCGCCTGAATGGTTTGGAAAAGATGTTACACATGACGGACGTTTTCATAACAGTTATCTAAGCCAGATTGACTGCTGCCTTGGAAAGTAAATTATTATGCAAAATCAATAAGGGCTATTAAAAGTTAAACGAACTTTTAATAGCCTAAAAAAGTACTTGATTTTATATTGGTCTTTTGGTAATATATGACGGTAGCGTTTTCGAGACGCCCACGCGGGTGTGGCGGAATTGGCAGACGCGCTAGATTTAGGTTCTAGTGTCCCCGACGTGCAGGTTCAAGTCCTGTCACCCGCAGTAGTTTTTAAAAAGTCGAATCTTGTTAAGGATTCGGCTTTTTTGTTGTATTTTTCTCTCCCATGGTACAGCCTTATATAATTTCACCTAATCACAAGCCATCCCCCTGCCATTCTAAAAGCCTTCCTAGTTTCTCTATAATCTAATTTGTTCATTTCAACAACTATCTACATAAAAACTGCCCCACAGAAGTTTAATCTCACTTCCATAGGGCAATTACCTAATTCATCATTATTTCTCTTTCATTATTTGTCTAAAAATATAATTCATCCTGAAAGAGCCACAAAGCACAATATAACATTCTCTTAGAACTTTTAATTCTAGCAAGACATTACCTTTACGTCTTTTCCCGGCTCTTTACTCACTTCTCTCTTTCAACTTATCCACGCACTCCACAACCATATTTTTTGCTGTGTCAAAATCTGTCTTTCCTGTATTAATACAAATGTCATATCCACGTGAATCGCCCCATTTATTTCTGCAATAAAAATTATGATATGTCTTTCTAATTTTGTCCATTCGCTTCATCTTGTTTATTGCCTGCTTTCTGTCTAAGCCTTCCCTGTCCATAACTCTTGCTATTTTACTTTCACGGTCACCTGTTATAAAAACACTTACAAGATTAGGATTGTAAGCCAGAATCTCATCTGCACATCTTCCAACAATTACAAAAGACTCTCCTGCATCAGCCTTGTTCTTAATAAACTCAAACTGCTTCATTGCAATCTCCTGCTCTATTGGAATATTTCCGCCTGCATATGGCAATGGCATAAATCCAAAGTTTACAGGCTTTTCATCGTATTTCTCCAACGCCTTCTCACTGTATCCTTCCTTTCTTGCCATCTCCTCCAATAATTCCTTGTTAAAAATTGGAATGTCATAATGCTCTGCTAATTTCTGAGCCACAATATGTCCTCCGCTGCCGAATTCTCTACCTACGGAAATTATAATTTGTTTCATAATCGTGCCCTCCTCGTCCAAATATCTTACGTAAATTATACCATATTTAGACGAAAAAAAAAGATGTAAGAAAAATCTTACATCTTTCAGTGAGCCACTGGGGAATCGAACCCCAGACAACTTGATTAAAAGTCAAGTGCTCTACCATCTGAGCTAGTGGCCCATAATTATATGAGTTATTCATCTGCTAACCCTAACTGGGCTAGCTGGATTCGAACCAGCGAATGCAGGAGTCAAAGTCCTGTGCCTTACCGCTTGGCGATAGCCCATTGTGTAAGGTGGCTAGAGGGATTCGAACCCTCGGCCTCCAGAGCCACAATCTGGCGCGCTAACCAACTGCGCTATAGCCACCATGCCATGCTTGCTCTGGTAAAATCCAGAATGTGCCCGAAGGGATTCGAACCCCCGACCCACGGCTTAGAAGGCCGTTGCTCTATCCAGCTGAGCTACGGACACACAACCTTATGCGAATTGCATAAGTTAAGCGGGTGATGGGAATCGAACCCACATATCCAGCTTGGAAGGCTGGTGTTCTACCACTGAACTACACCCGCATGCGTCGGGGTGACAGGATTCGAACCTGCGACCTCCTGATCCCAAATCAGGCGCTCTAGCCAAGCTGAGCCACACCCCGTATTTGCGTTGTCTGTGTTATTTCTCTCGTAACAGCACAAGAATTAGTATACTCTATTCTGTGTTGTTTGTCAACAACTTTTTTATTTTTTTTTGAACTTTTTTCAAAAGTTTTATTACTTTCTTAGAAATTCTTTACTGTCACCCGACAGCTTGTTTACTTTACCATAGGTTAAGTACTTTTGTCAACAACTTTTTACAAACTTTTTATTTTTTCTTTTTCAACCTTTCTTTAAGGCTAAAAAGCCTTAAAGACTATAGGTGTCAGCTCTGGCTTCTCCATTGCTTCCTATTGTTACAATTCCATATGTTGGTCTGCCTGAAGCCTGTCTTGGTCGTGAAATACTTCCCGGATTCATAACAAGTACATCCTTGCAATATGAAACATCCGGCACATGAGTATGTCCGTATAACGCAACACTGCACCCTTCTTCTCTTGCAGCATTACACAAATCATTTACACTATACTCAACATTAAATCTATGTCCATGAGTTGCAAAAATCTTTACATTTTCTTCTTCAACTATTTCAACCAACTCATTCTTTGAATAAAAATCGCAATTTCCTCTTACAATTGTAACAGGACAACCGCACATTTCACGAATCTCCTCATCCTGTCCAACTGCATCGCCCAAATGAATAACTCTATCCACCTTGCCTGCTTCTTTTAATATTTCATTTAAATTTCCAAGCTGTCCATGTGAATCGCTTATTACTAATATTCTCATGTTATCTCCCCTCTCTTTCATTGGGTAGTCTCCAACTACACTAGTCTTTTTTTCTTTAATGTACTTTCAAAAGCCCAATCTTAATTTAAATCCAATTTTCTCTTCAAAATTTCTTTCATCTGCTCTAACGCTTTTCCTCTATGGCTAATGCTGTTTTTTAACTCAGGAGCCATTTCACCTGTTGTCATCTCGTATTCAGGTACATAAACTATAGGATCATATCCAAATCCGTTCTTTCCTTTTTGTTCATATCCGATTAATCCTTCAATTGTTCCCCTACATGTTTCAATTTCACCATTAGGAAAAGCAACTGCCATAGAACAAACAAATCTTGCGCTTCTTTCTTTGCCTTTTGCATCTTTTAATTTTTCGATAATATATTTATTCTTTTCATCATAAGGTGTATCTTCCCCTAAAAATCTTGCAGAATAAATTCCAGGTGCGCCATCCAAATAATCAACTTCTAACCCTGAATCATCTGCCAAAGCTATTTCACCTGTAGCTTCCATTATTGTTTTTGCCTTAATAATGGCATTTTCTTCAAAAGTTTTTCCATCTTCCACTATATCAATATCAATTCCGGCATCCTTCATTGTTACAAAATCAACTCCGAAATCTTCCATCATCATTTTTACTTCTCTAACTTTTCCCTGATTAGTTGTTGCAAATATTATTTTTTTCATTGTGTACCTCTTTCATATTATTTATTCTTAGTATATGCCTTAAGACAAATATTACATTGCTGTTTCTCGGCCGACTGCCAGCTATATCCTTGAGAGCTAAAATACCCTTCTCCATCTGATAAGTCTATTTTTACGGCCATTTCTTTGCTTTCCATTTCCACTGGTATAAGCTTGTAAAACTTTTCACTTTTATCCTTACTTACCTTCACTATAACGGCAAATTTCTTTTTCTTTGAGATATTATACTCCTTATCAAGATTAATTGTATAATATCCCTGATTTTTTATTGTGCCTGATGCTGCCATATGATTTCTATTATTTAATGACTCCTGACTTTCAAAATTTTCACAAATAAAAACTTCATATTTCAAATCTGTACTTGTTGCATAGAATCCTACAGCGTCAAGTTTTTCATTATTTTTGCCCTGGTAAACATTGGCAAAATAAACACTTGAACTGCCCTCAAACCCCATACTTCCGGTAAAGCCACACAAATCGCTTTGATAAATATTGTCGTAATTATTAGTGTCTTCTACCTTTGTATAGCACACATTGTTGCTTCCGATTCTGTCATCATAATATGAAATATAGAAAATTCCCTTATCTCCAAAACTTTCTCCCCAACTGTTTACACAAATAAAAGCTCCATTGCCTTTAATAGTTTTGTCGTTAAAATAGTCCTTTGAAAAATCGTCATCCCAACCAACAATTACAACATCATGATTAGGCTTATTATCTCCCTTGTAGCAATAAGCATTATATTTTTTATTATAATACATTGAACTGCCGTCTGCATCACTCATTGACATATACATTGAGCTTTCGACTCCACCATATTTAAAGACCATTTCTTTTATTTGTTCATAATCTTTATATGGAACAATCTCTGCTTCCTGAACATGTTTCACAGACTTAAGATTTTTATTTGTTTTTCCATCTCCATATGGATCATCTTTCTCCAACACAGGACCTTTCCATGACATCAAATATGCCATAGCACGTATGTACTCGCCACCATCCTGAATATCATCAGAAAGGGCATTATTATAAATCATATTGTCCTCAGAAAAATCAAATTTCTGTTCCGGCATAAGTGATGTTTCCAGTGCTGTAAGTGTAGCAAAAGCCCAACATGTTCCGTATTTTCCCTGGTTTTTTATTTTTACAATCTTATTATTTTCAACATAACTATATCTCTTCGGCAAATATGAATTTCCCGTTGCTGTATTCGTAAAACTTGCCGTATTACTTTTGCTGTTCCACTTATAACTATAATTCAAATATTTGCTAAAAACCTTTGCTGAAACATAAATGGAATCGTTTATCTTCTTCGCTCCATTACTTATTTTGTAATTATTTTCATTAAATTTAATATTCTGCTTACCAAAATATAAAGTAGCTTTGTTACTACCTTTTTCAATAAGAATTTCTTTCCCGTTATAAACGTTTTTAGCGCAATTAAATGCATCACTTATAACGCTAATCGGAATCATAAGCTCCATCTTATTAGTCATATATGGAGTTTCCCCATTACATTCAATAGTTCTTCCGTCTACTTTTAAATTTATTTTATTTTTGTTAATTTCCCTTGCCATTATGCGGTTCCATTTTTTGTCAAATTTTACCCCGTCAACATTTTTTTGAATATTTTCCTTTGAAAATACCATAGTAAAGCCTGCCAAAATAAGAACCGCAACAATTATTGGGATGCATAAAATAACTATTTTTTTATTTTTCATTTACTTTTCCCTTTTTCGGTGGTTTTGGCCCCATAAACTGATAGAAATATGTTTTAATCATTCCGTTATAAATCTTACGGTTCTTCGTTGCCTTAATTCCCATATCTTTTTCAGCATCTTCGTAAGATGTAATAATAAACGCAGACCAACTATCTAACGCCTTATATCTCTTTCCAATTTCAGTATACAAAGGCACTAAAGCCTTCTTTTCTTCTAGTCTTTCGCCATATGGAGGATTTGTTATAATAAATCCATACTTTTTACTATGACTTAATTTGCTAACCGGTCTTGCCTGAAAATGAATCAAATGATCAACTCCTGCAAGCTGTGCATTTTTTCTTGCAAATTCAACCATTTCAGGATCAATATCATATCCCTGAATATCAGTGTCAACATCTTCATTCATTATGTCATAAGCTTCATTTACAGCCTTGTACCAAAGTTTTTTATCAATAAAATTAGTCCAATTTTCAGCGGTAAATTCTCTATTCATTCCCGGAGCAATATTTGCTGCAATCATAGCCGCCTCAATAGGAAAAGTTCCACATCCACAGAAAGGATCAACAAGTATTCTGTCCTTATTCCATGGAGTAAGCATTATTAAAGCCGCCGCCAAAGTCTCAGAAATGGGTGCTTTAGACGTATTCTTTCTGTATCCTCTTTTATGAAGTGATTCTCCAGACGTATCCAGTGCTATAATAGCCTCATCTTTATAGAAAAATACTCTTATGGGATACTCTGCTCCATCCTCAGCAAACCAGCTTTCGTGATATTCCATTTTTAATTTTTCAACAATAGCTTTCTTAACTATTCTCTGAATGTCAGAAGGGCTGAAAAGCTTACTCTTAACTGTCCCTGCTTTTTTTACCCAAAACTTTCCATCAACAGGTATAAACTCCTGCCAATCCAATGCCTTAACAGCCTCAAAAAGCTGATCATATGTAGTTGCCTTGACTCTTCCAACTTGAATCATTACTCTTTCTGCCGTTCTAAGAAAAACATTTGCCCTACAAACTGCCAATGCATCTCCCTCGAAAGTAACTCTTCCGTCTTCAACTTGAACAATATCATATCCTAAATCTGTAATCTCTCTTTTCAAAACTGATTCAACACCAAAATGACATGGTGTAACTATTTTAAATTTATCCATTATTTATTAAATATGCATTACTGCATCCCTTTCATCTATATTCATACTAGATATGATAATAGCAACTAAAAACAATGTCAACTTTATACTTGTATCATACTTTTATTTAATCTTATATTATATTTTTTTAAAACCTCCCACTACTGCCTTAACTTTATATCCTACTTTGTTCATCTCATTAGCTAACTTGAAACTTAAACTACCTCTCTTGCAATATAAAATCCATATTTTATCTTTCTTGTCAAACTCTTCAATCTCTTTTAATGATGCATTCGGCAAATTAATTGCATTTTCAATATGAGAAACATCATAATCTTTTCGTCCCCTTAAATCCACAACAATACAATCTTCTTCAATTGCCATTTTCCCTGCCTCTTCAAGAGATATCATATCAAATTTTTTCATCTTTCCTCCACACAATTCTCACTATATATACCACATATTCTACTTACTTTTTTTAATTATACTTACTACTTATTATTAAAATTTTTTATTTATTATTACATATGTTATTAATAAAAATATTGTTCCTATTAACAATAAAAATTATAAATATTAAAGTCTTAAAATCATAAAGATTAAAGTCGCAAATGATAAAGATTATACTTATACATATTATTATAAATCTGAAAAATATTTTCAGATTAAATTTTGTAAGAAAAAGAGCTGTAGCATTGTTATGTTTTCTTAAATAAATAAAAAACTAAGCAAATGCCACAACCCTCTTATTTAACTGTATACAATTTTTCTAAATTTTTTCGAAAACCAAATGATTTTTTTATTCATCTGAATCTTCATTTTTGTAACTATTCTTATAGCCATTTTTGTAACTATTCTTTGAATAACTGTTTTCTGAAGATTTATTCTTTGCCTGACCTGTTTTAGAATTACTGTTTTTTAAATGACTTTCATCATAAGCACTATCCTTGCAATTCTTTGACTTTGAATAATCTGACTCATAGTTTTTTGATTTTGAATAATTGTTTGACATATTTGCCTCCTGATTAATTATTTGTCACATAAGTATTATGCAAAATAAAATCAAAATTATTCATTTAAAAATAATTAAATCTTATTGTTAACAACAATGAAATCTTCTTTTTAAAATTAAATCTTATTGTTAATAGAAAATAAGATCTTATAGCTAGTATAAGTTTAATATTATTAATAAAAAATAACCCCTGATATTAATCAGGGGCAAGTGTGCGTGACAGGATTCGAACCCACGACCTTCTGGTCCGTAGCCAGACGCTCTATCCAACTGAGCTACACGCACATAAGCACCTCTTTTGGAGATGCTTTCTTAATGCCGGCGACCGGAATCGAACCGGTACTGTGTTGCCACAACAGGATTTTAAGTCCTGCGCGTCTGCCAGTTCCGCCACGCCGGCATTGTACTGTTTAATTGTACAAGTGGGACCTACAGGGCTCGAACCTGTGACCCCCTGCTTGTAAGGCAGATGCTCTCCCAGCTGAGCTAAGATCCCATGCTTTAGGTTTGTTTTCTTCCGTCCTCACGGGCTGTGCTGGATTTGTTCTTCTCTCTTTGGGACTTCTGTCCCTGTATGATTGTGACTTTCGATAATCACAATAAGTGGACCTGCGGGGACTCGAACCCGGGACCGACCGGTTATGAGCCGGTTGCTCTAACCAACTGAGCTACAGGTCCTCACATGAAAGCCGATGAACGGACTCGAACCGTTAACCTGCTGATTACAAATCAGCTGCTCTGCCAATTGAGCCACATCGGCGTATGAATTTCTTAGTGACTCCAAGGGGATTTGAACCCCTGTTACCGCCGTGAAAGGGCGGTGTCTTAACCGCTTGACCATGGAGCCTTGTTTCTTTTCTCTGTCCCTGTTCTTTTTTTTCCTGTCTTTTCTTTCCTCTTCCCCGTCTTTCGCACCTGTTTTTTAATGCAAAAAAGCTCCCCGAGTAGGGCTCGAACCTACAACCCCTCGGTTAACAGCCGAGTGCTCTACCATTGAGCTATCGAGGATTATTCCTTCAGCCTTCGCTGAAACTGTTATTCTTTTTGATTATACGCTCAAAACCACACACTGAAATCCTTCATCCGGGGAGATAACTCCTCTTTCCTTCCTTCATGGATAAGCCCTCGACCTATTAGTATCAGTCAGCTACATGTGTTACCACACTTCCACCTCTGACCTATCAACCTCGTCGTCTTCAAGGGGTCTTAATTCTTGCGAATGGGATATCTCATCTTGAGGGGGGCTTCACGCTTAGATGCCTTCAGCGTTTATCCCTTCCCGACTTGGCTACCCTGCCATGCACTTGGTAGTGCAACAGGTACACCAGAGGTCAGTCCATCCCGGTCCTCTCGTACTAAGGACAGCTCCTCTCAAATATCCTACGCCCACGCCGGATAGGGACCGAACTGTCTCACGACGTTCTGAACCCAGCTCGCGTACCGCTTTAATGGGCGAACAGCCCAACCCTTGGGACCTACTACAGCCCCAGGATGCGATGAGCCGACATCGAGGTGCCAAACCACTCCGTCGATGTGAACTCTTGGGAGTGATAAGCCTGTTATCCCCAGGGTAGCTTTTATCCGTTGAGCGATGGCAATCCCACTTTATACCACCGGATCACTAAGTCCTACTTTCGTACCTGCTCCACCCGTCGGTGTCACAGTCAAGCTCCCTTCTGCCTTTGCACTCTTCGAATGGTTTCCGACCATTCTGAGGGAACCTTTGAGCGCCTCCGATACCCTTTCGGAGGCGACCGCCCCAGTCAAACTCCCCACCTGACATTGTCCACCAGCCGGATCACGGCTGCATGTTAGAAACCCAATACTGCAAGGGTGGTATCCCAAGGGCGACTCCACACAAACTGGCGTTCATGTCTCCTAGTCTCCCACCTATCCTGTACATGCAATATCGAATCCCAGTATCAAGCTAGAGTAAAGCTCCATGGGGTCTTTCCGTCCTGGCGCAGGTAACCAGCATCTTCACTGGTACTTCAATTTCACCGGATGCATTGTCGAGACAGTGCCCAAATCATTACGCCTTTCGTGCGGGTCGGAACTTACCCGACAAGGAATTTCGCTACCTTAGGACCGTTATAGTTACGGCCGCCGTTTACTGGGGCTTAAGTTCAAGGCTTCGACTCATGTCTAACCTCTCCCCTTAACCTTCCAGCACCGGGCAGGCGTCAGCCCATATACATCACCTTACGGTTTCGCATAGACCTGTGTTTTTGCTAAACAGTTGCTTGGGCCAATTCTCTGCGGCCTACCTTCGTAGGCACCCCTTATCCCGAAGTTACGGGGCCATTTTGCCGAGTTCCTTAACAATGCTTCTTCCGTCGGCCTTAGGATTCTCTCCTCATCCACCTGTGTCGGTTTACGGTACGGGTACAATGTACACAATAGCGGCTTTTCCTGACAGCCAGCTCACCGGCTTCGCTACTTTAATTTCACTCCGCGTCACGTCTTCAAATTGAACAGCGGATTTGCCTGCTGTTCTCCTACCCCGCTTGCACCGGTTTCTCCATTCCCGGCTCCGGCTCTCTGTCTGTGTCCCCACATTTCTGATACATTGCAGTACAGGAATTTCAACCTGTTGTCCATCGACTACGTCTTTCGACCTCGCCTTAGGTCCCGACTTACCCAGGGCAGATCAGCTTTACCCTGGAAACCTTAGATATTCGGCCGTGAGGATTCTCACCTCACTCTCGCTACTCATTCCGGCATTCTCTCTTCTTAACACTCCACTGCTCCTTTCGGTACAGCTTCGTCGCAGTTAAGAATGCTCCTCTACCAATGACATTGTCATTCCTCAGCTTCGGTGTAGTGTTTAGCCCCGGACATTTTCGGCGCAGGACCTCTCGACTAGTGAGCTATTACGCACTCTTTGAATGAATGGCTGCTTCTGAGCCAACATCCTAGTTGTCTTCGAAATCCCACATCCTTTTCCACTTAACACTCACTTTGGGACCTTAGCTGGAGGTCTGGGCTGTTTCCCTTTTGACTACCCAACTTATCTCGTGCAGTCTGACTCCCAATCATCATCTTTACGGCATTCGGAGTTTGATAATCTTCGGTAAGCTTTGACGCCCCCTAGGATATTCAGTGCTCTACCTCCGCAAGACTAAATTGAGGCTAGCCCTAAAGCTATTTCGAGGAGAACCAGCTATCTCCGGGTTCGATTGGAATTTCTCCGCTACCCACACCTCATCACCACCCTTTTCAACGGATGTGTGTTCGGACCTCCATTGCCTTTTACGGCAACTTCATCCTGGACATGGGTAGGTCACCCGGTTTCGGGTCTACTCACACTGACTAACTCGCCCTGTTAAGACTTGGTTTCCCTTCGGCTCCACACCTTTGGTGCTTAACCTTGCCAGTAAGAGTAACTCGCCGGACCGTTCTACAAAAAGTACGCGGTTGAGCATGTAAAGCTCTTCCACAGCTTGTAAACACAGGGTTTCAGGTTCTCTTTCACTCCCCTCCCGGGGTTCTTTTCACCGTTCCTTCACAGTACTATGCGCTATCGGTCACTAAGGAGTATTTAGCCTTGGGGGGTGGTCCCCCCGATTTCCTACAAGGTTCCACGTGTCTCGTAGTACTTCGGATCCCGCTCGCTCCCTTCTGATTTCGAATACGGGGCTTTCACCCTCTGTGGCTGGCTTTCCCAATGCCATTCTTCTATCTTACGGGTCACTTGTTGCGGTCCATAACCCCGGAATGCACGCATCCCGGTTTGGGCTCCTTCCATTTCGCTCGCCGCTACTTTGGAAATCGATTTTTCTTTCTTTTCCTCCGGCTACTTAGATGTTTCAGTTCACCGGGTTCCCCCTGCATGCCTATGTATTCAACATGCAGTGACTGGAGTTCTTCCAGACGGGTTTCCCCATTCAGACATCTGCGGATCAATGGACATTTGCTCCTCCCCGCAGCTTTTCGCAGCTTATCACGTCTTTCTTCGGCTCTTAGTGCCAAGGCATCCACCCTGCGCTCTTATTAGCTTAACCATTACCCTGTTGCATAGCGTTGCAACAGTTGGTCGGTCTGAGTTGTTCTCAGTTTGTAACTTGCGTTACTTGTGTTTACTCTTGAATGATTTCTCATTCTTTCTTCGCATCTTTCGATGCGCCTCGGATGTCTTGAAATTGGCATGTTCGTTTTTATACAAACATTTATTTCTAGATATTTCAGTATGTAGTTTTCAATGTACAATCTTTTATTCTTGTTGACTGTTTTTAATCAGTCATTACATGCTAAAATTTCTTTTAACATCTAATCACTGGTCAAACCAGCATCTATGTAAAACATTCTCATGAATGATTTCTTTTTTAAATCCGGCAGCCACCTGCTCTCCCATGCCGTCTCCAGCATAGTACCATGGGCCGCTTGGGTCTTAACCATCGTGTTCGGGATGTGGACGGGTGTTTCCCCCAGGCGCATCGCCACCGGAAGTTTCTTTGTTCCTTTTAGGAACATTCATAATTGAACAGCATCATTCCTTACTTCTTCTTCCTTAGAAAGGAGGTGATCCAGCCGCACCTTCCGATACGGCTACCTTGTTACGACTTCACCCCAGTTATCGGCTCCACCTTCGGCAGCTCCCTCCTTACGGTTGGGTCACTGACTTCGGGCATATCCAACTCCCATGGTGTGACGGGCGGTGTGTACAAGACCCGGGAACGTATTCACCGCGACATTCTGATTCGCGATTACTAGCGATTCCAGCTTCATGTAGTCGAGTTGCAGACTACAATCCGAACTGAGACGTTATTTTTGAGATTTGCTTACCCTCACGGGGTCGCTTCCCTTTGTTTACGCCATTGTAGCACGTGTGTAGCCCTGCTCGTAAGGGGCATGATGATTTGACGTCATCCCCGCCTTCCTCCAGGTTATCCCTGGCAGTCTCTCTAGAGTGCCCAGCCGTACTGCTGGCTACTAAAGACAAGGGTTGCGCTCGTTGCGGGACTTAACCCAACATCTCACGACACGAGCTGACGACAACCATGCACCACCTGTCTCCACTGTTCCGAAGAAAGGGTCACATTACTGACCTGTCAGTGGGATGTCAAGAGCAGGTAAGGTTCTTCGCGTTGCTTCGAATTAAACCACATGCTCCACCGCTTGTGCGGGTCCCCGTCAATTCCTTTGAGTTTCATTCTTGCGAACGTACTCCCCAGGTGGAATACTTAATGCGTTTGCTTCGGCACCGAGGAACTATTGTCCCCCGACACCTAGTATTCATCGTTTACGGCGTGGACTACCAGGGTATCTAATCCTGTTTGCTCCCCACGCTTTCGAGCCTCAGCGTCAGTAATCGTCCAGTAAGCCGCCTTCGCCACCGGTGTTCCTCCTAATATCTACGCATTTCACCGCTACACTAGGAATTCCGCTTACCCCTCCGACACTCTAGCCTGACAGTTTCAAAAGCAATTCCGGGGTTGAGCCCCAGGCTTTCACTTCTGACTTGCCATGCCGCCTACGCTCCCTTTACACCCAGTAAATCCGGATAACGCTTGCCCCATACGTATTACCGCGGCTGCTGGCACGTATTTAGCCGGGGCTTCTTAGTCAAGTACCGTCATTTTCTTCCTTGCTGATAGAAGTTTACATACCGAAATACTTCTTCCTTCACGCGGCGTCGCTGCATCAGGGTTTCCCCCATTGTGCAATATTCCCTACTGCTGCCTCCCGTAGGAGTTTGGGCCGTGTCTCAGTCCCAATGTGGCCGATCACTCTCTCAAGTCGGCTACTGATCGTCGCCTTGGTGGGCCGTTACCTCACCAACCAGCTAATCAGACGCGGGTCCATCTTGTACCACCGGAGTTTTTCACACCGTACCATGCGGTACTGTGCGCTTATGCGGTATTAGCAGTCGTTTCCAACTGTTATCCCCCTGTACAAGGCAGGTTACCCACGCGTTACTCACCCGTCCGCCACTCAGTCACAATGGTCTTCCTCCCGAAGGATTCTGTCCAAGGTGCTTCGTTCGACTTGCATGTATTAAGCACGCCGCCAGCGTTCATCCTGAGCCAGGATCAAACTCTCGTTAAAAGTGTTTGTTCTGTCAGAATGACGTTAGCCATTCATCCATTACTGTTGTTTTGGAAATCGTTAGCTTCGATTACTCGAATTAACAATGTTCGCTCTGAAAATTTTATTTTTGAATTTTCAGGGATGGTTGCTGTTCAATTATCAATGTTCCTGTTTGCTGTCTCTTTGCGACAGCTTGTTTATTATATCTCACTTGCAGTCGCTTGTCAACAACTTTTTATTTTTCTTTTTCAAGAATTTCTGTCGTTTTTCGACAGCCAGAATAATTTACCATAATTTTCCTTGTCTGTCAACAACTTTTTAAAATTCATTTTTGTTATCTCAGCGACAACTCGTATAATTTATCATAACTTTAAGGGGTTGTCAATAACTTTTTTGAAGTTTTTGAAAAGTCATTTTCTGTTGCATACTTATTAATACATTTCAAGGATTTTTTTGTAGTCACTAATAACTTTTTTCCATGTTTTCTTTGTTAAATTATTTAATTCATATTTTACATAAGCTCCTTCTTCTGTATCATATGCCTTTAATGTTACATGCTTACGTCCCAGAATTTTCTCCAATGTATTAATTTTATCTATGTTTTCTTTACTATTACTAGATAATCTCACTGTTCCATTGTTGGTTATTTGTAAAATACCTTTCTTAATTTTATCTTTATAACTACTGTTATAATCAAACTTTACATTTTTTGATCCTGATTTAAAAGACACTCGATTCAATCCCATATCATCATAAGTATTTATTGAAACTAACGTAACATTACATACGAACCTCAACTATATTGACGTTTTTCCTGATTTTTTATTCAATTCAATATATGGATAAAACGTACCAATATGCCCAAACCCTTCTGTATACACTTTTTTATTTCACTTAACTGTATTATATCCACCATACAAAATTGCTTTTTTATTCTTTTTTACCAATTTGTACTTAAGATACTTTTGCTTAAAGCTTTTCATTTTCTTAGAAACAGACTTAAAGCTTGGATTCTTCGGCATTACGGTAACTGTCCATTGTAAATCGTCATAAAATTCTCCATCATCAGTATATGTCTGCATATATTTTTACGCTTCCCTTTTTCTTCGCCTTTACAGTTCCATCGGACATAACTTTTGCAATAGAAGAATCTTCAGATGTCCAATAAACCTCATAATTTGCTTGTTGTGGGTTACTATATAATTTAATTTTTTTAGTTTTCCCCCTAACTATTTTAATTTTCTTGCTATCTGTAGTTACTTCCGGATACTTCCAATCAGGTGTATATACTATGAGTAAATAGTCAATTCAATTTATCTATATTCAATTTATATTAATGCTGCTTTTTATTATTTTTTAATTTTTTTACTTAAAAACGTTCTATCTAACATTTATTTAGTAGCAATTTTAGATTTATAAAAAAATACCCCCTGATATTAATCAGGGGCAAGTGTGCGTGACAGGATTCGAACCCACGACCTTCTGGTCCGTAGCCAGACGCTCTATCCAACTGAGCTACACGCACATAAGCACCTCTTTTGGAGATGCTTGCTTAATGCCGGCGACCGGAATCGAACCGGTACTGTGTTGCCACAACAGGATTTTAAGTCCTGCGCGTCTGCCAGTTCCGCCACGCCGGCATTGTACTGTTTAATTGTACAAGTGGGACCTACAGGGCTCGAACCTGTGACCCCCTGCTTGTAAGGCAGATGCTCTCCCAGCTGAGCTAAGATCCCATGCTTTAGGTTTGTTTTCTCCCGTCCTCACGGGCTGTGCTGGATTTGTTTTCATCAGGATTTCTCACAACCTTGTTGGTTTCATCCTCCTGATGTCATTGCAATCATGAATAATCACAATAAGTGGACCTGCGGGGACTCGAACCCGGGACCGACCGGTTATGAGCCGGTTGCTCTAACCAACTGAGCTACAGGTCCTCACATGAAAGCCGATGAACGGACTCGAACCGTTAACCTGCTGATTACAAATCAGCTGCTCTGCCAATTGAGCCACATCGGCGTATGAATTTCTTAGTGACTCCAAGGGGATTTGAACCCCTGTTACCGCCGTGAAAGGGCGGTGTCTTAACCGCTTGACCATGGAGCCTTGTTTCTTTTCTCTGTCCCTGTTCGTTTTTTTCCTGTCTTTTCTTTCCTCTTCCCCGTCTTTCGCACCTGTTTTTTAATGCAAAAAAGCTCCCCGAGTAGGGCTCGAACCTACAACCCCTCGGTTAACAGCCGAGTGCTCTACCATTGAGCTATCGAGGATTATTCCTTCAGTCTTCGCTGAAACTGTTATTCTTTTTGATTATACGCTCAAAACCACACACTGAAATCCTTCATCCGGGGAGATAACTCCTCTTTCCTTCCTTCATGGATAAGCCCTCGACCTATTAGTATCAGTCAGCTCCATGTGTTACCACACTTCCACCTCTGACCTATCAACCTCGTCGTCTTCAAGGGGTCTTAATTCTTGCGAATGGGATATCTCATCTTGAGGGGGGCTTCACGCTTAGATGCCTTCAGCGTTTATCCCTTCCCGACTTGGCTACCCTGCCATGCACTTGGTAGTGCAACAGGTACACCAGAGGTCAGTCCATCCCGGTCCTCTCGTACTAAGGACAGCTCCTCTCAAATATCCTACGCCCACGCCGGATAGGGACCGAACTGTCTCACGACGTTCTGAACCCAGCTCGCGTACCGCTTTAATGGGCGAACAGCCCAACCCTTGGGACCTACTACAGCCCCAGGATGCGATGAGCCGACATCGAGGTGCCAAACCACTCCGTCGATGTGAACTCTTGGGAGTGATAAGCCTGTTATCCCCAGGGTAGCTTTTATCCGTTGAGCGATGGCAATCCCACTTTATACCACCGGATCACTAAGTCCTACTTTCGTACCTGCTCCACCCGTCGGTGTCACAGTCAAGCTCCCTTCTGCCTTTGCACTCTTCGAATGGTTTCCGACCATTCTGAGGGAACCTTTGAGCGCCTCCGATACCCTTTCGGAGGCGACCGCCCCAGTCAAACTCCCCACCTGACATTGTCCACCAGCCGGATCACGGCTGCATGTTAGAAACCCAATACTGCAAGGGTGGTATCCCAAGGGCGACTCCACACAAACTGGCGTTCATGTCTCCTAGTCTCCCACCTATCCTGTACATGCAATATCGAATCCCAGTATCAAGCTAGAGTAAAGCTCCATGGGGTCTTTCCGTCCTGGCGCAGGTAACCAGCATCTTCACTGGTACTTCAATTTCACCGGATGCATTGTCGAGACAGTGCCCAAATCATTACGCCTTTCGTGCGGGTCGGAACTTACCCGACAAGGAATTTCGCTACCTTAGGACCGTTATAGTTACGGCCGCCGTTTACTGGGGCTTAAGTTCAAGGCTTCGACTCATGTCTAACCTCTCCCCTTAACCTTCCAGCACCGGGCAGGCGTCAGCCCATATACATCACCTTACGGTTTCGCATAGACCTGTGTTTTTGCTAAACAGTTGCTTGGGCCAATTCTCTGCGGCCTACCTTCGTAGGCACCCCTTATCCCGAAGTTACGGGGCCATTTTGCCGAGTTCCTTAACAATGCTTCTTCCGTCGGCCTTAGGATTCTCTCCTCATCCACCTGTGTCGGTTTACGGTACGGGTACAATGTACACAATAGCGGCTTTTCCTGACAGCCAGCTCACCGGCTTCGCTACTTTAATTTCACTCCGCGTCACGTCTTCAAATTGAACAGCGGATTTGCCTGCTGTTCTCCTACCCCGCTTGCACCGGTTTCTCCATTCCCGGCTCCGGCTCTCTGTCTGTGTCCCCACATTTCTGATACATTGCAGTACAGGAATTTCAACCTGTTGTCCATCGACTACGTCTTTCGACCTCGCCTTAGGTCCCGACTTACCCAGGGCAGATCAGCTTTACCCTGGAAACCTTAGATATTCGGCCGTGAGGATTCTCACCTCACTCTCGCTACTCATTCCGGCATTCTCTCTTCTTAACACTCCACTGCTCCTTTCGGTACAGCTTCGTCGCAGTTAAGAATGCTCCTCTACCAATGACATTGTCATTCCTCAGCTTCGGTGTAGTGTTTAGCCCCGGACATTTTCGGCGCAGGACCTCTCGACTAGTGAGCTATTACGCACTCTTTGAATGAATGGCTGCTTCTGAGCCAACATCCTAGTTGTCTTCGAAATCCCACATCCTTTTCCACTTAACACTCACTTTGGGACCTTAGCTGGAGGT